>NZ_JAIRBO010000004.1:0-478224 GCF_021151565.1 Halomonas sp. IOP_6 | reverse complement strand
CCGAGCCGCACAGCAGGCTGTTCAGGTTCAGCTGGCCTTTTGCTTCCCGCAGATGTGCCAGATCGTAGCCGGTTAAGCAGCGGTTGAGCGGCGGAAATTTCGCCTCAATCAGCCCCCGCTGCTGGTCGATAATCTCAGCCGCGGTGGTATGCACCTGGCCAAGAATGCCGGATTGGGCAACGGCCTGCTGCTCTTCGTCAGCGCTAAGCGGGCGGCTATGCAGATGCTGGCCCCCCAGCAGAACCGTATCCAGTTCCAGTACGTGGTCACGGGTTTTGCCATACTCGCAGCTACCCTGGCCGCTGGCATCGGTGGAGATCATCCCGCCGATGGTGGCGCGGTTAGAGGTCGACAGCTCCGGGGCAAAAAACAGCCCATGGGGCTTCAGCGCCGCGTTGAGTTGATCCTTCACCACGCCGGCTTGAACGCGTACCCGCCGTGCCTCTACATCGATCTCGAGGATCTGGTTCATATGGCGGGAAACGTCCACCACGATACCGTCGGTCAACGACTGGCCATTAGTGCCGGTACCGCCGCCACGAGGCGTGAGCACGATATCGCGGTGGGGCAGCTCGGCAGCCAGCTTGGCAAGGCGCTCAAGGTCTTCCGCATGCTTAGGAAACACCGCCGCCTGGGGCAGGCGCTGGTAAATCGAGTTATCCGTTGCCAGCACCGTGCGGTTGGCATAGTCCGGGGCAATCTCGCCTTCGAAGCCACGGGCGCGCAAGGCGTCGAGAAACGCCACATAGCCACTTCGCACTGCCACTTCGCTGACCATTACGATCATGCCTTGAGCGTCTCCAGCGCCTGCTCGATGAGCCCTAGCCCTTCTGACATGACGTCTGGTTCAGTGGTCAATGGCGGCAATAAGCGTAAGACATTACGCTTGCGGCCACTGGGCATTAGCAAAACGCCAGCATCACGCCCCGCAGCCAAGAGGTTAGCTAAGTGCTCTCCCCCCGTAGCATTGTCGGTATCTTCAAAGACGATACCGCGCATCGCGCCAATACCCGTCATGGCTCCTAGCATGGGAAAACGCTCGCTTGCTTTCCAGCGCTGGTAAGCACTCACAATCGCCGCTTCTTGGGCATTACCCCATTCGCTTAGCGCCTCGTCTTGCATGATATCCATCACTGCCAATGCAGCTGCACACGCAACCGCATTGCCTGAATAGGTGCCTCCCAACGCGCCTTTGGGTAAGGCATCCATTAACTCTTTACGCCCTACCAAAGCGGCCAGAGGAAGACCTGAGGCAATGCTTTTTCCTAACAGAATCAGGTCGGGCTCGATGCCGAGGTGACTGAAGCCAAAGCGTTTACCGGTTCGTCCGAAGCCTGATTGGATTTCGTCACAAATCAATAAAATACCGTGCTGATCGCAGATTGCCCGCAGCGCTTTAGCAAACTGGGGGCAAAGTAAGCGAAAACCGCCTTCCCCTTGAATGGGTTCAACGACGACACACGCCACTTCACTGGGAGCAATTTCTACGTCAAATACACGCTCTAGGGCCGCCAGCGACTGCTCGGCGGATATCCCACTATCCTGGCTGGGAAACGGCAGGTGATAAACCGGGCCAGGCAACGCGCCTAAACCGGCTTTGTAGGGCTTAACTTTGCCGTTCAAATTGAGCGCGGCCAAGGTGCGGCCATGGAAAGCATCGTCAAAGGCAATCACGCCCTGGCGACCCGTGACACCACGGGCAACTTTCAGAGCATTTTCTGTCGCTTCCGCACCACTGTTCGTCAGCATGCATCCCAGCGGATAAGAAACCGGCACAAACTGGTCAAGTCGCTCTACGACAGAGAGGTAGCCACGGTGCGGCAAGGCATTAAACGCTGAATGCATGAGGGTATCGACCTGAGCCTTGACGGCCTCGACCACCGCTGGATGGCCATGCCCCAAGTTAAGCACACCAATACCGCCAATAAAGTCGATATAACGCTGTCCCGCTTCATCCCATACCTCTGCATTACGCCCTTTAGTAATGCAAACGGGATGGAGGATGCCTAATGCACTGCTGACGTTGGGAAGGTCCATCGTCGAAAACGCTCCTGAAATGACTATGTGTTCCCTTATCAAACAGGTTCATATGGCAGATCACAAACGAAAAAAAACGCTAAATACATGCCAAGCAGGAATGCATTAGGTGTGAACACATGATCAGAAGCATAATCATCCGCCGCTCAGCATAGCCCACTCATTGCTAGCACATATTCCACTAGGAAGACTATAAAAGGAAAACGTCGCGCCGGTCATGCAGATAAAAAGCACAAATCACTGATTACTTAAGGGATTTCTTAAAAGTCTTTGGCATGACAAAATGGAATGCGTACGCAACTTAATTTCTTTTGTCTGTCGGGCTGCATACGTGAACAATAGCCAGCTATTTTTCGCGCCATTTTCACTGATCGATCCCCAGACGGTCGGATTGCGAGAATTGCTAAGCAGAATTTTATTATAAATAATTTAATTAGCAGGAGTTAACATGAAAAACATTACTTCTAAAGTGCTATCACCAAAAGTGCTATCCACAAAAGTGCTATGCGGCGTAGGTGCGACTCTTCTGTTGGCGGGTTGTGGTGGCGACAGCAAACCTAATATCGCTATTGGCCCCCCTGCCAGTACCACTCAAGGCGTTTCCCAACTACTTTTTGATGCCTACGGTATTGGTAGCGATAAGTACAATACCTATCAAGAAGGGTTTGGTGCTGCACTCGATGGTGTGCAAGATGGCAACATCGATATTTCTATCGGTATTCTTGGTTTACCTTCTGGCAGTATCGAGAACTTACAAGCCTCGAGCGGCGATGCGCGCCTAATTAGTTTAAGCGATGACGCTATTGACTATATTGAAGAGAACAGTGCCTATAAGCGCTTTACGATTCCCGCTAATAGCTATGCTTTTCAAAGTGAAGATGTAAACACTATTACGGCTTATGCCATTTTAGTTGGTAACACAAATACTATTGATGAAGACCTGGGTTATGAACTAGCGCGTTTAATGCATGAACATGCTGAAGAAAACACGCACTCCCAGTCTGCGTTCATTACCCTTGAAAATGCACTCAATGGTTCAGAAGGTCTACCCATTCACCCCGGTGCTAAAAAATATTACGAAGAGCAAGGCCTCACCGTAAATAACCCGGTTGCGGAGCTTGGCGAAACTGAAGCCAAAGAAGAGTTTATTTTAGGTACCGGTAGCCAAGGCGGCACTTACTACCCTCTAGGCGGTGAGATGGCCACCATTTGGAACCGTTACCTGGAAAACTATAACTTCACCAATATTGAAACTGGCGCTTCAATCGAAAACTTAGTGAGCATTCGTGATAACGGTATGGATCTCGGGATGACCGTACACGCACCGGCACAAGATGCCGTTGCCGGACGCGGAGAGTTCGAAAGTGGCGCGATTGATAACGTTGCCTTTATCGGACACATTTACCCTGAAGTCATTCAGATTGTGACCCGTGAACGCTCCAATATTGACAGCCTAAGTGATCTAACCGATTGATGTTTCCCTTTCGCCGCTGGCTAAGCCAGCGGCGTTATATGTATGAGGTTTAATCGTGGATAAAAAAAAACTCCTGACGAAGCGGCGCTTTTAGAAAAGTATGATCGTGAGTCACAAGTACGTTCTGCACTACAGCTAGGCAAGTGGGGTTGGCTGATCACCCTAATGGGTGTATCACTGACTTGCTTTCATCTCTATACCGGTTATTTTGGTACGCTACCGTCACAGCAGCAAGGTGCCGTCCACTTAGGGCTTGCCTTGGGGATGATCTTTATCTTATTCCCTGCAACGCGCGGTGCGGGCAGGCGTAATGGCGTGCCGTGGTACGACGTAATACTCGCCTTCGTAGCCACCTTTGCCGCCTACTATAAAATCCTATTTTATGAAGAAGTCCTGCGTGCAAGGGTTACGGGCTATTCAGCCGTTGACCTAACGATTGCCGCACTCGGCGTACTGTTTGTACTAGAAGCAACTCGCCGTACTGTTGGTATGCCAATTGTTGTCATGGCTACGTTGGCAATTCTCTATGCGCTGTTTGGCAACTTGATCCCTAGCCCTTTGCTTTCTCATCCGGGCTTCTCTCTTGAGCAGGTGTCTCCCTACTTATGGTTTAGGGAAAGCGGCGTTTTTGGTACGCCCCTGCAAATATCGGCGCGCTTTATCTTCTTGTTCTTGTTTTTCGGCGTTGTTCTGATGCATACCGGCGTCGGCCGATTCTTTAATGACTTAGCCTTTGCATTAACCGGGCGCTTTACGGGTGGGGCCGGCAAAGCCGCCGTTATAGCAAGTTCGCTTCAGGGTATGATTTCGGGAAGCTCTATCGGCAACACCGTGGCTTCTGGCTCTTTCACCATTCCTATGATGAAAAATGCCCGCTTCAAGCCCGAAGTAGCAGGAGCCGTCGAAGCGTCAGCCTCTACCGGCGGGCAGATCATGCCGCCCTTAATGGGTGCTGCGGCTTTTATCATGGTGGAGTACGTGGGCGTCTCTTACCGCGAAATCATGTTTTCGGCGCTGATTCCCGCCATTCTCTATTTTGCGGGTATTTTTATCGGGGTGCATTTCGAAGCCAAACGTCATCGCATTCTCGGCCTTCCTAAAGATCAATTGCCCAGCAAGCGTAAGCTGATACTGTCAAAAGGCTACATGTTGCTGCCTTTACTCGTCATTATTACGACTATTAGCGTTGGCTTTACCGCTCAACGGGCAGCGCTACTGGGTATCGCATGTGCGTTTGCTGTCAGTTTGGCTCGCAAAGAAACACGCCCTTCGTTAAAAGATATATTGGTTATTTTTGAAAAAGGGGCGCGCGTGGCACTGCCAGTGATCGCAGCGGTCGCTTGCGCAGGCATTATCGCTGGCGTGGTAGGCATGACAGGAATGGGGTCAAAATTTGCTGCTGGCATTATTAGCTTAGCTGACGGCGTTTTGATACTTGCGCTGTTGTTCACAATGATTGCCTGTATTGTCTTGGGCATGGGATTACCCACAACAGCAAACTATGTGGTCACTGCCACCATTGCCGCACCAGCACTGATTAATGAGTTCGGCCTTCCGCCAATGGCAGTACATTTGTTTGTCTTTTATTTCGGCATCATCGCCGATATTACGCCTCCCGTGTGTTTAGCCGCGTTTGCGGGTGCAGGCATTGCACAAGCCAACCCAATGAAGACCGGCTTTACGGCGGTTAAATTGGCGATTGGTGCGTTTATTATTCCTTATGCCTTCATTTATAATCCTGTGCTGGTATTAGTCGAACCTACGCTGCTAGGTCTTTTAAGCGCGCTGTTCTTTTCACTCGTAGGGATTATGGGCGTCAGCAGCGCACTACTCGGTTACTTTGTGCGTGATTCCTTCTTCGGGGAGCGTCTGGTACTGTTAGTCGCAGGGCTTGCCATGGTGGTTCCCGAGTTGCTAACCAGCGGCTTAGGCTTGCTTGCCATGGTGACAGTGGGCTGGCTTCAGTCGCGCCGACCTGATAAATCCCAGGAGGCTGCAACGCTCGCCCAATGAGCCATTATAAAAGCCTAGCTTCCCCCCGGCGCTTAGTCGCCGGGGCGGCTTTCAGGTCATCAGGAGCGCCAGGTTTGGCATCACGCAATCTTCCTTCTACGGCGGCTATGCAATGCTTTGAAGCAGCCGCACGCCATATGAGTTTTACTCGCGCAGCAGACGAGCTAAACCTCACCCAAAGTGCTGTCAGCAAACAAGTCGCGCACCTCGAAGCCACCTTGCAACACAAGCTATTTCGTCGCGTGCGACGTAGCCTGCTGCTAACCCCAGAAGGGGCCATTTTTTTAAGTGACGTACGCAAAGTGCTCACTCAAATTGAGATGTCGACGCAAGCGATAATGACCTACAGCGGTAATAGCGAGGTTCTTAAAATCGCCACCTTACCTAGCTTCGGTAGCCGCTGGTTGGCCAATAAGTTGCCCACCTTTTTAGCCGCCAATCCAGGCATTAGTTTGGAGTTTCATGACCGCGTAAAAGATTTCGATCTTGAGCAGCAAGATATCGATATTGCTCTGTTTTATGGGCATGGCAGTTGGCCAAGCCTTGCTTGTCATAAGCTTATTGATGAGGATATGGTCGCGGTTGCCTCCCCTGAATTACTCGCTCGGCACCCCATCCAGTCAGTGGATGACTTAACACAACTACCGCTGCTGCATCTCTCGACACGCCCTGACGCATGGCACCATTGGTTTGCAAACCAAGAGATCATCACTGACCGTAGCTATCATGGCACCCGCTTCGAGACCTTTCCTATGCTGGTGCGAACGGCAATGGCAGGCGGTGGGGTCGCCCTGGTTCCTCACTTTACCGTCGATGAAGAGTTGGAAGGTGGCCGACTGGCAGTCGCTTGGCCATATCGATTGCTCAGTGAGAGTGCTTATTATCTTGTTTACCCTGAACACTTGGGGGAACTCGCCAAAGTGCGACGCTTTGTAGAGCATGTTACCCAGTTTAGTGATTGATACTGGCACAATACTACGCATTGCTATGTTTAGCTAAACAACTAGCCATTGCTTTTTGCCAAACAATTACCTCATTTAATCCCTATTAAAAGCTTAACGCCTATAAAAAGCTTAACGCTATTAATATGTTTATATATTCATACGCTTGAGATTTTATAACAGCATTGATAACTCTCGGGCAGAAGCACCAAAGAAGAGAACATCTTCTTACTTCACTCCTGCACGAGAGTACATCTTGGTTCAGTCAATGGTGTCGACAAATTCGCTGAGATCCCGCACTCGACTCCTGTCGATAGTCACGCCAAGTCCAGGTGAGTCGTCCAACACAATATGCGTTTCATCTCCCGGCATCTGCGCAACATCTTCGCCAATCATGGCGGGCCCCACCAAGTCATTCGCAATAATATTGGGGTGCGCCAGCGCTAGGTGGGCACCCGCGAGCGTCGCGATCGAGGACTCCACCATAGAGCCGATCTGGCAGGGTATATCAGCCGCCATTCCGACCTCTGCCATCGCCATAGCAGGACGTAAGCCGGAGGATTTCATTAACTTAATGTTAACCATGTCAGCGGCGTTTAGTTGAATCACATCCAGCATTTCTTTAACACCATGAATAGGCTCATCAGCCATAATCATCGCATCAGTTGACTGAGTCACACGGGCCATAGCTGCGAGATTCTCCATAGCGACGGGTTGCTCAAACCAATCCACTTGATAGGGCGCTGCATGCCGAATGACCTGAAGCGCTTGCTTAGCACTCCATCCTTGATTGGCATCCACACGCAACGCAATCGAGCGATCTAGCGCCTCTCTAACGCGCGCAATCCGTTCAATATCATGTTCCGGCGTATCGCCCAGTTTGATTTTGATGGACTGATAACCGCGTCGAGCAGCCTCTTTCGCCTGACGCGCCATCTCCTCCGGCGCTAACATGCTGATAACGTATGGAAGTTCCAATCTAGCATGGCTACGCCCACCTAGCAGCGCATAAAGCGGCTTTCCGCACTCACGCGCCACCAGGTCGTGAAGCGCAATATCGAGAGCTGCTTTAGCCGAGGGATTATGGCGAATTTTACGGTTGGCGACATGATGGAATTGCGCAATATCACTGGCGTCGGCGCCCATTAGCAAGGGCGCTAACTCACGGGTTATGATTTCTCGTGCGCCAAGATACGTCTCTCCAGACACATGCTGATCTACCACGGCTTCACCCCAGCCAACCTGGCCAGAAGCAGTTTCGATGCTGACAATCAGGCTGGCGATATCGTGATAAGTGTCATAGGCAATTTTAAACGGTTGCTTAAGTGGAAGACGCACACCATATACCGTGATTTTGTTAATACGCATTATTGATGCCTTATTTATGTCCAGGAAAAGATCTGCGCAAGAGTAATCATCAGACTTGCCATACCCAGCTGAAGAATCGCTAATGGAAGTATCCATTTGATCCACTTACTCCACGACACACCTGCTACCGCAAGCCCTGCCATGAAATATCCTGACGTTGGAGTAAGTATATTGGAGATGCCATCACCAAACTGAAACGCAAGAATAGCTGTCTGACGGGTCACTCCCACAAGATCTGCAAGAGGTACCATTAGAGGCATTGTCAGTGCTGCTTGGCCACTGCCAGAAGGGACTAAGAAGTTCAGGACAAGTTGAACAAAAAACATACATACCGCAGTAACCACTGCGGGCATTCCGCTCAGCAGCCCTTCGAGATGATAAAGAATCGTATCCAGGATATCCCCATTTCTCAGAATCACCAGGATGCCAAAGGCAAAGCCCACTACCAGTGCCCCCATCGCAATCTCCTGAATGCCCTCAACAAAGTGGTCGGCAATTTTATTCGGATTCATACGCGCAAATGCGCCGATTAAAATAGCCATCAAGAGAAAGGCGCCGGACATCTCACCGATATACCAGCCATGGCGTATCACCCCATAGGCAATAACGAGAATAGTGCCTACAAAAGTAGCGAGGACGAGTTTATCGGCAACCGATAACGCGCCTGGATCCTCATTGGCTTGCGGTTTGCCAAATTGGCGGCGGTCGCTATTAAAGACAGGGCTCGCTTCGGGGTGAGCTTTCACTTTGGCCGCATAGCGAGTGACGAAAGCAATACTGACGCTGACGAATATTAGCCAGTAACAGGCCCGCAGGGTCATTCCAGAAAACATCGGGAGTTCAGCGATATCCTGAGCAACGCCAACGGTAAAAGGATTCATAAACGCTGCAGAGAAACCAGCACCAGCACCTACCAGTGGTACCGCTGCGGCCGTAATAGAGTCATACCCCAGCATACGCAGTAACGGTGCGAGGATAATGATAAAGGCAATTGTTTCTTCTGCGAGCCCGAAGGTTGCTCCTCCCATCGCAAATAAAAGCATCAGTAAAGGTATAAGAATGAGATCACGTCCAGTAAGCGCATTACTGATACTGGCAACAACTTTTTGTAAGACCCCGGTTGCTTTTAGAACGCCAAACGCGCCCCCCGAGATAAAAATAAAGAAGATGATGCTACTGCCTTCCCCCATCCCCTCAAAGACCGCCATGAAAGGACTTAACCAGCCAGCTTCTTGCGCTTCCACCGCCGCATAACTGTCTGGCACTACAACCGTACGCCCTTGCTCATTGGTTACACGCTCATAGCTACCCGCCTGAAGAAAGTGGGTTGATAAAGCAGCGAGACAGATAAAGCTAAATAACACGACAAAAATATGCGGGAAGCGAAATGTTGGTCGTGAACTCTTCTCGTGTGTCATTGTTTTTTCGAGAGGTGTCATGGGGTGTCCCCAGTTTATTGATGGTTATCGAGAAACTGCATTGCCACATTTGTCAGGAAGTCGCTTCCAATCGACAGAATGGCATCGTTAAAGTCATAGTCAGGCTGGTGAAGTTTCGGTGTTTGTGGCCCTGAACCATTTCCAATCCATGCATAGGCACCAGGAATATGGGTAAGAAAAGCTCCCATATCATCAGCTCCCATGCTGACTGGGTGCTCTACCAGCTGTTCATGCCCCCAACGCTGCACCACCACATCGCGGCACAGTTGGGCACAACCGCGGTCATTGGCAACCGCTGGTGTTGAAGGAACGTAATCGAGTGTGACGTCGCATCCTGTTGCCTTGGAAACCCCTTCTGCCACGTCGCTAATCCGCTTCTCAAGGCGTTTGCGTAGCTCGGGTTTAAAGCAGCGCGCGGTACCCGTCAGCCGAGCAGTCGCCGGAATAATATTGCTAGCATGGCCGCTTTGCAGACTGCCGAGACTGATAACAGCGATGTCCTGGGGGTCAATATTACGACTGACAATCTGTTGAATGGCGGTTGTAAATAGGCTGGCCGCGACGATGGGGTCTGTTGTGAGATGAGGCATCGCTCCATGTCCACCCGTAGAGTGGAACGTCACCTCAAAGTCGTCGCTTGATGCCATGTGAGGGACGTCATGGATAACAAAACGCCCGGCATCTACACCTGGCCAATTGTGCAGTCCAAATATTGCATCAAGAGAGAATCTCTCCTGAAGCCCCTCCGCAAGCATCGCTTCAGCACCAGTACCAATTTCCTCGGCGGGTTGAAAAATCAACACAATATTTCCCTGAGCTGGGCGCTGGTTAACCAACTGTGCAGCAGCGGCCATCAGCATTGCCGTATGTCCGTCATGCCCACATGCATGCATTACATTTGACTGGCTGGAACGATGCGAAAACTGATTAGCTTCCTCGAGTGGCAAGGCATCGAAGTCGGCTCGAAGCCCAACGGTTGCCCCCTTGCTGGTGCCTTGGATGACGCCGACCACACCGTGGCCGCCTATCTTCTCATGCACCTCATCTACCCCCAAGTCACGTAGCATCATTGCAATACGCTCAGCGGTTATAGACTCCTGACCAGATAACTCTGGGTGCTGATGGAGCTCCCTACGAAACGTGATCATTTTCTCAAGCTCAATGGCTGATAACGTCATGAGAGGTAAAACCTTGTTGTAAAGTGGTAAACCTGGGAGAAATGCGCCATCTGGCGTCTGCGATAACACATGCTTATGCAACATGAGCCGCGTACGCCGCTATACGCTTAGCCAGATTGTTTTTGAGTATGTTGTAACGCTTGGTACGAATAAAATACTTCTTCCCGATAGCGTCATACCTTTATGAGATGAGGCTTTAGTTGTATTTTCTGTATGAAATGAGACGCGCATCGTGACGTCTCCGGGAGCGGACATGAACACAAAAAAACTAAGGTACTTCCTGGCGGTGGTCGAAGCGGGTTCGATATCGTCTGCAGCCAAGCAGATACCGATCGCTCAGCCCGCCTTGACGCGACAGATACATCAGCTTGAAGCCGATATCGGAGCAGTCCTGTTTTATCGTGACCGCAAAGGGGTATCTCTGACCCAAGCGGGGCATTACCTATATGCCAACGGGCAGCGTCTACTGTCAGAACTCGAAAGTGTCGCGAAAAAAACACGCGATATTGCCAATGGCTACCGCGAAAGCCTCTCGCTCGGGATTAGCACCATACATCCCTATATTCCTAGCATCACAGCACTTATCAGCAGATTTCGCTCACGCTATCCATCAACGCAGTTAACGCTGGAATCAATGTTGTCAGGTCCTCAGGCAGAGGCGATTCTGGCGGGTCGGCTCGATGCAGGCATTCTATTCATTGAACGAGAAGATGAGCCACGGCTAGATTACTATCCATTAGCCAGTTTTCGTATGGCGGTCTTCACCAGTCGATGCCACCCTCTCATAGCGACTACCCCGACCTCGCTTAAGGATTTTCACGACGCGCCATTCATTCGGTTTAGTCGAACCTCAACACCTGGCAGCTTCGACCGGTTAGACAGGTGCTTTCAGAAGGTAGGCTTCGTACCCAATACTGTTCAGGAGTGTCGCGATGACATCACTATTCGCAGTTTGGTCGCAACAGGAATGGGGTATGCGATTATGCCAAGCATCATGGCACTAGGGGATGAAGACATTGTCGCCTATGAATTAGACGACTTGCCAATAGCCACGGATCTCATGCTTGCTTGGCAAAAGGGGCGCCAGCCAGCGGCAGTAAAAACACTATGCAAGCTCGCCGAAGAATCACATTGATTTCATCATTAACGACAAAAAAGATTATATCTAATGACCAAAGTTGCGATATTTGTTGATATCCAAAACGTATATTACACCGTGCGAGAAGCGTATGGTAAGAACTTTGATTACAATAAATTTTGGGCACAAGTAACCACTAACAGAGACGTTGTGGCTGCTTTTTGCTATGCCATCGACAGAGGTGACCAAAAGCAACGGGAGTTTCAAAACATACTCAGAGCAATTGGTTTTAATGTAAAACTGAAACCTTTCATCCAACGTTCAGACGGTTCTGCGAAAGGTGACTGGGATGTTGGCATTGCTCTCGATGCAATGGAATACGCTGAACAAGCAGATGTTATCGTATTAGTGTCCGGCGATGGAGACTTTGATCTTTTAGTCAACAAAATACGCGTTAAGCATGGTAAAAAAGTTGAGGTTTATGGTGTTCCCCAACTTACGGCAGCATCATTAATAAATGAGGCCAGTGAGTTTATAGCGATAGATCGTTCGCTCTTGCTACGTTAGGTTGCTAATAGCGTCGCTTAACTACAGAGGTTATTCGCCTGGTAACTGATCGACCCGCGTGAGGGTAAGCCGCCGCCCCTCATTCGGAGAGAAGTGAAACTGGCCTTCTACCTCCACACTTTCATCTAAATAGGGCGCTATTTCCTGGTGGGGAAATATCTCAACCCGATTAAGCTGTTCGTCTTCGATCCAATAATGAAGGGGGTCGTTGAAATGCCGCACGACGCCCTGGGTCACGATTTGCCTATCATCAAAGGCAGCTGGGTTGTTCACCAGCATGGGCAATGGCACCGTTACGGTTAGTTGCCCGCGACATCCACTGATAAGAGTTACCATCAGCAGCATAGCTACCATAAGGCCAAGGCGTTTTTGAAGTGATTTCATTGCGATGCTCCCTTCACTGTTGTTTGTCTTTTTGATCTCTATAGGCGTGGCCAGTATTAGCTTCGCAGGCGGACTGTACTCCCGCCATCCTCTCTATTTCTTGTACATACTTTATATTCGCGATGGCTCGCGGTAATGTTAACGCTCAATTTACGTCTTGCGTTGCTTAATACTGCATTTTCACAGCGAAACATAACGCTAAAGAGCCAGCCCATGACCCACACTGTGTTAGCAAGAGCGACTGCCGCGCTTAAAAACCTATTTATTGGCGATGCACTGGCCATGCCCGTTCACTGGTTCTATAACGTTCACGATATCGATAGCGCTTTTCCAGGTGGGATAAAAACATTTGAAGCGCCTCCTAAATTCCACCCTTCCTCGATTATGTCGATGCACTCTACCAGTGGCGGTGGTCGCAAACGTGCAGCGATTAGTCAACAGCCTGAGATTGTTGGCGGTGTCATTCTGAAAGGAAAGCAGTCGTACTGGGATCGCCCAAATGTACATTATCACCAGGGCATGGCTCCTGGAGATAACACGCTCAATGCACACTGTGCGTTAGCGCTAATGAAAACCATGACGGCGCCAGAGCAGCACTATAATAGTGACACCTTCCTTCAAGCTTATATCCGCATGATGACGGCAGAGACACCAGCCCACCCGGATACCTATGCCGAATCTTACCACCGCGGCTTTTTTGCAAATCTTGAAAAGGGATTGCCGCCCAAACAGTGTGGTGCGGTGACTCACGATACGCCTTCCATTGGAGGCTTAGTGACAATTGCCCCGCTGGTAATTGGCGAACGTATGAAGGGCACCTCTCTGACAGATACACGTAAGCTTTGCCGACAGCATCTCGCTCTGACACACCCGGACAACTTTCTCGCCGAGGTTTGCGACGCCTACGTTGAACTGATCGACGGTTTACTATTCCGCGAACACGAAAGCTCGGTTCAGGAAATGCTACTACAGGGCACGCGTGGCTTATCAAAACGTGATCTGACAAAACTCGTTGCTAGCCAATATAGCGAACGCGAAGTCGTCGGAAGTATTTTATCCACAGCCTGTTATATTACTGACGCCTGGCCTGCGGTGCTATATCTTGCCTGCAAACACCAACAGTCCCCCCTTAAGGCCTTACAGATCAATGCAGAAATTGGCGGTGACAACGTGCACAGAGGTGCCGTGCTAGGTGTATTACTGGGGCTGATCAACGGCGAAGCCGATGAAGATTTGTTTGCCCGGTTAACCGAACATGCGTCGATTAACCGGGCCATTGAGGGTCTTTTTTAAACCTCGCTAGGCACGACGCTCCCATAGCGTGACTTCCGAGAGGCTGTGCTGGTATTTATGCATGGTCTCACGGATCACAAAGGGCACTTTTTCAGGGGCGCTGATCATCCGGAAATTGGGTTCAAGCAGCGCTTTAAGGCCATCCAACGTGCTAACGTTTTCACCATCTTTCTTGAACCCACCAATCCACTCTTCCTTGGGCGTGTACTCTTCCAGCCAAGTATAAGGCGAGGCGATCATCAAAATGCCGCCTACATTGATGCGCTGATGGATCGTTTGCAGAAACTGTGCAGGCTTGTAAAGTCGGTCGATCAGGTTGGCGGCCAGCACAAGATCATAATTGCTGAACTGCGGCTTGAGATTGCACGCATCACCTTGATGAAAGCTAACGCGGCTCGCCGACTCTTCCAGCCCCAGACTCGCTAACGTACGCTCCTGGTAGCTGACTAGTTCGCCCTCTTCCACACGGGTATAACGCAACACTTTTTGCTCGGCCATCTCCACGCCCTGGCGAATAAAGTTAGCCGAGAAGTCCACGCCATCAACGTGTTCAAACTCGCGGGCCAGCTCAAAACTGGAGCGCCCACTGGCACACCCTAGATCGAGGGCGCGCTTCTTCTGCTTGCCCGACAGGCTGACCAACGCACGGTTGGCCAATGCTTGTGGGAAGTTGGCAACGCCAAACCAGTCATCGCCGTAATGAAACTCTGCATACTCAGCCATGCGAGCATCGCTTTCATAATAGGCGCTGGGCAGCGTAACCTCTGCATCCGACACCACATAGCGGAAACCTGCATGCTGAAAAAAATGGCGCCGGAACGCATAGCGTGCACTAAGGCGCGTTTCGTTACCACACGATATCCATGAGCCGCCCTTAATCAGATTATGCTGATTGTCGAAAGTCGGTGTTGTGAAATCATCGTACAGCGGATGAACATCAAACCCAGGGAATGGATAGGTCGGGGTCTCCACCCATTGCCAGACGTTGCCCACGACATCAAACCACTGACCGTGCTGAAAACGAGTCACTGGGCAGGAGGAAGCGCCATGATCCAGATGCAGGTTGGCATTAGCGGGCGAACCACTATTTAGCTCGGTGACACCGGCTTCTTCAACCAAGCGATGCCATTCATCCTCTGTTGGCATGCGTACAGGCTGGCCGATCTGCTCACTTTTCCAGTTGCAGAAGGCTTTGGCTTCATGGAAGTTGACTTCAACAGGCCAATCCCAAGGCATCTCCACTTCTTCTGTCATCAAGCGTAGACACCATTCGTTTTTCCACACCCAAAAAGTGGGGTGCATCGCTTTAGCAAATTTGCGCCAGCTCAACCCTTCTTCAGACCAAAACGTATCGCTCAAATAGCCGCCAGCTTCTACAAACTCAAGAAACTCACTGTTACTCACCAAGAACTGGCTAGCCTTGAACTCATCCACTTCAGCCTTATGATGGCCGTACTCGTTATCCCAGCCGTACCAAGGGTCGTCAAAGGACTTGCCTAAGGTTACCCCTCCCCCTGGCACTGTGATCAGGCTGTTTTCCGGTGGCTCTCCGCTAATGCTCACTGGCTCCCATTCTCTCTGGGGAGTCACCAGATGAAGCTGCTGCTGACGGATTAATACTGACGACGTTTCCAGGTGAATCCGCTCATGCTCAATGCCCATGACAATGGGCCAAAACGGGCTGTCCCAATCAATTGGCAACGAAAGCGGTAGTTCTCGAATCAAGGTGAGTACCGCCGCACGAACCTTGTTGCGGTAGCTCATAACATCACTGACTGACGGCCACTCATAGTGGTCATCATTCAGGTCATCCCAACTCATCTCATCGACGCCAACAGCAAAAATAGACTCCATGTTGGGATCGATACGAGTGGGCAGGAGTTTAGCCAGCACTAGCTTGTTGACGAAAAACGTCGCGGTATGTCCGAGGTAGAAAATCAGTGGATGCCTAAGAGGGATGGACTTCCGAACGTACGCTTCCTCGCTCACTAATGTAGTAAAAAGTGACTCATAGCGGTCAAACGTCGCGGTAAAACAGGTCTCAATATCCCGACGTGTCGCGTCAGGATCATTACCAGCCAGCGTCACAGTGCGGGGGAAAAGGCCGAATGATGTCGATTCCTTCAGCCCAGCTTGGGAATTGGTGGAAGTCATCTCTTGGAGCACCTTTTTATCTTTAAAAACATAAGTTTTCTCGCACCCCGCCCAGGTATGGTGGACTCTCTATCACCACCGCTGAATTGCATTTGCACGAGGCAGATACCTATGATCATTAAAAACCATAAACTTGTACAAAAGCTAGTCTAGCTATACAAAAAGTTAGCCATAGCGCATTTTGTACATTTACATTTCAATAAAAAGAAGGCTTTACACTGGGTGGCGACACATCTATCAATGAAGCATCACTGCCTTCAACAGATGCTTGTTTAAGAACGTGAAGAGTAATGGCAAGGTCTGATCCAGCATCAATATGCAGAGATCTGAGCCATTGATGCAGAATTCAAAATGCAGGGAGAGAGAAGGAGGGATAAATACAAGGTAATGTTACAGATGAAAAAACGTTAGCCTCCTTTCATCGGTAGTAAAAAGAGGCTGCTTGGAATAAGCGCATCGCTGCAGCTTACACTCAGTCTTGATGCAGACTATTCGTTAATACGTTGCTGCAGCAAATTCAGTTCTTGTGTGTGCTCTTCAAGCTCACGTACTTCTTCTGCTAATTTTTCACGCCGTTTCTGAATATCGTCTTCGTCGCCCTCTCTGAGAGCCTCCTCAAGTGCTAACTCACGCTCACGTACCTCTTCCTGGCTCTCTCGAACCTCTTCGGCAGCCTCTGTAATCACTTGCTCATTTGTGCAATTCTCTTCGATGGAGTGCAATGCACGCTGCAATCCTCTAACACGATGCTGATTATCGTGTGCTTGAGCGTATTCCAGCTGTTGTCGTAGGACAGTCGCTTTATCTTCACACAACCTTTCTGTTGCGTGCGCTGCTGGCAGCAGTAAAACTCCTGCTGTTGCAGCTAAACTTAAACAATAAAGCCATGTTTTTTTCATTACTCGCTCCTAGCGCTCTACGTGCTTTACAAGGTAAGCGTAAAAAAATATCGACCTTATAAAGATATAGAGATCATTTCCAGCTAGTAAATATACGCCGCTCGCGGTGGAACCGTGCGAGCGACGAATGAACAGATTAGGCGCGTTCTTCTACCACCCAACTAACCACTTCTTCATTGCCGAATTCAGCTTTCCACTCTTTAATGACGTTATGGTTGCCACCACGCGTTTCAACGACCTCCCCCGTGTGTGGGTTCTTGTACACTTTTAGAGGGCGCTTCTTGCGGCCATCGGTACTGCTTATTTTGGTGCCTTTAACAGATGCGGAGCGATATGATGGGTCAAGCATTTCGCATACATCGCGGGCTAGCTTGCCATGCTCTGTCATAAGCGCTTGCAATTTCTCGTTGAACTCCAGCTCTTTTTTCAATTCACTATTGTTTTCAAGCGCTTGCAACTCTTCCTGTAGCTGCTTTAACATCTGCTCTTTCTTGATGTAGTCGCTTAATACTGATGCCATGTATTCATCTCCTTAATTTTTAATTTCTTTGCCATATACTGATAGCACAGTAAAACATGTTAAGAGTGCTACTTCAGCATGGCAGGCGTACTCACGAGCAGGTGTGATTATTAAACGATTATATACCGTGTGATTTCATAATGTAGGTGTTCTCAAAAAATTTTAAGTATTATTTACGTTTAGTAACGAACAGCTATGCATTAATAATCCCTAATAATATCAGAACGCCAGGAATCCAACCCGTAAAAACTGCGCAAAATAGTGTATAAATTGCAACTGAATGCTGTATTTTTTTCGCTAATGCTAGCAAGCAAAAAAAGCTGAACCACAAAGCAGACCATGCAAACCAGCTAAATGTATTCCACAGCTCAAAGTTAATTCCTATATCGGCGATAGAGCTTGCTCCAACAAACGCCGCTGTAATACTAACAAAAAAGCAGAACCATCCAAGACCTGCTCCATCCGCCTTTAAAAACTGGTTAGCTCCAACCCAAAGATAAGTAAAAGCGAATAACAAGGTAAATGCCCCCGTGCTAATTGCAGCAGAATTATCCGGTTCTCGGAAAATCAAATAGACAGCAATAATGAAGCTCAACACACCAACCATGATGTTGATAACAGATACCTCTTTGTCACCAATCTTTCCTAGCAGCCATATTCCGTTCACAAACAGTACTGCTCCGACATATAGCAAGGTAAGCCCTAAAATCATCACAACCATTCCTGTAGTTATTTTTTAATTTTTCTGGCGTTTTTAGTTTTCTTTTTCTACTGCTCCACTGCATATTTAATAAATATCTACATACCTCCTCGCCAGACAC
The DNA here is from genome assembly GCF_021151565.1 of Halomonas sp. IOP_6. NCBI lineage: Bacteria > Pseudomonadati > Pseudomonadota > Gammaproteobacteria > Oceanospirillales > Halomonadaceae > Halomonas > Halomonas sp. IOP_6. The sequence continues at coordinate 460,058 of NZ_JAIRBO010000004.1, read as the reverse complement.
ATCAGCGTTTAAAAAAAGAAAGTAACTTCCAATTAACATGGTCGTCGACGTGTGATCCTGTAACTACTTCTTTTTATTTTATTTTCATAGAACGATTCACTTTTATTCAAACGACAACCAAGGTCTAGCAGCACATCATGCGAGCTAAGAAAGACCGAAATGGCACCAAGAAACTCTATTTTTAAAACCGGGGGAGTATAGCAGGGGTTACGTGAGCAACCATTGAAATTAGTGTCATATCTTCATAAGAAGCCGCAACGAAATGCTAGCGTCCACGACCTTTGCGATACTAAATCATTCTTCATGATTCACTGATAACCCTGCAGGCCAAATCACAAAAAAACGTGATACGATAATCCTCTATAAAAGCTATATTTTCTGTCGTTTTTTGCGACAACTTCATCGTAAAGGGAATCAACGTCCACCATGTCGTCAGCTACAGACTGCGTCGCTACGCTTATTGATGACTTCCAGAAGCGTCGGCCTATTCGCGCCGGCTCACTGATTATTACTGTCTATGGCGACTCTATCGTTCCACGGGGCGGTACTGTGTGGCTCGGCAGTCTATCGAAACTGGTGGAGCCCATCGGCATCAATGAGCGTCTGGTGCGTACATCGGTTTATCGGCTGACCCATGAAACCTGGCTTCGCGGTGAAAAGGTCGGTCGTCGCAGCTACTATCGGTTAAGTGGCCCTGGGCGGCGCCGTTTTGAACAAGCTTTCAAGCGTGTCTATCACGGTGCCCAGCCACCCTGGTCGGGCCAGTGGACATTGGCGCTGCTGACGCAGCTGCCAGCCGACCGTCGCCAGCAGATTCGTGATGAGCTTGAATGGCTCGGCTTTGGTAGTTTTGCTCAGGGCGTTCTGGCACATCCCACGCTGTCATGCGCGGAAACTATGGTGGCCTTGCAAGAGCTTGATGCGGCAGACGACACAATCGTAATGCAGACACAGACCATGGAGCCTATGACCAGTAAGCCGCTGCGCCTGCAGGTCAGAGACAGCTGGAACCTCGACGAACTCGCCGAGCTTTACCAGCGTTTTCTGGTTAAGTTTCGCCCACTGTGGAATGCGCTCAACGCAGAGAACCATTTAGGGCAGGAAGAGTGCTTCATTGCTCGTACCTTGCTGATTCACGAGTATCGCAAGGTTCAGCTACGTGACCCCCTACTGCCTGACGAACTGCTCCCTACGGCGTGGGAAGGCCGCTACGCCCATCAGCTCTGCCGCAACCTCTATCGGTTGCTCTATGAGCGCGCAGAGCGCTGGCTAGACAGGCACCTAGAAACTGCCGAAGGCCCATTACCAGCCCCCGGCCCTAGTTTCTACCAACGCTTCGGTGGATTGGAATGAACGCCTTACGTGTCTTATGGCGGGGGGCACCTACCCTCCGTTGAGCTAGACAGCCTATAAGGCCAAGCTGGAAGAGACCGTCCAGCTTGGTTGCACTTCACCGGCTCAAGGTGACGCTTCCCCCAGCCGTCGATAAAGCGTCGAGCGGCTGATACCTAGCGTCCGGGCCGCGGCAGTCATGTTTCCCCCATGGGCTTCGAGCGTACGTACCATATGGGTTCGCTCCATTTCTCGCAGTTCTTGGCAACCGTTGCCAGGGTCCTCCGATGTGACCGTATTACGAACGCCACTTTCTATGGGCTGAGCAAGCTTACGCTGCCAACGCGGCGAAAGCCTTTCTATGGTTAGCCGTTGGCACTCTGGCTCAGCTCCCACCAGAGCCGCTTCTAAACAGTGTATTAGTTCCCGCCAGTTGCCGGGCCAAAGGTAGGCAGTCAAACACTCTAATAAGGATTCATCCAGCGCCAGAGAGCGGCCATGTTGGCGACATAGCGCGGCCCAGTGTTGACGAATCTGTCCCGCGAGATCAGCCTGCTCGTTCAGCGTGGGAAGCTCTACTACCACCCCAGCCAGACGATAAAAAAGATCTTCGCGGAAGTCACCGGTTGTCACCAGACTTTCCAAATCGCGATGGCTAGCGGCTATTACTCGGCAGTCGATGGGTACCTCGCGGTGATCGCCCAGAGGCGTCACCACTCTCTCCTGCAACACCCGCAGCAGACGGGCCTGCAGCGCCAGCGGCATGTCACCGATCTCGTCGAGCATCAAAGTGCCACCATTAGCTTGTACCAGACGCCCGCTGTACCCGCCCTTACGGGCGCCGGTAAAGGCGCCTTCCACATAGCCGAATAGCTCCGCCTCGATAAGGCTTTCGGGCAGCGCTGCGCAGTTAAGTGCCACGAAGGGCCGCTGCTCACCGAGACTGCTATGCAGTGCTCGAGCCAACTGCTCTTTTCCGGTGCCAGTTTTGCCCTGCAGCAGTACAGGCAAACCCGCTTCCAGTGCCCGGCTAGCTCGGCGAGCCTCCCGGGCCAGCGCCATGGGCCAGTCCTCCACCAGCGCCTCAAGCCCACGAGAGAGGAATGGTTCGGGTGACGCCGGCATCACCGTGGCTTCTCCGCTAAAAATTGCCGGCTGCCACTGATCCGGGGGATTGAGCCGCCCCACCAGTTGGGCGCCGGTAAGCGGCAGCCCCAGCAAGACCGAACACCGTTCGCATTGACGACAGATTTCCTTCCAGGAATTGCCCAATAATTCTTCAATATGGCGACCAATTAGTGAGACAGAGGCCTCGCCCAGCCATTGGGCGGCCTGAGAATCAACCGCCAAGATCAGCCCCGAGTCGTTCATTGCCACTAGACCACAACTCACGCCGTCCAACTCAGCCAGCGATGCGTGCACCTGGAGCACCCAACGCTGCTGGTAGTGGTGGAAAAACAGCCGTTGCTCCAACGCCCCCGTGAGCTGCTGCACTCGGCGCAGGAAAATTTCTGGTCGAGGGTGATTGGCCTCGAAGGTAAGGTCGATCAATCCTAAACAGTCGCCGTTGAGATCAAACAACGGGGCGGCTACACAGGAAACAGGGTTGTCGGGGAACAGCAGATGCTCGCAGGACTTGACCAGCACCGGTGCCCGCTCGATGAGCGCTAGGGCAGGTGCATTGGTCCCGAACCAGCGTTCATCCAGGTTGATGCCAGCCCCGATGTGAAAGCGATCATTAAGCACGAATCGCTGGCCGTAGCTCTTGAGCACGGTGGCATCCGGGGTGGCCAGCAGCAATTGGCAGCCACGCAGGTCCTCAGTCACTCGCCTGATCAGCGGGTCAGCCAGTTCAATAAGGCGACGATGCATCTCGCGCTGAGCGCGGAGTTCGCCACTGTCGAGCCGCGGCAACTCGGGTAGGCTACCAAGCTGCAGTCCATGCTCAATGCAGCGCTGCCAAGAACGGTCGATACTGGCATCGAGCATGCCCATCGGTAGTTGCTGGCCACGGAGCAGATGTTCACGGGCCTGGAGAATCACGTCGGGGGTTCTCAGGACTGTTTTGGAGATCATGGGCTTCTCCCAGCGAGGTTAGCGAGCTGTCCCAGAATGCGACAGCCGTCGTATCCGGCGACAAAACGGCGGAAGAATATCGTCATAACCAACCTTCAACTCACTGATATTGTTGTGATTATATTATTTCCCTGAGCTGGCACGGGGCTTGCTAGGGAGTATTGGAGGCGTGCAATGCTTAGCACGCACTCAAAACAATCATAAATCAGCCTGACAGGAGCACAACCATGACGCAGCCCTCAACTGCCATTCAAGCTTGGCTGGACAAGAGCCACGCTCTTTTTATTGGCGGCCAGTGGCGCACCGCCGCCAGCGGCCAGATGCTGGATGTCTATAATCCCGCCACCGCGGAAGTGATCAGTCAGGTTCCGGCGGGTGATGCCGCCGATATTGATGCTGCAGTCGGTGCTGCCCGAGAGGCCTTCCGTGACTGGCGCAAGTCGCGGCCAGCCCAGCGTGAAAAGCTGCTGCTGGATCTTGCCGATGCTCTGGAGGCCCGCGCCGATGACTTTGCCCTACTCGAGACACTAGACAACGGCAAGCCAGTGACCTTTTCGCGGCATATGGACGTAGCTCTCGCCATCGACTTTATCCGTTATACTGCGGGCTGGGCCACCAAAATCGAGGGGCGTAGCATGACACCCTCGATGCCTTTCGTGCCCGAAGACAAGCACATTATCGCCTACACCCGCCGCGAGCCCATAGGCGTGGTGGGTGCCATCATCCCCTGGAATTTCCCACTGCTGATGGCAACTTGGAAGGTCGCTCCGGCCCTAGCTGCTGGCTGCAGTATCGTACTCAAGCCCGCCGAGGACACCCCGCTAACCGCCATATTATTGGCAGAACTGGCCGAGCAAGTAGGCTTCCCGGCTGGCACTCTCAACGTCGTCACTGGTCTGGGGCACACCGCTGGAGCAGCGCTGGCCAGCCACCCAGGAATCAACAAGATAGCCTTCACCGGATCGACCCCCGTGGGTAAGCAAATCGGGCATTCCGCCATGGAGAACCTGACCCGTACCACCCTGGAACTGGGCGGCAAATCGCCGGTGATGGTGCTGGCCGATGCGGATATCGAGGCAGCCGCTACCGGCGCGGCTCAGGCAATCTTCTTTAACCAGGGGCAGGTGTGTACCGCTGGGTCGAGGATCTATGTACATGAGTCGATCCACGATACCTTCGTCACCAAACTCGCCGAACAGGCCCAGAAGCTGACGCTAGCGCCGGGCTGGGAACCCACCAGCACCCTCGGCCCGCTGGTCTCCTCTAAACAGCAGCACCGGGTGCTGGCGTATATCGAACAAGCGCGCAGCGACGGCGGCACCATCGTCACCGGCGGTGGTAAAGGCAGTGAAATCGGCTACTTCGTCGAGCCGACGGTGATCACCGGCTTGGCCCAGGAAAGCCGCTGTGTGCAAGAGGAGATCTTCGGTCCGGTGGTCGTGGTCCAGACCTTCCGCGATCTTAACGAACTGGTGTTACTGGCCAACGACTCTCCTTATGGACTGGCCGCCAGCATCTGGTCCAACGATCTTGCCGCGGTCAATCGCCTGGTACCAGAAATAGAGGCCGGTAGTATTTGGGTCAACGGCCACAACCTGTTGGATGCCTGCATGCCCTTCGGCGGCTTCAAACAGTCAGGCATTGGCCGCGAGCTCGGCGATTCACTGATCGAGCATTACACAGAGCAGAAATCGGTTGTGATGATCGTTTGATATAACCAAGTCCTGGCACCGTACCAGCCCCAAGGGGATTCATCTAATGCGCCAAGACATGGATAGCGAGATATTGATCGCCGGAAGCGGCCCCGCTGGTGCCGCTCTGGCCATGCTGCTGCATCGCGCTGGTCGACGAGTCACCCTGGTGGGGCGTGTCCGCGATTACCAGGCCATTGAGGGCATTGCCCGGCGCAGCCTCCAGGCCTTACAAAGCCTGGGGCTGCACCGGGCTGCCGCTTGCGCGGTGGGTCCTTTGCCGCGACGAGTTATCTGGGGTGGTAAGGCTCGGGCACCCAACGCCGAATGGCTGCTGCCGCGTCCATCCTTCGATGCTGCCCTGCTGGAAGATCTTCACGAGGCTGGTATCCCCATGATCAAAGCGAGGATCACGTTCCTGGAGAGCCAGAAAAGTGAAGTTCATCTGGGCCTGGCAGATGGTCGCATACTGACCGCTCCCTGGGGCGTGGAGGCCCGGGGCCGGGCGGCGGCGCGGCGCCAGTTCCGCGACGCAGCTCCCTGGTCAACCCCTGCTTGGATCCTACGCGGCGAGGCCGCCGACTCAGACCCTGCCAGCGCTGCCCTGTCGTTGCCCGGCGGAGGCTGGGCCTGGTGGTCACGGCTTAAAGGCCAGCAGTATCTGCAGTTGGCCCTACCGGAAGCAACGCTACGCCGGGCACGGCATGACCCCAACATCTGGCTAGCCGCCCAGCCCGACCTGGCACAGCTCTGGGGCCAAGCCAAGATTTGTCATCACTACCAGCGCCCTAGCCTACTGGGGCGCACCCAAGTGAGAGAGGGGCGCCTCTGGCGCCTCGGGGATGCCGCTATGGCCATCGATCCCCTCTCCGGACAGGGCATTTTCAATGCGCTCTCCTCAGCCCACGGCCTAGCACCAGTTCTCAATAGTCTCTTTGAGGAAACCAGCATCGCGGCGCCCCTAGAGCGCTTCCACCAACGCCGCCAGGATGCCCAGTACTGGCGTTTCGCCCGGGCTGGCCGTGACTTCTACCGTCAGGCTGCCTATCAAGAGTCGATAGACGCCGATCCGGCACCCTACTGGACGGAGCGCTGTCACTGGCCCGATCATCAACCGCTACATCTACCAGAGCCCTGGGCTCAAGTACGAGTGAGACGCGGCCTGGCTATCATTGGTAACCACTTGGCCGAACGGGAGCTGGTGTTTACCCAGGACCAGCCAATGGGAATTCAGGCAGTGGCGGGAATCTCCCTAGCGCCTCTGGTCAAGGCTATGCAGGATGGCGACCACGCAGCGGCTCGGGCACTATTGGCCGCCGCTGGCCCCGCGGCCATGGCGATCATCCGCTGGTGGGCCGATCACCCTGACTGGCCAGCGCTGCCCGAGCCCCACTCTCTTGGCGGTGCCCCCCTTTCACCGATTGACTCCGCCAGCCAATAGCCCAGCGCATGGGCCGCAGCGAAGCTGGCTCCGCCCAGTGCAGGAGGAGTTTCCACCGGTGGTGGCCCCACCTGCCAGGGCTGCCAAACTCGGCCTTCCTCGGGGAGATCTCGGCCCGCCCAGACGCAGGCGTACCAGTGGCCATTCCAATCACGCCGTGGCGAGCCCGGCATCAGTCCCGCGGCGCCACTCACTGCTATCACCCCGGGCCAAGCGGCTGGGTAGACCGGCGCCCCGAAGCGCGGGCTGGCAGCAACGATGCGGGTGCCTGCGGCCTGTAGCCTCTCCACCGCCTCCTGCAGTCGCGTGTCGGCTCGGGGCAACCCCAAACTACACAGCAGCCAAACCGGTGGCACCTCTGCTTGCCACTCGAAGGCCGCAGTCAGGGCAGCAGCATTGGCGGTGAGACGCTCCTCAAATAGCTTGTAGTAGGCGATTTCAAGCCGCGTGAGCGGCAAATAGTGGCCCAGGGTGGCGAGGATCGCCCGGCCATGACCAAGGTGATCTTCGGGGTCAGCACCACTGAGCGAGTGGAAGCGCGTCAGAGGCAAACCAGGAGGCACACCACTATCGATAACCCCCAGAGTCGGGCTGCTGGCCGGAATTAGAGACATGACGACGCCTCCACTGCAACCAGTTGCCCTTGCTGGAGCCGATAGTAGGCATCCAGATTGCCAAAGTGGTCGCTTTGGTGGCTGATAATCAGCCGAGTGCTATCTCCCAGCACCTCATCAAGCAAGGCATCGAAAGTTCGGGCAGCCGCTGGATCCAGCGCCGCAGTTGGCTCGTCCAGCAGCACCAAGCGAGGCTTTTTTAGCAGTGCCCGAGCCAGGGCCAAGCGTGAACGCTGGCCGCCAGAGACCTTGCCACCCAAGTCACCCAACTCGCTCTCTAACCCTTCCGGCAGGGCGGTCAGCCAGTCGGCGAGCCCAACGCGGGAAAGCGCGTCAATCAACTCGGCATCGCTTGCCTCAGGTGCCAGGGCGCGCAGGGTCTCGGCCAAGCTGCCGCGTAGCAGGCTGGGGTGCTGTTCCACCCAAGCAACCTGCTTGAGCCAATGATGGCGGGAGAGCGCATCAAGCGGCACGCCATCGACACGGATTTCACCCGACTCGAGCGTCTCCAGCCCTAGCAACAGACGGATTAGGCTGCTCTTGCCTGCCCCGGAGGGACCGGCAATCAGCACCTTGCTGCTCGGCGGAAGCGCGAGATCAATATCATCCAGAAGCCAACCGGATTGGCCGGGATGGCGGAAACGCACACCCTCCAAGCAAAGCCCACCAGGCCCGACAGGACGGCCGCCCTGGTAGGGATCACGCATGGCGGGCTCATTGAAGAGCTCGGCCAAGCGGCAAGCGCTGACCCGGGCCCGCTGCCACCCCCCATAGAGACCCAGCAGGCCACCGATGGGGGCCATCACCATACCGAGGTACGCCAACAGGGCTACCAGCTCACCGAGTTGCAACTGCCCCTGAATCACCAGATAGCCGCCCAACAGCAGCACCCCGGCCCGGGCCAGAGAGAGGATCAGTTGGGGCCCCACGTCGCTGAGAAAGCCCACCCGACGCACCGCCAACAGGCGTCGCAACTGCTCGTGGCCAAGTCCCTGGAGACGATTGAGTCGCGACGACTCCAGCGCCTGACCTTGAAACCAGGGGCCATGGGCCAGGGTATCCTGCCAGAAGCCAGAGAGTTCGCCGCTCTGTTCACGGAGTGCCTGCTGACGGAGAGTCAGCGCCGGGCGCCAAGCGCGCAGCCACAGCCATTGGATGGGTACTAGCACGGCCACCAGGGCCATTAGCATGGGACTGAATAGGCCAATCATAGCCAGCGCCCCCACCAGCCCTAACAGATTGGAGAGTCCGCTAAGCAAGCCGTCCAGGGCGAAGCCCTGGAGGATAGACAGGTCGCCATCTAGACGGCTCATCAGATCGCCTCGCCCTCGCGCCTGCCAACGGGCCGGTGCCAGGCGCAGCAGATGGCGAAGCAAGGAGCGGCGCAGCGAGAGCAATAGTCGGGCAGAGAGCGCCACATGCTGCAGCCGGGTTAGCCCCTGTAGGGCCAGGGTAGAGAGCCCCAACACCACCAAGGCGGCGACGTAGGCAGCGACGGTGCTGAAGTCCCCCTGCATAAGGCCGTGATCGATCAAACGCTGGGTGAGCAACGGAGGCAACAGCGCCAGCAGGGTCGCCACTAGGCTCAGCGTCAGCAGCCGGGCCAGCGCTATGCGCCGCGCCTTGAGGGGGCGGTAGAGCCAGCCCCAGGGCAGCGCCCCTGTGTCACGGGTGAAGTCAGGCTCGCGCATCGACGCTCTCTTCATTCATCAACCATAAGGGCTGCCCCCAGCAAAAATGGCCGACCGCTTTCACAAGCGCCGGCCAGAAGGATCATGCAGCGGCAATCTAGAAGCGTGCCACCTTCAGCGTTGCGGTGCTCATATCACCGGGCAAGCGAATGCGCCCCAGATCATTGAAGTCATCATCATAGATGGCGATATCACTGGAAGCGCCGCCCAGGTAGATCCGCGAGCCGTCATAGGAAGTATTAACACTGTAGTAAGTATGATCAAGATCGATCACCTTCACTATCTCTTGGGTGCGGGCATCCAGCTTGCTGAGCTGAGTGTAGACGCCATAAAAGACGTCCCGCTCCCGGGGATCAGAAACCATGGAAAAGATGATGAACTCAAAAGGGGCTATCTCCTTGTTCTCGGTCTCGCCGGTGGCTAGGTCGACGCGGCTGATGCCCCAGTGCCAAGCTTCGTTCTTCTCGCCGGGATGCTCAGCTACCGTGTAGGGACGCAGGAACTCGTTGGCTACCTCGCCCATCGACCACATGGCTAAGGAGTCTGGCGGGCTAAAGCTGGGGCGATCCCAATTTCGGTTGGCAATGGCGATCTCGGTCTCGCCGTTTTCCGGGTCGACCCGATAGATATCAGCACCAGCCAGATAGAGATTACCGTCCTCGGCGGCCCCCATGGTCGTCACCTGGCGCGGTGCTGGGAAGGTAGCCAGGGGCTCGGCAGCTAGACCTGCTGCGGTGTCATAGACCGCTAGCTGTGGCTCCAATACTTCGTAGTGGTCGAGGCCTAGCCGCGCCCGATCCCAAATGCTATAGAGACGGCTGCCGTCGGGGCTCACGGCAAGGGAAGCGATGGATTTAGCGCGTATTGAATTGCCTGAGCCGCTGGCGCGAAAGACTTCCTCACAACTAGTGAGGTCGATGCCCACTACGTCTTCCCAGCGGTTGTGCAGCACATAGGCGATCCGCTCATCCGGCGATAGCTGCAGGGTGCCGGAGCCAAAGGCGCCTTCTACGTCACAGGTACGCACCACCTCCTGGGCCTCCGGATCGATCACGTAGAGCTGGTTGGGACGAACCATGGTCACCAGATACTCGCGTACTTCGTCAGCGCTGGCTTCATCGGCGACAGCAGCATTAACCACCAGAGGCTGGGCAGCGAAGGCCAGCAGCCCCATTAGGGTCAAATTGAGCAGCTTAATTTCTGAGCTATTCATCACTTATCGTCTCCCGGATAGACACTATCGAACTTGCGCCAATCATCCTCAGCGCGGTCGGCTCCATCCCCCCAGTTGGGGTAGGTGTTCATAGTGTCCGGCACCTGAGCAGGCCACCAGCAGGGGTCAGCGCAGCCATAGAGATCCGCTTCCATAGGTTGGCACAGCGAAGCCACGCCGCCGAAGGGGTCCACTTCCCAGCCCGGGTCAAAGCTAGACGTGCACCCGGCAATGGTCTGCATGGCCTGCACTTCTTCCAGGGCCTCTGGGCTAGCGGCCCGCTCCATTTCGCGGGCCTTGCGGTTGAGGGGTGCCAACCCCAGTGCGGTCAAGTTCTTCTTGTTATTTGTCATGCTGTCTGCCTCCCGGCCAGGGGGCCGTCGAGAAAATCGGGGTTATGACGCAGGATTCGAGCGTAGGCTTGAATGCCGAAATCGACCCAGTCGCGCATCAGGTCACAATAGTGGTAGGTGGGAGTCATAGGGTCGCCATAGCGGGCGTAGCTCTCGTGGTAGCAACCGCCGGAGCAAAGGTTGCGGATCCGACAGTTGCTGCAGCCACGCTCGGAGCGATCACTCCTGGCCTCGATAAACTGCTTGAGGCCTGCGTGATCGAGCCCCTCCTGGACGCTGCCAAAGGTGGGCATCTCGGAGCCGGTGAAACGGTGACAGAGGTGCACATCGCCCGCATGATCCACCGAAACCAGCCCTAAGCCAGCCCCACAGGGCACCGCCTTGCTGCGCCCTTCCCAAAGATCGGTGAGCAGTTGGTTGAAGTTACCGAAGCCGATATCGCGCCCCTGAATGGCGGCTGCCACGGCTCGCTCACCGAGCTCGACCATACCGTCGAAGACCCGCTTAAGCTCATCGCTGGTAAGATTGTAGTCAGCCATATCACCGGAGGTGACTGGGGCGAAGCCCGCCTCGGCGAAGCCCAGTTCGTTGACCAGGTGATCGTGAATACCGATAACGTCGGTGATGCCACGAGTCAGGGTCACCCTGGCTCCCACCGGTCGTGAGCGATAGCTGGCCAACAGCGGCTTAATGCGTTTGGCCACCAGGTCATAGGTGCCCTGGCCGTTGACCGCAATACGGTTTTTGTCGTGGACCGCTTTGGGGCCGTCCATGCTCACCGTGAGCCCAAAGCGATGGGCGTCGAAGAAAGCGATCTTTTCCTCGTTCAGTAGCGTGGCGTTGGTGGTCAGCGTGAAATCTACTGCCTTACCAAGCCCATGAATGCGCGCCTCGGCCCAGTCCACCACCTGGCGGATCAAGGGCATGTTGCTGAGCGGCTCGCCGCCAAAGAAGACGATGTTGTAGCGATCCCGCTGCGGGGCTTCGCGCATCATCATCTCGATAGAGGCCTGGGCGGTGGCCAGATCCATCTTCTTACCGTCCCGGGGGTTATCCAGGTCTTCCTTGTAGCAGTAACTGCAGCTAAGGTTGCAGCCAGTGTTGACATTGAGCACCACAGTAGAGAGCGGGAACTGCTCCACCTTTACGCTGGGATTATAGGCCTGGACAACACCATCGGTGATCAGCTTCAGTGCCTTAAGCTGTAGCAGCCGCTCCTGGATATCGTCGCCGCTGGCCTGATGTATCAGATGGCCCGGCAGCGCCCGGCTATTGAGCCCCTCCTTTCGCCCGGCCAGTGCCAGCAGCTCCTCGCTGAGTGCGTCCGGGGCGAACAAACTCGTGGTGGGGATATGAAACCACAACGGCTGGCCTTCTACTTCCATCCGATGCAGGTTCTCGGGTATGGCTTGTAAGATTCCCATGGTGATCTCCTAGCGAAGCGGCGGGTTGTTCCAGCGTTGTACGGTAACGATCAGTTGGGCTTCGTCCTGTATCGCCTCCTGTCCTACCACACTGGCGGTCACCCGTAGGTTGCCCACGCTGTTGGCGTTGTACTGACGCAGCGGGTTGGGCCCAGCCCCGGCAGGTGAGAAGATCCCTGTGGCGGCGTCCAGTATGCCCGCAAACCTGACATCCTCGTCGCGCTCGGCGATCTCGTCCCAGGGGGAAACGCTCCAACGTACCGGTACCTGCCCCAGCGGGATGGTCTCATCAGCCCCGTCCAGATATCCGGCGGCGGTGAAGACGCCACTCACCGGCGGAGTCTTATCGTTACCGATGCGAGCAACTCCCAGCGTTGGACTTACCTCCAAACGATCTACCGTGCGATAGCCAGCCAGCAGCCTCTCGGCACTGATCTCGCCGATCTGCATAGCCAGCCAGCCGGGTGTGAGATCGTTGCTGGCCTCAACGTCCAGCACCAGGCGCATGTCGCTACGTTCGATCACCTTACGCACGGTGACGCCCTCCCCAAGACTGATTTCCCCTTCCCCAAGGCCGTGGCCCAGTAGCACCAGCCGGCTACGCTCACCGGCCTTGAGTGAGGCGGGCAGGCTGGCTAACACCGCAGACTCGGCCGCTTCGTGAGGCACCATTTCCACCATCATTCCAAAAGCATCGTCATGATCATCGAAGATGCGCCCGCTGGGATGCGCACCGGAGAGATCCAGTACCTGCTTGAGATCACGACCGTTGAGGTTCAGGTTGGCGCGCCACTCATAGCCGGTATAAACGATGGCCTGGCCTTCGCCACTGAGCGGACGACCACTGGTGAAAGCGCCGTCCAGGCTAAGGGAGTAGGCATCCTCGCCTTCATCGGTGTTAATAGTAACGTCGGCATAAAAGTCGCCTTCTCCGGGCCAGTGCCCCCAGAGCTGCCAGTCACCCTCAGGAGAGGTCTGTTCGGCCTGCTGCCATGACTCCCAAGCTTCATTTTCGAGACTTTGAGACTCGGCCAGCCAGGGAGCGATCTCGCTCAGGGCGAGATCGAACCAGTCACGATCCCGTGCCATGGACTGGTACTCAGTGGTCTGGAACTGGCCCACATGGAAGTGCACCAGTCTCTCCCACTCTTCCTGGGGACGGCGCTGTAGTTGGGCGCGGCCGCCAGTATGACAGCGGGCACACATTTCCTGATAGCTAGGATGATCAAAGGACTCGATACGGTTGAGGCGTCGCTCGATCAGTTCACGCTGAGACGCGCTCTCCTCGGGCGCTAGGCCGCGGGTATCAGCGAGGAACTTGACGATATCCCGGCGAGCCTCCTGGGGCAGCTCCAGGCCGTGCATGGTCTGCATGCGCGCGATCGTCATGTCCCAGCCTTCCGGGGTCTTACGCTGCGCACTAATGCGACTCCAGCTCTGGGGGCCACTTTGGGCCTGATGGCAGGCTGAACAGTGCCTGTCGATAGCCTCGCTGCCAGCAGAGGCCAAGACGGCGCCGGTAGGCAGCAGCAGGGCTAGGCTACAGAGCCCTGTAGGAAGTGCATGTCTCATCACGGAGGGTTCTCCACGCATTATTGTTGTCGTTATGTTCACCTGCGGTTCTCTTCGCGGACGAACATAGAAGGTGTGTGCCAGTACCATTCAACTTGCATTGACCGCGCCGACTATCAACTATTTCTTTTTATTCATGTAGTTAAAGTTATTTACTTATCTGAGTTTTTTTAGATTTTCAATCAACCGGCAGCAATCGGTGCCCCAACTTGCAACAGTTGCGTATGGACTTGAAACACTTTGCCTCTTCAAATTTGATCATCATTGACCGTGACGGCACCCGGAGTTTCGGTCGACTCAGGTTTGAGACTTGGCGCTCAGGAAGGAAGGGGGGGAGGATGGGGCGACTACAAAGACCACTTGAGGCTACCAACCTGTGGTTGGGTGGGGGATGGCTCGCCAGGGGGCGCGGTGGTAGCGAGCCATACTATAAGTATCGCCTCGCTACGCTATGCTCTGCTGCTTAGGTTGTGTATCACCGGCTAGCAAGGTTGGCCGGTCAGCATCGAGCTCTGCCAGCGGTTCACAAGGTTCCAAGCTGTCACGGCAACGGGTCACTAAACGCTGATACTCTTGAGTACCCTGCTGCTTCCAAGCAAACTCCTCATCACTCAGCGGTCGTTTAACCTTTGCAGGAGCCCCCATCACCAGCGACTGTGGCTCACACTCGAAGCCTGCCTTGACGAATGCTGCTGCCGCAACAATAGAGCGCTCAGCAATATGAGCACCGTCCATCACCACGGCGTTCATACCCACCATGGCATCACGCCCAATTACACAGCCATGCAAAACCGCACCGTGGCCGATATGGCCATCTTTTTCCACTTTAGTGACGCAGCCAGGAAAACCGTGCATGACACAGGTATCTTGAAGGTTTGCACCCTCTTCCAGCACTAGGCGTCCGAAGTCACCGCGCATCACCGCGCCGGGGCCAACGTAACAATTGGGGCCAACAATCACATCCCCGATGAGCACCGCGGTCGGGTGGACATAAGCGGTCGGGTCCACCACTGGCGTCACCCCTTCAAGTCGATAGTAAGGCATCACGTTCTCCGTTAGTTCGGTTGGCCGTGGCGACGGCTTTGCACCACCACAAAGCGACTGGCAACAAAGGATTGATTACATAGCGAGGCATTAGCTGCCGGATTACCGCCTGTGGCGTGAAAATCACTGAAAGCAGCCGACTGGTTGACGAATATCCCCCCATCCAGGTTCAACGAAAGCGGCGTCGCCACTTCCATCGCCAGCTCTTCGAACTGCTCGGCCACTGCCTCATCAGTCGTATAGCCACCTAGGGTTATCGCGCCCTTTTCCCGGATCACGTCACGGGCCAGTTCAATGCTATGCGCGGTGTTCTCAGTCGCGATAACAAAGCTGATGGGGCCGAAGCGTTCCTCACCATAGGTAGCCTTCTGTGCTGCATCTACCTTGAGGATAAGCGGCGTGTGAATGCGGGCGTCAGAGTATTGGGCGTGTTTTCGTGACTCGCTATCCAGGACTATTTCGCCCAAGCCACGGCACGCATCAATCCGTGCTTGCGTGTCTACTGACTGCAGGGCACCTAACACCGTGCAGGCGCGGTCATTGTCACTCAGAAATGCCTGTACAGCCTTCGCAAGCGCTGCCGCCACGTCGTCAAAACTCAAATGGCCATCCGCTGTTTCAATACCGTTTTTGGGTACATAAATAGCCTGAGGGGTCGTGCACATCTGCCCGGAATAAAGGCTCAGCGAGAAGGCAAGATTCGCCGTGACCGCTTTAAGGTTATCCACGCTGTCGATAATGACCGTGTTGACACCGGCTTTCTCAGCAAACACCTGAGCCTGAGTGGCGTTATCTATTAGCCAATCGCCAAAGGTATTGGAGCCAGTGAAATCGATCAGCTTTACCGCAGGGTCAAGCGCCAGCGTTTTCGTCAGCGGCGCATCGACAGTGTCGGGTACCAGGCTAACCAGACAAGGGTCAAAGCCAGCTTCCTCCAGTACCTGTTGAACAACCCGTGCGGTCATCGCCACAGGCAAAATAGCGCCAGGATGCGGCTTAAGAATGACGGGGTTGCCCGTCGCCAGACTGGCAAACAAGCCAGGATAAGTATTCCAGGTGGGAAAAGTAGAGCAGGCCACCACCAACGAGATACCACGTGGCACGATGTGAAAACGCTTATCCATGACAATGGGATCATGCTTGCCTTGGGGCTTAACCCACTGTGCGGTAGCAGGAATCTGCGCCATCGCTTGCCAGGCATAGGCCACGGCTTCAAGGCCGCGATCCTGAGCATGCGGCCCACCTGCCTGAAACGCCATCAACGGCCCCTGACCACTAGTATGCATCACCGCCTGGGCGATCTCCGGGCTCATGGCATTAAGGCGCGACAGGACTTCCAAACACACCCCCACGCGCGCTTGCGCCCCAGCATCTCGCCAGTCACGCATTGCTACTTGCATGGCCACTATCAGCTCGTCGGGGCTTGGCTGGTTATAAGTAATGCCGAGTTCAAAACCATAAGGTGAGACTTCGCCGCCCACGTGGTGAGTGCTGCCAACACTATTCAGCGTAAATGGTTGATTAAGCAGTGACTCAAATCTCGATGGTGCCGCTTTAACGGCATCTTCGGGGTATTTGCGCATACTTTCTGGGTAGGGCGTCCAAAAATTACGGCTAGAGATGGCGCCGACAGCCTGGTCAAGAATGTCACGGTGAAGGTCAAACATCTGCTGCGCTGATTGCGTCATGGGGCGCTCCTGCACTCACTTATTTTTTTGATACGTTATAAGAACAAAGACTATCTTTCCCGTAACAAAACATCAAACGCTTTCCCTGGCACCGCTTGCTTAAGAATTAGCCCACCACGATCAATAAACTCGATATATACGGGCTAAAGATCACTTTTCGGGCCAACTTTCCACCTTTCATACCATGGTCTAATAACTATCACTTACTCGCTATAAATACATACAAGTCATTGTTAACAAGACATAAATTATCAAAAACACCAACAAGTGACACACTAAAAACAGTCAAACAATATTGATGTGTATCAAAATAAACCTATACTCGGCAGATATTCATCCTGTGCGCCACAGGCCGAACTGAGGTAACAATGCCCACTACTCTAAAAATAACTCCGCCCCTGGAAGGCGTTTTATGCATCACGCTGAATCGCCCTGAAGCACTGAATGCGCTGAATACCCAGCTGCTTGGCGAACTCGCCGACACCCTGAACAGCGCCGATAGTGACGACAACGTTCGCGCCGTGGTGATCACCGGAAGTGCGAAAGCATTCGCCGCCGGTGCGGATATTAATGAAATGGCTGAACGTGACCTAGTCGGCATGCTGGAAGATCCTCGCCAGCACCACTGGGCCACCATTACGCGTTTCCGCAAACCAATCATTGCTGCCGTTAACGGCTACGCCTTGGGCGGTGGCTGTGAGCTAGCCATGCATGCCGACATCATTATTGCCGGTGAAAGTGCCCTGTTCGGCCAGCCTGAAATCAATCTGGGCATCATGCCCGGTGCTGGTGGTACCCAGCGTCTGCTTAGAGCGGTGGGTAAATCACTGGCTACCCAGATGGTGCTGACTGGCGAGCCAATTTCCGCTCGCCGCGCCCTTGAAGCAGGCCTGATTAGCGAGATTACCCAGCCCGAATTAACCCTTGAGCGCGCCATGGCCATTGCAACGCGCATTGCCGCCAAGGCACCGCTGGCCGTGCGCTTAGCAAGGGAGTCGTTACACAAGGCGATGGATACCGACCTAGCCACTGGCCTGCGCTTTGAACGCCATGCGTTCACCTTATTGGCGGGCACCGCCGACCGCGAAGAGGGCATTCGCGCCTTCCAAGAAAAACGACCTGCCACTTTTCAAGGGCACTGACACAAGGATATTACCCATGAGCCAAGCGCCCCTGCTGTACACCGTGGAAGATGGCGTTGCCTGTATTACGCTAAACCGCCCCGACAGCCTGAACAGCTTCAATACAGAGATGCATGCCGAGATGCGCAAGGCGCTAAAAGCCGTGCGCCAGGACTCAAGCGTTCGCGCTTTGTTATTGACCGGTAACGGCCGCGGCTTCTGCGCTGGCCAGGATCTTTCCGACCGCAGCGTTGCGCCCGGCGAACAAGCCCCCGACCTCGGCGAGTCGCTTGAAAAACGCTACAACCCTATGTTGCGCGCTCTTAAAGACATGCCGTTCCCAACCATTTGTGCGGTGAATGGTGTGGCGGCAGGAGCCGGTGCCAACATCGCCCTGGCCTGCGACATCGTATTGGCTGCTCGTTCGGCAAGCTTCATTCAGGCCTTCTGCAAGATTGGATTAATTCCCGACTCTGGCGGCACCTGGACACTGCCTAATCTGGTGGGTATGGCGCGTGCCAAGGGTCTAGCAATGCTTGGCGACAAGCTGCCCGCCGAGACTGCCGAACAGTGGGGCATGATCTGGCGCTGCGTCGATGATGAGGCGCTTCAGGAAGAAGCCATGAACATGGCTCGCCACTTGGCCACTCAACCAACGCGCGGCTTGGCGCTTATCAAACGTGCCCTGCACGCCAGCAGCGATAACAGTTTCAACGAGCAGCTCGACCTGGAACGCGACCTGCAGCGCCTTGCCGGACGCACGGAAGATTACCGCGAAGGCGTCAGCGCTTTTATCGAGAAACGTCGCCCCACCTTCAAGGGAGAGTGATATGCCAGCCCTTCCCACGTCTGCCGTTATTGGTGTGATTGGCGCAGGTGCCATGGGTGCCGGCATTGCTCAGGTTGCCGCCCAGGCTGGCCACTCGGTCATTCTGCATGACAATCAACCCGGCGCTGCCAAAGCGGGCATTGATAACATTCGCCGTCAGCTGGAAAAGCGTGTTGCCAAGGGTAAGATGATCCAAGGGGATGTGGATAACATTATTGCTCGCCTACAGCCTGCCGATGCTATCGATGCCTTGGCCGACAGTCATTTGGTTATCGAAGCTATTGTCGAAAACCTTGAGATCAAACGTCAGGTGTTCGCCCAGCTAGAAGCTTTGTGTTCGCCGGACACCTTGCTCGCCAGCAACACTTCGTCACTATCGATCACTTCTATTGCTGCGAATCTTGAGCGTCCTGAGCGCATGGCGGGGCTGCACTTCTTTAACCCCGCACCGGTCATGAAACTGGTGGAAGTGGTGTCTGGCCTAGCCACCACCACCGAGGTTGCCGACACCCTTTATGACACCGCCGTTGCCTGGGGCAAGGTCGCGGTGCACGCCAGCTCCACTCCTGGGTTCATTGTTAATCGCGTGGCACGGCCATTTTATGCCGAAGGCCTACGCCTGCTGCAGGAAGGTGCCAGCGATGCCGCCACTATCGATGCATTGCTGCGTCAAGCTGGTGGGTTCCGCATGGGGCCTTTCGAGCTGATGGATCTGATCGGTCATGACGTTAACTACGCGGTGACCCGCTCGGTGTTTGACGCTTACTACGGCGATACTCGTTTCGAGCCCTCCTTAGTACAGCAAGCGTTGGTGGAAGCCGGGCGCCTGGGACGTAAGTCTGGCAAGGGCTTCTTTGACTACGCTGAAAGCGCTGCTAAGCCACAGCCTACCTTTGCAGCACCAGCAAACGCGGAATTGCCAGCACTTGTCGTACAGGGCGACCCTGGTGTGATCGCGCCACTGCTGGAACGCGCTCAAGAAGCTGGGCTCGACGTGGTGTACCGCGAATCGCTACAGCAAGACGGTTCCCCTCGCCTATACCTAGGCGACCTGGTACTGGCCCTCAGCGACGGTCGTTGCGCCGCTGAACGTGCGGTCAATGAAGGGCTCGATGCTCTGGTACTGTTCGATCTATGCCTGGACTACCGCAACGCTAGCGCCATCGCGCTTGCTGCCAGTCACACGGCATCGCCCGAGGCCCGCCAACTAGCAACGGCATTCTTCCAGCACATGGGAATGGACGTGGCCTGGCTAACCGACACCCCGGGACTGGTGGTACTGCGCACCGTAGCCATGCTCGCCAATGAAGCTGCCGATGCCGTACTGCAGGGTGTCTGCAGTGCCAAGGATGGCGACCTGGCCATGCAGGCTGGCGTCAACTATCCCCGCGGCCCCTTGGCCTGGGTAGATTCACTGGGCCTGCCCTTCGTTCACCGCACCCTTATGCATCTACAGCAGAGTTACGGCGAAGAGCGTTATCGCAGCTCGTTCCTGCTGCGTCGCAACGCCCTGAGCGAGGAAAGCTTTCATGAGTGATTCCCAACTGACCCCACAGCAGCTGGCGGAAGCCTGTGCCGAGGCAATGTTTGCCCGTGACCATGCCAGCCAAGGGTTGGGCATGCGCATTACCCGTGTCGCCCCCGGCTTTGCAGAACTGACCATGACCGTGCGCCAGGATATGGTGCAGGGTCACGGCAACTGCCATGGCGGGTTTCTGTTTGCCCTGGCCGATTCCGCCTTTGCGTTTGCCTGCAACAGCTACGATGAGGCCACGGTAGCCTCAGGCTGCAGCATCGACTATCTCGGCCCTGGCCAGCTAGGTGACGAACTGACCGCCACCGCCGAAGAGCGCAGCCGCCGTGGGCGCACCGGCATTTATGACATCACGCTGCGCAATCAGCACGGCGATACCGTTGCCTTGTTCCGCGGGCGTTCCTACAAAATTCGCGGCAGCGTACGCCGCTTGGAAGATACTGACGCAGAAAATACTGCTGCTGGAGATACCCAATGAAAGACGCGCTGATTATTGATGCCATTCGCACCCCAATAGGTCGCTACGGCGGCGCGCTTTCGGGTATGCGTGCCGATGACCTGGGGGCCATTCCCATGCGCACCCTGATGGAACGCAATCCAGGCGTCGATTGGTCGCTGATTGACGATATCTTTTACGGCTGCGCCAACCAGGCGGGTGAAGATAACCGTAACGTGGCGCGCATGTCCGCGCTGCTGGCCGGGCTGCCGGTCGAGGTGCCCGGCACCACCATTAACCGGCTTTGCGGGTCTGGTATGGATGCAATAGGCAATGCCGCCCGCACAATTAAGACCGGCGAAGCAGGGTTGATGATCGCCGGAGGGGTGGAGTCGATGTCCCGGGCACCCTTCGTGATGGGCAAGGCCGAACAAGCCTTCTCACGCCAAGCCGATATTTTCGACACCACCATCGGCTGGCGCTTTATCAATCGCGCCATGAAAGCTCAGTTTGGCGTGGACTCAATGCCCGAAACCGCTGAAAACGTGGCTGAACAATTTGGCATTTCCCGGGAAGACCAGGACGCCTTCGCCCTGCGCAGCCAGCAGCGTACCGCCGCCGCTATCGAGGCTGGCCGCTTGGCCGAAGAGATTGTTCCGGTCGAAATACCCCGCCGCAAACAAGACCCGCTGGTGGTGGATACCGATGAGCACCCGCGCGCCAATACGACCGCAGAGCAGCTCGCCAAGCTTCCCACGCCCTTCCGCGACGGCGGCAGCGTGACAGCGGGTAATGCTTCTGGGGTTAACGATGGCGCCTGTGCGCTACTGATGGCATCTGCCGAGCAGGCTGAACGTTTCGGACTCAAGGCTCGCGCTCGTGTGGTAGGCATGGCCACCGCTGGCGTGGAGCCGCGCATTATGGGGTTCGGCCCCTCTCCCGCTACCCGCAAGGTGCTCACCCAGACCGGGCTGACCCTCGACCAAATGGACGTTATCGAACTCAATGAAGCCTTTGCTGCTCAAGCCTTGGCGGTCATGCGTGATTTGGGCCTGAGCGATGATGCCGAACACGTCAACCCCAACGGAGGAGCCATTGCACTTGGCCATCCGCTGGGCATGAGCGGCGCTCGGTTGGTCACCACGGCACTGCATGAGCTCGAACGTCGGCAAGGACGCTTTGCACTA
The DNA here is from genome assembly GCF_021151565.1 of Halomonas sp. IOP_6. Lineage (NCBI taxonomy): Bacteria > Pseudomonadati > Pseudomonadota > Gammaproteobacteria > Oceanospirillales > Halomonadaceae > Halomonas > Halomonas sp. IOP_6. Next base: position 438,812 of record NZ_JAIRBO010000004.1, on the reverse strand, counting down.
TGCACCATGTGTATCGGTGTCGGACAGGGCATTGCTCTGATCATCGAGCGCTTATAGGCCCATTATTCAAACCATTAATCAAATCGTTACCCTAACCATGGCTCGCTCATAAAACGTTAGCCCAATAACAATTTGCTTGACCGGAGACCCTGATGAATCAGCCCGCTACGCGTATCGACACTGCGACTCTCGACCCCTTGGAAACCGCCAGCGTCGACGAGCTGCGCGCCACTCAGGTCAAGCGCCTGAAGTGGAGCCTGAAGCACGCTTACGACAATGTGCCGTTCTACCGTCAGTCTTTCGACAAGGCTGGGGTACATCCCGACGATATCCACACGCTGGCAGATCTCGCCAAACTGCCGTTCACCACCAAGGCTGATTTGCGCGACAACTACCCATTTGGCATGTTGGCCACCCCGATGAGCGAGATCGTTCGCATCCATGCCTCCAGCGGCACCACCGGACAACCGACGGTGGTGGGCTACACCCAGAAGGACATTGATGTGTGGTCCGATGTGGTGGCGCGCTCGATCCGTGCCGCTGGCGGCAGCCGCAACGACAAAGTACATGTGGCGTATGGCTACGGCCTGTTCACCGGCGGACTGGGCGCGCATTACGGTGCCGAGCGCCTGGGCTGCGCGGTCATCCCCATGTCGGGCGGCCAGACTGAGAAACAGGTTCAGTTAATTCGTGATTTCCAGCCGGACATCATCATGGTCACCCCCTCGTATATGCTCAACATCGCAGACGAGATGGAGCGACAAGGGATCGACCCGCGCACACTGCCCCTGCGCACTGGCATTTTCGGTGCCGAACCCTGGACCGATAGCATGCGCACGGCCTTAGAGCAGCGCCTGGGCATTGACGCCCTCGATATTTACGGCCTCTCTGAAGTAATGGGGCCCGGCGTGGGCATGGAGTGCCTGGAAACCAAAGATGGCCCGACCATCTGGGAAGATCATTTCTACCCCGAGATCATCGACCCAATCAGCGGTGACGTCCTGCCAGACGGCGAATACGGCGAGTTGGTGTTCACCACCCTAACCAAAGAAGGCCTGCCGGTGATTCGCTACCGCACCCGCGACCTGACCCGCTTACTGCCGGGCACCGCCCGCCCCATGCGCCGCATCGACAAAATCACTGGTCGCAGCGACGACATGCTGATCATCCGCGGCGTGAATGTGTTCCCCACTCAGATCGAAGAGCAACTGCTCAAGATTGCGACGCTTTCGCCCCACTACGAGATCGAAGTCAGCCGCCAAGGCAATATGGATATGGTGCTTGTGCGGGTCGAGGCGAGCCATCATGACATCGCCCGCGATCCAGTAGCCTGTGAGCAAGCAGCAAAACAGCTTCAGCATGCCATTAAGACGTACATTGGCATTAGCACCCAGGTTGAAGTGTGTCAGGTAGAGAGCGTGATGCGTTCGCTGGGTAAGGCCAGACGCGTCAAGGACCTTCGCTGATTCACTCCTTAGCGCCTTAACCGGTTGGTTTAGCCATACACTGAGACGTTAGAACGACGCCCTTGCAGGCAACCCTGCAAGGGCCTTTTTATACCCACATAGCCAATTTTGATAATAAAAAACTCCACATTAAGAATCACTTATGCTCAGCCACTTTTCCTTTATAAACCAACCACACTGGCTTTATCCGTAATCATAAAGTCTTAAAGTGACACATAAAAATAGTTATTGATAAAATATTTTGTGTCACTATACTTTAAGCAAGATAAGTCAACCCCCTGATAGTCCGACGCCGCGGAGGTCTCTATGTACGCGCAGCTCGTTGAAACCGGTTCTAAAAAACTTAAAACGCTTGATGAGATGGGTCCTGAGGAACGCCAGTTCCAGGAGCGCATCAATGATGAAATCAAAATAGAACCTAAGAATTGGATGCCGGACGCCTATCGCAAGACGTTGATCCGTCAGATCTCGCAACACGCACACTCCGAGATCGTCGGTATGCTGCCGGAAGGTAACTGGCTGACACGTGCGCCGACCCTTAAGCGCAAGCTGCAGCTAATGGCCAAGATTCAGGATGAGGCGGGTCATGGCCTGTACCTCTATAGCGCCATGGAAACTCTGGGTGCCGACCGCGACGAAGAGATCGACAAGCTTCACGATGGCCGCGCCAAGTACTCCAGTATCTTCAACTACCCAACGCTAAACTGGGCTGACATGGGCACCATCGGCTGGCTGGTCGACGGCGCAGCCATCGTCAATCAGGTACCGCTACAGCGCACCTCTTACGGCCCCTACGCGCGCGCCATGATTCGCGTGTGCAAGGAAGAGAGCTTTCATCAGCGCCAGGGTTATCAAATTCTGTTGACCATGATGCAAGAGGGCACTGACGACCAGAAAGCCATGGTGCAGGACTCCATCAACCGTTTCTGGTGGCCATCGCTAATGATGTTCGGGCCATCCGACGAAAACTCACCCAACAGTGCTCAGTCGATGGCCTGGAAGATCAAACGCCACAGCAACGATGAGTTGCGCCAGCGCTTCCTCGACCAAACCGTACCGCAGCTAGAGCTGCTGGGCTGCACCGCTCCCGACCCGGATCTCAAATATAACCAAGAGACCGGCCACTACGAGTTCGGTGAAATCGACTGGCAGGAATTTTTCGACGTCGTGAAAGGCAACGGCCCCTGCAACCGCGAGCGCATTGAAGCACGTCGTAGCGCCATTGATAACGGTGCCTGGGTGCGTGAAGCCGCCGTGGCTTATGCCGCCAAGCGTCAACGCCGAGCAGCCTAAGCTGGCAACGTCTTATTTTTAAAACCCGACTTTTAAAACACTATTTTTTAGAACAATAGGGAGTCTCGCGAGACTCCTATGACCACTGAGGCATCTCTCATGGCTGACTGGCCCCTCTTCGAAGTTTTTATACGCAGCAAGCACGGCCTTAACCACAAGCACGTCGGCAGCGTACACGCCGCTGATCGCAGCATGGCAATCGAAAATGCCCGCGAGCTTTACACCCGTCGTAATGAAGGAGTGAGCATCTGGGTGGTTCCGGCCAGCGAAATCACTGCGTCTTCTCCTGATGAGAAAGAGCCGCTGTTTGACCCGTCTAACGATAAGGTCTATCGCCACGCATCCTTCTACAAACTGCCGAAAGAAGTCGGCCACATGTAAGGGAGGCTGTGATGCAAAACATGGCACTGAAAAACACTGCTCTGAAAAACATGGCTCAAAAAACACAAGCACCGCTGACCGATTACCTGCTACGCCTTGGCGACAACGCCTTGGTGCTTGGCCAGCGGCACGCACAGCTGTGTGGCAAAGCTCCAGCGTTGGAAGAAGAGCTGGCCTTAATGAATGTAGGGCTCGACCTCTTCGGACAGGCACGCAACTGGCTTGGCTATGCGGCTGAACTGATGGTTGCTGACCTGGTAACTGACAATATCGATGCCGATCATCTGGCCTTTCGCCGCGATGCCCAGGACTTTCGTAATCTGTTGATCACCGAGCAGCCCAACGGTGACTTTGCAGACACCATAGGACGTCAGTTCCTGTTCGATGCTTGGCACGTTCATCTACTTGATGGCTTGGCTGGGTCCAGCGACCCGCGAATTGCCGAAGTGGCTGCTAAATCGCTTAAAGAAGCAACGTACCACCTTCGCCGCTCCTCTGAATGGGTGATTCGCCTGGGCGATGGCACCGAAGAAAGCCACACGCGTATGCAGCGCGCGCTCGACAACCTTTGGCAGTTCACCGGCGAGCTATTGCAGGTCGACGAGATTGATCAGGCCATGATAGAGGCCGGCATCGCGCCTGATCCTGAAACCATTGCCGCTCGCTGGAAAGCAACGGTGGAAGAGGTGCTTGAGGAAGCCACGCTTGAGCGACCTTCCTACGACGCCTGGATGTATACCGGCGGCAAAGTCGGCCATCACACCGAGCACCTGGGCTTTCTGTTGGCGGAAATGCAATACCTGCCGAGGGCATATCCCGATGCGACCGTCTGGTAACCCACCGCCTGCGCCTGTCAGTGATGGACCTATCGATAACAGACCTATCGATAACAGGCCTACCGATGACTGGCCTACCGATGACTGGCCTTCAAGTGACTTGATCGGCAGCGACCGTCGCGGGCTGCCACCCGCTGGTGAAAAAGGCGATATCGACGCCGTGCTGGCGGTTTTAGAGCAAGTGCCAGACCCAGAAGTGCCGGTGGTCAGCGTGGTTGAACTGGGAATTGTGCGCGATATCGACTGGGTGGACGATCGGCTGGCGGTCAATGTGACCCCCACCTACTCCGGCTGCCCGGCGACGGAAGTTATCGAACAGCATATTCATGAAGCGTTGGTGGCCGCTGGTTACTCAGACCCGCTGATTCAGCGCCGCCTGTCACCTGCCTGGACCACCGATTGGTTGACCAACGCCGGGCGCGAAAAATTGCGCGCTTACGGCATCGCGCCGCCGGTAGGGAGCGCCAGCAAGCGCAGCCTGACGGGCCAGTCTGACCCGGTAGTGCCCTGCCCTTTATGTGGCAGCAACACAACCGAACGCGTCAGCGAATTCGGCTCTACGGCTTGCAAGGCGCTCTATCGCTGCCGCGATTGCCTGGAGCCTTTCGACTATTTCAAGTGTCTGTAAAACGACGAGACCATTTCCCATGAGCCGATTTCACGCCCTGACCGTCAAGGATGTACGCAAGGAAACCCATGATGCCGTTTCCATTGCTTTCGATATTCCCGACGATCTGCTGGACGCCTTTCGCTTTACCCAAGGCCAGTACCTGACACTGCGCCGCGACATCGACGGTGAGGATGTCCGCCGCTCATATTCAATCTGCACCGGCGTCCACGAACACGAGCTAAGAGTCGCCGTCAAGCTAGTCCCAGGTGGTAGCTTCTCCACCTTTGCCAACCAGCAATTGCAGCCTGGGGAGCAATTGGAAGTGATGCCACCACAGGGCAAGTTCTTCGTGCCTCTCGACCCCAGTCGTGAAGGGCACTATCTGGCGGTGACCGCAGGCAGTGGCGTCACCCCCATCATGTCGATTGTTTCCACTACGTTGGAAAGCGAGCCGAAAAGTCGTTTTACCGTGATTTATGGCAACCGCTCTACCACGGGCACGCTGTTTCGCGAACGTCTGCAGGATCTCAAGGATCGTTATCTCGAACGCCTTAATATCATTTACGTGTTCAGCCGCGAGCAGCAGGAAATCGATCTTTACAACGGTCGTATCGATGCCGATAAGTGCAATGCCCTGTTTGACCGTTGGGTAGACGTACCCAAGCTCGATGCTGCGTTTATCTGTGGCCCGCAAGAGATGACCGAGATCGTGCGTGATGTCCTGACCCAACATGGAATGCCAAAGGAGAAGGTGCACTTCGAGCTGTTCACCACTGGGCTGCCGACAGCGGGCGCCAAGCGCCACCAGGCAGCCAGAGCTGGTCAACTTGAGGCTGAAACTTCGCATATCAAGGTGATTATCGACGGCCGCACCATCGAATATAACCTGTCCCGCAATACCCAAAACATTTTGGACGCGGGTAACGAGCACGGCGCCGACCTGCCGTTCTCATGCAAGGCGGGCGTGTGTTCCACCTGCAAATCAAAAGTCATCGAAGGTGAGGTGGAAATGGACGCCAATTACGCCTTGGAAGATTACGAAATAGATGCCGGCTACGTACTGTCCTGCCAGTGCTATCCGATCAGTGACAAAGTGGTGCTCGATTTTGACGAGGTATAACCCCTAGTCCACCTACTTCCAAGCCGGCGACTGCGTCGGCTTTGTTTATGTTGTACGGGAGAACACGCAATGCCAGTTTTGCAAAGTTACATCGCAGGCCAGTGGCTCGGACAAACCGAGTCCAAAGCCCTTATCAGCGCCATCAACGGCACCACCGTTGCGCATACTCACCAAGAAGAGATCAATTTCCGCGAAGCGGTGGCGTACGCCCGCAACACCGGCGTGAAGAACATTCTGGCGCTGGATTTTCAGCAGCGGGCCGCCATTCTTAAGGCGCTGGCCGCCTATATCCAAGAGCGTAAGCGTGAGCTCTATGCCATCTCTCACCACACCGGCTGCACCAAGGCCGACTCCTGGATCGACATCGACGGCGGTTTCGGCACCCTGTTTACCTACGCTTCCACGGGCCGCAAGGAACTGCCCTCAGGCAATGTGGCCCACGAAGGCCCAGTGACCCAATTAGGCAAAGAGAACCACTTCAACGGCACCCACATTCTGGTACCCCGCCGCGGCGTCTCGGTGCATATTAATGCGTTCAACTTCCCTATCTGGGGTATGTTGGAGAAGTTCGCGCCCGCCTTTCTGGCAGGCATGCCGTGTATCTTCAAACCGGCAACGGCGACGAGCTACTTAACCGAAGCCGCCGTACGCGTCATCAACGATTCTGGCCTGCTGCCGGAAGGTGCGCTGCAACTAGTGATCGGTGGAGCCGGTGACCTACTCGACCACCTGGAAGAGCAGGACTTTGTCACCTTTACCGGCTCGGCAAGCACTGCCCTAATGCTGAAAAGCCACCCTAACATCATGGCCAAGAGCATTCCGTTTAACGCCGAGGCGGACTCGCTCAACAGCGCCATTATGGCGCCAGATGTAAGTCCTGAAGACGAAGAGTTCGAGATTTTTGCCAAAGAAGTGGTCAAGGAGATGACCGCCAAGTCAGGCCAGAAATGCACCGCGATCCGCCGAATTTTAGTGCCTGCCGAGCATCTCGATGCATTGGCAGACACAATCACGGCGCGCCTTGCCAACATCGTCGTCGGTGATCCTCATCAAGAAGGCGTGCGCATGGGCGCACTCTCTTCCCGTGACCAGTTGAGAGACGTGAATCATGCGATCGAACAGCTGCTGGAAACTAGTGAGTGCGTCTTTGGCAGAGACGGCAGCTTCAAACCTGTCGGCCAGGAGGTGGAAAACGGCGCGTTCATCTCTCCTCACTTACTGATCAACCGCAACCCACTGAACGACGGTGGTGCGCACGACATCGAAGCTTTCGGTCCCGTCGCGACGCTAATGCCCTACAACGGCATCGACGAAGCTTTAACCATCGCCGCCAAAGGCAAGGGCAGCCTAGTAACCACGCTGACCACCAAAGACCCCGCCATTGCTGCTAAAATGATCCCCGTGCTGGCCGCCCAGCATGGCCGCTTGCAGATTCTGGATGCCCAGGCAGCCAAGGAGTCCACTGGTCACGGCTCTCCGCTACCGATGCTCAAGCATGGCGGCCCCGGCCGCGCAGGCGGCGGCGAAGAGCTCGGCGGTATTCGTGCTGTTCACCATTACCTACAACGCACCGCCATTCAGGGCTCTCCGACCATGCTCGCGGCCGTCACAGGGGAGTATGTGCGTGGCGCGAAGGTGATCGAGAACGATATTCATCCGTTCCGCCGCCATTTCGACGACCTGCAGGTTGGCGAGTCACTGTTAACCCACCGCCGCACCGTCACTGAAGCCGATATCGTCAATTTTGGCTGCCTTTCCGGCGACCACTTTTACATGCACTTCGACGACATTGCCGCGAAAGAGACCCAATTTGGCCAACGCATTGCCCACGGCTACTTTGTACTTTCAGCAGCCGCTGGCTTGTTCGTTTACCCAGGTGAAGGTCCCGTATTAGCTAACTACGGCCTGGATACGCTGCGCTTTATTACGCCTGTGCTGGTTGGCGACACCATCCGCGCTCGCCTCACCTGTAAGCGTAAGATTGACCAGGGCCGGGCATCTCCTGACGGCCACCCGCAAGGCGTGGTGATGTGGGACGTGGCAGTGACCAATCAACATGATGAGCTGGTCGCCAGCTATGACATTCTAACGCTGGTCGCAAAGCGCCAGTAACGGCTCAGCCTAATAGCCAGACATAAAAGCAAGGCAAAAAAAATGACAGGGCAAACGCCCTGTCATCTTTTTGTATCGTACGAAAGTTAATAAAAGCGTTTTAATACATCAGTCGTGGTAGGAACAGCACGATGGCGGGGAAGATAAGCACCAACAACGCACGTATGGTACCCGCAACCCAGAAAGGGGTGACGCCACGGAAGATTGTGCCTGTGGATACGTCCGGCAATACGGCTCGCAATACGAACACGTTCATACCGACGGGAGGTGTTATCAGGCTAATCTCAATGACGATAACGACCAGAATGCCAAACCATACCAAGTCATAACCCAGCCCCGCCACTACCGGGAAAAATACCGGTACGGTGAGCAGCAGCATCGACATACTTTCGAACACACAGCCCAGTACGACATAGATCGCGATAATCACCAGGATGACCACAAAAGGCGCAACATTCAGGCCATTAACCAGTGCTAGCAGGTCGCCAGGCAGCCCCGCACGGTTGATGAAGTTGGCGAAAATCAGCGCCGTTAGTACCACGGCAAACAGCATCGCGGTGGTGCGCACGGTGTCCATTAACACGTTCATTAACACTTGTGGGGTCAGTGCCCGACGCATTAGCGCGATTAAGAAAGCGCCCATTGCACCGATACCGGCCGCCTCAGTGGGCGTAAACACCCCGAGGTAAATACCGCCAATCACCAGTACAAACAGTGCTAGCGTACTGCCTACGCTTTTTAGCGCCTTGATCCGTTCTGGCCATGGCACTTTCTCTGCCGCAGGGCCAGCGGTGGGGTCGCGCCAAAGCACCCACTTGATGGCACCAATATAAAGAAAGATGCCAAGAATGCCGGGGATAAAGCCAGCGGCAAAAAGCTCGCGGATACTGGTTTCGGTCAGGATCCCATAAATCACCAGCATGACGCTGGGTGGTATCAAGATACCCAAGGTGCCACCCGCCGCGATGGAAGCGGCAGCCAGTGAATCCTTATAGCCATATTTGCGCATTTGCGGCATGGCGACTCGGCCCATGGTGGCACACGTCGCTAAGCTCGATCCGCATATCGCGCTAAAACCACCGCAAGCGACAATTGTCGCCATTGCCTGACCACCCTTACGGTGACCTAGGAAACCATTTGATGCTCGAAACAAGGCATCGGACAGGCCTGCATGAGAAACAAAGTTACCCATTAGAATGAACAATGGAATCACCGACAGGCCATAATCCATGGCGGTGTCTACTACCCGGCGCGCCGCCATTGCTTCAGCAGCATTCCAGTTACCCGTTAATAGATAGAACCCGGCGAAACCAACGATCCCCATCGCGAACGCCAGTGGCACACGCAGGAACACAAGTATTAACAATACTGCGAAACCGTACAACGCTTCAGTCATGGGGCTCTCCTATACTTAATGGGCCACCTTTTTCGATTACCTTAAGCCCCTCAAGCAGGTAGAAACCGGCTCGTATAAGGGTCAGTAGTGCTGAAAGCGCGAGCATGATGGCGATCAGCCCGATCAGATAGCCATAGGGAATGCGCAAAAATTCCGTCACATCTCCCCATGAAAAAGCGCGTTCTGCCAGTGCCCATACACGCTGCGCCATCACCCAAAGAGCCGCCGTTACGATCAGATTGACGATCACCTCACGTAGCCAAATAAGTTTTGCAGGAAATATCGCATCGAGCAGGTCAACGCTGACATGCTCTTGACGCCAACAAACGACTGGCAGCGACAGGAATACCAATGCCGCCAACATCAGCTGGGTTAATTCAATAGCCCCTAGAATGGGGGAATTAAAAAAGTAGCGGCCGCCTACGTCAGCAGTGGTCAACAGCATCATGCCAAAGAGGGTAGCGCCAGCCACCCCCTCTAATATCAGCTGCAGAACCCGACTAACGCGCGTAGCACGTGCCATTTGGGTTTGCATGGTCACTCTCCATCTAGCGCCAGTGGGGATTTACTTTGCGTCGTCTGGTACTAATTCGTCTGGCACTAGACTGCTAACGCTCTCTTCTTCCGCTGCAGCAACGAGTTGCTCACGATAGAACTCGATAGCGGCCATCGCATCTACGTTACGGTTCTCTGAAACAGACTCAGCCCACTCAGCAATCATGCTGTCACTCATGCTTTTCAGCGTATTGAGATCTTCGTCACCGAGTTTGGTAAAGGTATGGCCAAGCTCTTCGGCAAAGTCGACGCCCCGGACATCCACGACATCCATCATGTAACCGAACAGACGCGACAAGCGCTCACCAGAGACGGATTCAACGGCTTCACGATCTTCGGGCGACATTTCATCCCAGATCATCGGGTTGACGACGATAGTGAAGCTGCCGCGGTAGAAACCGCCGTCTACCGTGAGGGTGTAGGGGAAAATCTCTGCGACACGGAAGCTGCGCAGCCCTTCAGGAACAAGCATGGCCCCATCGATGACGCCCTGAGAACCTGCTTCATAAACGCCTGTGGGCGGCAATGCGACACCGGTTAGCTCTAGGGCATTGGAGAGATCGCCCATCACGCCACCGCCAACCCGAATGCGCTTACCTTTAAGGTCTTCTAAGGTTTCATACTGCTCGCTGCTGAAGATCCAGCCAGGCCCGTGGACACCGGCAGCAACAACATCTACACCACGGTGTTCACCAGCGGCTGCCAGGTACTCTTGGTGCGTTTGCCAATAGGCACTTGAGGCATTTTCTGATGAGAACTCTTGAAAGGTAGGAAACTCCGGCAGCTTGGTTAACTGAAAGCGGCCAGTGTTATAGCCGTGAAAAACCCAGGTAGCATCAGCGATACCATCGGCGACCATCTCCATTTGTGACGCTGGGGGTCCCATATCATGTATCACGTCTACGGTTACGCGACCTTCTGTTGCCTCTTCAATCCACGCTTTCCACGTAGGCCATACAATGGTGTTGATGCCGTGATTAGGGCCCGCCCAGGTACTCACGGTGATGGTCGTTTGCGCCAAGGCGGTGGTGCTCAGCGTTGCAGCGGCGATAGCGCCAATCATCAGGTTTGTTGTTTTATTCACTTTTCTTTCCTCTGGTCGTCACGAAGTGGAAGCGCAAAACATGATACTTTATTTTTATCTTTTACAAATCTAGTGAATCACGTTATTTATCACAATGCCTGCAGATACGTGGATCATGCAACGACCCATCGACTAATAGATGTTAATACTTAAGTATTAATCTTGATATAATTATTAATTTACAAATAGTTATATAAAAAATGGCCGCCTTCCTAAGTCATTACCAGCGGCTATTAGAAGATCATTTAGAGCCCATCTTTTGTTACAAAAATCACATCATTATTGATATCAATGACACGCCTCTGACGGAATATGGGCACTTTCTACTATCTTGGCTGGTCTTTCCTGTGTCTCGCTTTTAACCAATTCTCTCCAACTGGCGCTCAAGCTTGCGCATGGTATTGAGCAAGTCACGATATTCGCCAACGCTTAGGGTCGATACCAGATCGGCTTCCCACGCCTGAGCTTCAGGTACTAACTTATTAAGCAGCTCTTGCCCTGCATCTGTCAGATGTAAGTCATGCAGTCGCTGGTCTTGCTGGGATGGCATGCGGCTTATCAGTCCACGTTCTTCCAGCGACTGAATAGCCCGAGACACGCGTGCCTTATCCATATTGGTGTAGGCACACACCTTCTTAGCGGTTAAATCATCACAGTGGCTAAGCCACGCAAGTACACGCCACTGGGCAATGTTGAGCTCATAAGACTCGGCATATAGCTTCTCTAACGCCTGACTGATGCGGTCAGCTAAGCGGTTAAGCTGATAGGGTAAAAATTGGTTGAGATCCAGCTCTGCCCTGGCTGAAGACTCCTGAGGCGCATCGCTTGCGGCTTTATCCATCGTCATTTTGTTTCTCCTAGAGCCACCGTTTAATCAGGGGTGATGATGATAAAAATCAGCACCATAGCTGGGAATATGGGCACCAGCAACGCGCCTATCATACTGACCACCTTGAGGAAGAGAGTCCTCTTAGCTCCATCCAATAACGCTGTTTCGAATAAAACGACTCACCGTTTACTCGCCTTTATCAAACAAAAATGTCATCAGCGTTAGGTTGCCAACGCTCAGGGCTAGCCCTGTCAGAATAAGCCAAAACAGTGCCGACAGATACTCTCTCTTGCAACTAATTTGCCGATTTTAATTATTATACTTAGGTATTATCTTGCAATAATCATCTGATTTATTGAGAGTTATTGTCGAATTCATGCATAAGGACGCCTGACTCGCCTATGGAGTACTGGACATTTAGTTTCATTAGAAACTATCCTCCTGACATACAACATTCCAATAAACACCTGAACCACCCTGTTAGCACCGGAGATACCATGAGTAAGAAATTCGCGTCCCATGCCGATACCGAAGAGAAACAAATCAGTTTTACCAAGCTGGCAGAGGGGCTCTATGCTTACACGGCCGAAGGTGACCCCAATACGGGCATAGTGATTGGCGATGACAGCGTGATGGTCATCGACACCCAGGCAACGCCGATCATGGCCCAGGACGTTATCCGCCGTATCCGCGAGGTGACTGACCTACCGATTAAGCATGTGGTCATGACCCATTACCATGCCGTGCGTGTTCTCGGCGCTTCCGCATACGATGCCGAGAATATCTACGCTAGCCAGAACACCTATGACCTGATTGTCGAGCGTGGTCAGCAAGACTATGAATCCGAGGTTGGCCGCTTCCCACGCCTGTTCAAAGGGGTCGATTCTGTGCCTGGGTTGACCTGGCCAACCATCGTCTTCCAGGAAAAACTGACGGTGTTTATGGGCGAGCGTGAGGTGCAGATCATTCACCTTGGCCGCGGACACACCAAGGGCGACACCGTTGTCTGGTTACCGAAAGAAAAAATCATGTTTTCCGGTGACCTCGTTGAGTATGGCGCTACCCCATACACCGGCGATGCTTACCATGAGGACTGGCCTACAACACTTGATCACTTACAGGCCATGCAGCCCCAGAAGCTCGTTCCCGGCCGTGGCGATGCGCTGCAAACTGCCGAACAGTGCCAGGAAGCCATTCAAGGCACCCGCGACTTCTTGAATGATATGTATGGAAGCGTCAAAGCCGGGAAGGCGGCGGGTAAATCACTCTCCGAGTGCTACGCAGAGACCTATGCGGTTCTGAAACCGAAGTATGGCCACTGGGTCATCTTCGATCACTGTGTGCCTTTCGATATCACTCGCTGCTATGACGAAGCAGGTGGCGAATACCCTGATCCACGTATCTGGACGGCAGAGCGCGATACCGCTATGTGGCACTCCCTGCAGGACGCCGTCGAAAATCAGTAAGTGCTTACTAGAGACACCCACTGATCATGCCCAGCTGTCGGGTGTAATGCACCCGACGCTGTAGGGGAGCAATAGATGCCAACAACCTATAAAAATCCTGTCTATCCTTACCGACGCCCGTCTGAACTTGATGTTCAAGGTGTTCGCCATTACCCAGTGGTGATTGTCGGTGCCGGACCTAGCGGTCTCGCTGCCGCCATTGATCTGGCTAAGCAGGGCATTCACTCAATTGTCCTGGACGATAACAACACCGTTAGCGTGGGGTCGCGAGCGCTATGTTTTGCCAAGCGATCACTGGAAATTATTGACCGCTTAGGGTGCGTCGAGCCGATGCTTGAAAAAGGCGTCACTTGGCAACATGGCCGCGTTTTCTTTCAGGATCGTGAGGTCTATGACTTCAACCTGCTGCCAGAAGATGGCCACCGCATTCCCGCCTTTATCAACTTGCAGCAGTATTACTTTGAAGAGTTTCTGGTCAACCGCGCCCACGACTTTGCTGAGCAAATTGATCTTCGCTGGAAACATAAGGTCATTGATGTCGATGCTCAGCCTGACAGCACCGCCCTCACAGTCTCGACTCAGGATGGTGATTACCAGTTGACCTGTGACTACCTTCTTGTCTCGGATGGCGCCAACAGCCGCATCCGCGACATGTTGGGCCTTGAGTGCAAAGGCCAGGTATTTCAAGACCGCTTCCTGATCGCTGATGTGGTGATGAAAGCTGACTTCCCAACAGAGCGCTGGTTTTGGTTTGACCCACCCTTCCATCCCAATCAATCGGTGTTGCTGCACAAAGAGCCGGACAACGTTTGGCGTATCGACTTCCAGCTAGGCTGGGACGCTGACCCGGAAGAGGAAAAGAAAGAAGAGAACATTCGCCCGCGCGTGCAGGCAATGCTTGGCCAAGACGTGGAGTTTGAGCTTGAGTGGGCCAGTGTTTACACCTTCCGTTGCCGTAAGATGGATAACTTCATTCATCACAGCGTGATATTTATGGGCGATGCGGCTCATCAGGTATCACCCTTTGGTGCCAGGGGTGCGAATGGTGCCCTGCAGGGCGTGGAAAACTTAGCCTGGAAACTGGCTCGCGTTCTCAAAGCCCAGGCGCCGAAAGTACTATTGTCCACGTATAACACCGAGCGCCAGCACGGCGCGGCAGAAAACCTGCTTAACTCTACCCGTGCCACTGACTTTATTACCCCGAAGAGCCATATCAGCCAAGTATTCCGCGATGTGACGTTGGAACTGGCGGAGAAACATGCCTTCGCACGCAGCCTAGTCAACAGCGGCCGCCTTTCCATGCCGTGTCGCTATGACAGCTCACCGCTTAATACGCCCGATGCTGATGGTGGCCCAAGCGAGGTGCGCCCTGGCAGCCCAACCAAAGACGCGCCTATTCGATTGGGCGAACAGAACGCCTGGCTACTCAATCAGTTTGGTAATGATTTTACGTTACTGCTTGACGGCCGCGTTGAGGATGAGCATGCCGCCACATTATTCAAAGACCTGGGTGTCCTGCTAGACCGCTGCCTTGATGTAAACCTAGTGATCGTTGGCCCCACGCCACATGTGCTTAGCACGTTACCGCGCACTACCGTCGTGGATGATGTTGAAGGGTTAGTGACGCAACGCTACGGCCTGAAAGCTGGTGGTGGATACCTTATCCGTCCTGACCAGCACATTGCTGCTCGCTGGCACGCTATCACTGCCCAACAGGTTGAAGACGCATTATACCGCGCGCTGGGCGTTTATCTTGCGGGTGCCGCTGACACTACTTTCCAGGAAAGTTGCCATGCAAAGGCTTGAACTGACCCCCAATTTCACTGATCCGGACGCCTTTTACGCTGCGCTCACCGCGCTACATCGCGACCGCAGCGAGGCAGAGAGCGAGCGCATCAATGCGCGCCTGATCCTGTTACTGGCTAATCATATCGGCGACCAAACCGTGCTTGAAGAAGCGATTTCTCATGCGGTTGGTGATGGCGATTAATCGCCGCGTCTTAGATCTATAAAAAGATAGGTCTATAAAAAGATAGCTTTATTTAAGTAACGTTCAAACAAAGCGGGTCTTAACAATGACTGAACAATTGAAGTATCAAAATGGCTTTCATAATCACTTTTCAAGCGAAGCGCTGCCGAGTGCACTGCCGATTGGGCAAAACTCACCGCAAAAGTGCGCTTACGGCTTATACGCAGAACAACTCACTGGTTCAGCATTCACTGCGCCCCGGCATCAAAACTTTCGTAGCTGGCTTTACCGCATTCGCCCTTCGGTTGTTCAGAGCGCGTATCAGCCACTGGAAAATAACAACGTACACACAGCCCCGCTAGACAAGCCCGCAGCGGACCCTAACCAAATGCGCTGGGATCCCGTTTCGATACCGGATGCACCGACTGATTTTATCGATGGCTTGTTTACCATTGCAGTCAACGGGGATGCGGGAACCCAAGCTGGCGTGGGCGTACATGTCTATACGTTCAATGAAGACATGACCGAGCGGTTTTTCTACAACGCTGACGGGGAACTGCTCTTCGTTCCGCAGATGGGGGCTATTCGTCTACGCACCGAGTTTGGTGAACTCGAGATCGATAACGGTGAAATTGCCGTTATTCCACGTGGCGTGAAGTTCCAAGTGCGTAAAGCACAGGGTGTTGACGCTGCACGGGGGTATATTTGCGAGAACTACGGCAGTCCTTTAGAGCTACCCGGCCTCGGCCCCATCGGGGCTAACGGTTTAGCCAACCCGCGTGACTTCCAAAGCCCCGTGGCAGCCTATGAAGACCTGGAAGGCGACTACCGCTTAGTGGCTAAGTTCTCTGGTCGTTTCTGGGAGACAAAGCTCAACCATTCGCCGTTAGATGTGGTGGCGTGGCACGGCAACTGCGCGCCGTATAAATATAATCTCGCTAACTTCAACACCATCAATACGGTGAGCTTCGACCATCCTGATCCGTCAATCTTTACCGTATTGACGTCACCCTCCGATACGCCGGGAATGGCCAATCTTGATTTTGTGATCTTCCCGCCGCGCTGGATGGTTGCCGAGAACACCTTCAGGCCGCCATGGTTCCATCGCAACCTGATGAGCGAGTTTATGGGGCTTATTCATGGCGAATACGATGCGAAAGCGGAAGGCTTCACTCCAGGTGGTGCTAGCCTGCACAATTCAATGTCACCACACGGCCCGGATGCTGAAACATTTGAGAAAGCTTCCAACGCTGAGCTGAAGCCACAGTTCCTGGGGGATACGCTGGCCTTCATGTTTGAAAGCCGCTACTTCTTCCACCCAACCCCTGCGGCTCTGGATGCTGACTTCCGCCAACGTGACTATGTGGATGTTTGGTCAACGCTGCGTTCGCACTTCAACCCAAACCAGCCCTAAAACTTATCGCCCCCTGACGACAAGGATTGAATGACCATGAAACTTGCAACACTTAACAAAGGCCGCGACGGCGAACTCATCATCGTCTCCCGTGACCTCTCCCGCGCGGTGAGCGCTGTTGATATTGCTCCCACACTTCAGGCGGCCCTTGAAAGCTGGGAAGCCGTTAGCCCTCAGCTTGAAGAACGCTACGTACAACTGAATAGTGGTGATGCCGACGGCGCTTTTGAGCTTGATCAACGTAAGCTGCACTCTCCGTTACCACGTGCCTATCAGTGGGCCGACGGCTCCGCCTATCTGAACCACGTCCAACTGGTACGCCAGGCGCGTAATGCCGAGATGCCCGAAACGTTCTGGACCGATCCGCTTATGTACCAGGGCGGTAGCGACTGCTTCCTGGCGCCCACCGAAGATATCGAGGCGGTGAGTGAAGAGCATGGCATCGACTTTGAAGGTGAGATTGCGGTCATTACCGATGATGTACCGATGGCTGTCACCCCCGAGGAAGCCGCCAAGCACATTAAACTAATAATGCTGGTTAACGATGTCAGCCTGCGCGGCCTGATTCCAGGCGAACTGGCGAAGGGCTTCGGCTTTTTCCAAGCCAAGCCTGCCTCTGCTTTTTCGCCCATCGCGGTGACCCCAGATGAACTAGGCGATGCTTGGCAAGAAGGCAAAGTGCACCTGCCGCTGACCGTGCACCTGAATGACGAGAAGTTTGGCGAGCCAGAAGCCGGGCCAGATATGATTTTCAGCTTCCCACAGTTGGTTGCCCATGCGGCTAAAACCCGCTACCTCGGCGCGGGCGCTGTGATTGGCTCTGGCACGGTTTCCAACCCAGACCCCCACGGCGGCCCTGGAAAGCCAGTGGCTGACGGCGGCGTCGGCTATAGCTGCTTGGCTGAAGTACGTATGGTCGAGCAGATACTGTACGGCCAGGTGAAAACTCCCTTTATGCGCTTTGGCGACCGGGTACGCATCGAGATGTTTGACCGCGATGGTAACAACGTATTTGGTACCATCGATCAGCAAGTCGTAAAGTACCAGCCCAAATAAAAGCAATATGAGAAAGACAACATAAGGAAGGCAACATGACGACGCTCTACGGCTATTTCCGCTCGTCGGCTGCTTACCGGGTGCGGATCGCTTTAAACCTGAAAGGCCTGGACTACGATCAGGTTCCGGTCAATTTGGTGAAAGGCGAGCAGCGGGGTGGCGAGCATCTAACTCGCAACCCTCAGGGGATGGTGCCTAGCCTGGTACTGGACGATAGCTCAGTAGTTAACCAGTCGCTGGCGATCTGCGAGTATCTCGATGAGATACACCCCAAGCCTGCGCTGCTACCGGCTGATGCCTTAGCGCGCGCAAGGGTTCGTGCGCTTGCCCTGTCGGTGGCTTGCGAGATTCACCCACTCAACAACCTGCGGGTGCTCAAGTATCTCGTCAGTGAACTGGGGGTGGATGAGGCGGCCAAGTTAGCCTGGTATCGCCACTGGATTACCGAGGGCTTCGCAGCCCTGGAAGCGACGCTCTCTACTGACCCCAGCAGCAGCGACTTTTGCCATGGCGACACCCCAACGCTTGCGGATATCTGCCTGATTCCACAGGTGTATAACGCAGAGCGCTTCGAGTGCGATTTGTCAGCCTACCCGACGATCCAGCGTATCGCTGCCAATTGTCGTTCGCTGCCAGCCTTCGAAAAAGCCGCCCCCGGAGCACAGCCTGACGCCAACTAAGCTGAAGCCAAGCCCAATAAAGCGATACTATTAAGCTATACTAAGCAGGCTAACATAAGCGGGCGTCTTTCCACTCGGGAAGGCGCCCGACTCGTGTCCGAAGGGGCATCACATCCAACCAAAAGGAGTTAAGGGGTGCTAAAGCTGCCCTCTACCGCCACCGTAGTGGCACTGGCCTCGGTGACTGCACTCGGCCCGCTGGCGACGGATATGTATTTGCCAGCCATGCCCGCGATGGCAGAAGCGCTGAATACTGGCCCAGACCGAATACAGCTGACCCTTAGCCTCTATATGGCTGGATTCGCTCTGGCCCAACTAGTGTGCGGGCCAATCTCTGATCGCTTTGGCCGCCGCCCGGTGATGATCGCGGGCTTATCGCTGTTTCTCGCTGCGAGCCTACTGTGTGCCTGGGCGCCGAGCGTCGAGTGGTTGCTGGTAGGCCGCTTCCTACAGGCCTTCGGCGGTGCTGCTGGGCCGGTATTAGCACGGGCATCGGTGCGTGATATTCATGGCCCTATCGAGGCTGGGCGCATTCTCTCCTATATGGCAAGCACGATGGCCCTCGCCCCTGCTCTGGCCCCTGTGGTGGGTGCAGGGTTACTGCTGTTTTTTGGCTGGGAATCAGTGTTCGTGGTGCTGGCGCTCTACGCGGCAGTGATGCTGGCGGTGCTGATATTTATGCTACCCGAGCCGTTGGCGAAGGAGCGACGGCAATCGATCCACCCGAAAACAGTACTGGCTAACTTCCGCTTACTACTGACTCAGCGTGCCTTTATCGGCTACACCTTGGTGAATGCGGCCGCGTTCTCCGGGCTATTCGCGTATCTTTCGGGCTCATCTTTTGTCCTCATCGAATACCTGGGTGTCGCGCCTACGTTGTATGGCGTGCTGTTCACGCTGATTGTCGCGGGCTTCTTCTTCGGCACGCTGGTCAGCGGCCGCTATAGCCACCGCCTAGGTCGTGATCGCCTCGTTACTTTGGGCAGCGTAATCTGCGCAACTGGGGGCGTCGTCATGGCGGGCTTGGCCACCGTTGGCGTTCATCATCCGTGGGCGGTGGTGGGGCCGCATATGGTGTTCATGCTGGGAGTAGGCATTTTGATGCCACAAACAATGGCCGGTGCACTGGCGCCCAACCCCCAATGTGCAGGCGCAGCGTCTTCTTTGTTTGGTTTTCTGCAAATGACGATTGCCGCTGTGGTAGGTGGATTAGTCGGGCAATTCCACGACGGCAGCTCGCGCACCATGGCCTTGACGATTGGGCTGATGGGGCTGCTCGCCTTACTAAGCCACTGGCTGCTGGTACGCCGCCGAAAAGAGGCGTAGCTGAATCACTGTCTCGCTACCTAGCAAAAGGCCACGCATTGCGTGGCCTTTTTTACCTATATTGAGTTGCCTTAAGCAGCTTCAACAGCGATGGTTTTCGAGCGACCTTCACGTAGTTCCTTCAACAACGTCTCGCGGCGCTCGTTGGCTTTCTCAGCGGCAGTTTCGCGGACTGGCCCGAAACCACGAATCTCTTCCGGCAGCTTAGCAAGCGCTAAGGCCGTGGCGTGATTCGTGCCATCAAGACGAGTCACTAACTCATCAATCAACTGCTCGTAGCCAGCCAATAAAGCGCGGTCGAGCTTACGATCAGCGCTGAAGCGGAAAGGGTCAAGCGCCGTGTTGCGCAAACCTCGCATCTTGGCCAGCGCGCCCATTGCCTTCAGCACCCAGGGTCCGAAACGGCGCTTCACCGGACGCCCTTGCGCATCTTTACGACCACCCAGCAGCGGCGGTGCCAAATGGAAGGTTAGCTGGTAATCACCCGAGAACGTTGCTTTGACCTCATCCAGAAAATCGCTCTGAGTGTAAAGGCGCGCCACTTCATACTCATCTTTATACGCCATCAAGCGATAAAGCTGATGGGCGACGGCTTCACTCAACGATTGGCCACCGTTTAGTGCTGCTTCGGCCTCACGCACTTTCGCTACTTGGGTAACGTAACGCTCAGCCCAGGCACGGTTCTGATAGCGCTCCAGGTGGCGACTATTACGCGCAACCACGTCGTCCAGTGTGGCATTCGCGGACAGTGGCAGCGTGTCCAAATGCTGCTGAAGGTAGTCGGGCTCCACCGCTGCTAAGCGTCCCCAGGCAAACGCCTGACGGTTCTTCTCAACGGCGACGCCATTAAGCTCTAGCGCACGCTGCAGCGCAGGTTCAGAAAGTGGCACCAGCCCCTGCTGCCAGGCAAATCCCAGCATCATCATATTGGAAAATACCGTATCGCCTAGCAGCTGTTCGGCTAGGCGATTGGCATCCAGAGAAGCAAAGCGTTCATCTCCTACCGCTTCACGCAACATGTTAAGGCGCTTACTGGGCTGCATATCCGCATCGCGATAAAGGACATAATCCGCCGTGGCTAGCTCGGCCAGATTCGCCACGATACGCGTGGTCGGCTGCAGCACATTCAGTGCTTTCTGCGAACTCGCCACGACCATATCGCAAGCGATCATCGCATCGGCCTGACCGGCTTCGATACGGACCTGATTCAGCTCGCTAGGCTGTGATGCCAGACGCACATAGCTAAGGACTGCCCCGCCTTTTTGCGCAAACCCCATAAAGTCGAGCACGCTGCTGCCCTTGCCTTCCAGGTGTGCTGCCATGGTGATCAGTTGCCCGACAGTCACCACGCCTGTGCCACCAACGCCCCCCACCAGTAAGTCATAAGGGGCTGTCAAAGTGGCAATGGCAGGGTTAGGCAAATGCGCTATACGTTGCCAAAAGGCATTATCTGCGGTGACGCCTTGGCCTTTACGCAGCCCGCCGCCTTCAACAGTGACAAAACTGGGGCAAAAGCCACTGACGCAGGACATATCCTTGTTGCAGGACGACTGATCGATTTTGCGCTTACGACCTAGTTCGGTCTCGCGAGGCACCACCGATAAACAGTTGGACTGTACAGAACAATCACCACAACCTTCACAAACATGATGGTTAATGAACACCCGGCGGGCGGGGTCTTCCATCAAACCACGCTTGCGCCGACGGCGTTTTTCAGCCGCGCATGCCTGGTCATAAATCAACACGGTGCAGCCAGGAATTTCGCGCAGTTCACGCTGCAGCGTGTCCATCTCTTCGCGCCCGTGGAAGGTTACCTGCTTAGGAAACTCCTTTTCATGCCCACGGTATTTTTCGGGTTCATCACTGACCACCACTACCCGACGAACACCTTCAT
The DNA here is from genome assembly GCF_021151565.1 of Halomonas sp. IOP_6. Classification (NCBI taxonomy): domain Bacteria; kingdom Pseudomonadati; phylum Pseudomonadota; class Gammaproteobacteria; order Oceanospirillales; family Halomonadaceae; genus Halomonas; species Halomonas sp. IOP_6. Next base: position 417,325 of record NZ_JAIRBO010000004.1, on the reverse strand, counting down.
CCAGCGATTGCCGGGCGATCATCGGCACGTTGATTTGCCCATCCACGGGTTGACCGCCCGTCATGGCAACCGCGTCGTTGAACAGGATTTTATAGGTAATATTGACGTTGGCAGCCACTGCCTGGCGCACCGCCATTGAGCCCGAGTGAAACCAGGTGCCTTCACCTAAGTTCTGGAAAATATGGCCGTTGCCGGTAAAGCGGCTCTTGCCCACCCAGTTAACTCCTTCGCCACCCATCTGAATTAACGATTCGGTGTTGCGGCCCATCCACGACGCCATAAAATGACAGCCGATGCCCGCTAAGGCTTTACTGCCCTCCGGCACCTTGGTCGAGCTGTTGTGTGGGCAACCGGAGCAGAAATACGGCATGCGGCGCACACCACCAAGCTCCTTAACGCCGGCTTGGCAAGCGTCAACGGTTGCCAGTTTGTCGCTAAAATCAATGTTGAAAAAGCGCGCGAGACGCTCGGCGACAAAGCCTGCCAAGAGACGCGGGCCCAGCTCCCCAACAAAGGGAATCAAGGGCTTGCCAGTTTCATCCTGCTTGCCGGTCACGATCACCTCGCCAGGGTGATCGGGTTCGGACATGTACTCTTTAAGCTGACTTTCAATAATGCCGCGCTTCTCTTCAATGACCAGCACTTCGCGCTTGCCATGAATAAACTCAAGAATGCCGGGGCGATGGAGCGGCCACACCATCCCAACTTTGTATATTTCCACCCCCAATTCACGCAGCTTCGCTTCATCCAGCCCCAACAAACGCAGCGCCTCAAGTAAATCCAGGTGGCCCTTGCCTGTGGTAACCAGCCCAAATGTCGCCTGTTCTTGGCGAAATAAATACTGATCAATCGGGTTAGCGGTGGCAAACGCCTGAACGGCGGCCAGCTTGTGCTCAAGGCGGGTCTCAAGCTGCGGTCCCGGCAGGTCAGGCCAGCGGTAGTGCAGCCCGCCTTCCGGCATTTCGAAATCCGGCGTGACATATTCCGGCAAAGGTGGCACGTCCACCGATGCGCCACTTTCTACGGTTTCGGAAACGGCTTTGAACCCCACCCAGCAACCAGAGAAGCGTGAAAGTGCATAGCCCCATAGCCCAAAGCGTTCATATTCCGCCAATGAGGCAGGGCTTACGACCGGCATAAACCAGGCCATAAAGGCGACATCCGACTGGTGTGGCATGGAGGACGACACACACCCATGATCATCGCCCGCGACCACCAGCACACCACCCGTCGGTGAGCTACCGTAGGCATTACCGTGCTTTAACGCGTCGCCCGCGCGGTCAACACCTGGCCCTTTGCCATACCACATGCCGAAGACGCCTTCGACTTGCCGCTCAGGATCTGTCTCTACCTGTTGGCAACCCAGCATCATGGTAGCGGCCAGGTCTTCGTTGATCGCAGGGACAAAATCGATGTGATGCGCTTCCATAGCGGCTTTCGCCCGCCAAATTTCTTGGTCCACACCGCCTAAGGGCGAGCCACGATAGCCACTGATAAGTCCTGCCGTCTGGCGGCCATTGTGGCGATCAAGCTCCGCCTGACGTAAGGCGATGCGTACCAAGGCTTGGGTGCCAGTAAGAAAAATACGGCCTTCGCCTCGGCTATAGCGGTCGGCCAGCTGATAATTATCGAGTGCGATCTCGAGAGGCTGGGTAATAGAACCCGCCTGCTCAGCAATTGAGGGGGTTGTCATGAGAGTTCACCAGTACGGTTGAAGAGTTATGGTTGTAATACATCTGAGTCTAGCCAAGAGCGCACTAAAGGTGCTTGCTAATTAACTCTTCAAACGTCTGGTTATTAATCATTACTTTCATTTTTTTAGTTTTGACGCAATGATATTCAATAAACCACAAATAAATGAAATGGCACCATGAAAGAAGTAACCAAAGAAATCACCTTAGACAGGCATGATCAGCGCATTCTTACCCTGCTTCAGCAACAGGGGCGTATTACCAACAATGAACTCGCCGAACAGATCGGGCTCTCCCCCGCTGCCTGCTGGCGACGCGTAAAAGCCCTGGAGGAGAGTGGCGTTATCCGCCGCTTTGCAGCGTTGGTGGAACCCAGCCTAGTGGGCCAACCACTATCAGCACTGGTCATGGTGACGTTGGTTCGCCACCACATCGACAACACCGTCGAGTTCGAAAATCGCATTCTGCAATATCCAGAAGTGCTGCAGTGCTATGCCACCACCGGCAACGCCGATTTCGTATTGCGAGTAGTGATCGAGGACATGGCGGCTTACGACCGATTTCTGAATGAAAAACTCTTCACCTTGGAGGGCATTTCCCAGGTCAGCTCCAATTTCGTGCTGCGTAATATCAAAGAAGAGACCGCTATCCCGATTCGTTGAATCAGCCGATTGAGACCACCAAGCCTTACTGCCCGTTAGAATGAACCTCCAAAACTTCAAAATTAAGACTTAAGTATCAACTCAACCAACTTTAAATTAGTTGCTATTGAAACTATCTAGAGGCAAGGTAAGCGTTGTGATTTACGCCTCCTGAGAAGGCGCTACTTGCTCGGTGTTAGGCGTTACCAATAACAACACAGACGTTAATAACGTCGTTTTGGAGTTTCCGCATGAAACAACCAGCTCGCTTACTCGTGGGTGCTATCGCGCTTTCCAGCATGGCGTTCAGCATGTCTTCATTTGCCCAGGCAACGATCACCGTTAGCACGTGGGGTGGGCCGAATCACGGAATTAATACCATTGTTTGGCCGACCTGGAAGGCGTGGATTGAAGAAGCCACTGATGACCGTGTCACGGTAGAAGTGGTACACGATATGGGGCCTCCTCCCGCACAAATGGAGATCGTTGCTGATGGTATTGCAGACGCCAGCTGGATTTTTCACGCCCATATGGCGGGTCGTTTTCTAGCCACGCAGTTACCTGAATTCCCCACCTTTGAGGAGTTCTCTTCAGAAGATGCTTCTGCTGCCTATTGGCATACCCACCAAGAGTATTTGCAGCAAGCCAATGAGCACCGCGGTGTTGATGTCGTTGCGATGGGCGTACACGGGCCAGGGCAAATATTTACCCGTGACCAAATAAGCTCAATTGATGAGCTTGCTGGCAAACGGCTGCGCGTGGGCGGCGGAGTGATGAGTGGCTTAGCCGAGGCAATGTCAGTGACCGGGGTTTCCATTCCTCCGACAGGCACCTACGAAGCGGCCTCCCAGGGCGTTGTCGACGGTGCGATGCTAACGCTTGAGAGCTTGCGCAGCTTCCGTGTGGCTGAAGTTGCCCCGCACACCCTTACCGTAGACGGCGGTTTCTATCGCGGCAGCTTTGCGATTGTTATGAACCCGATGTTCTGGGACCAAGTGTCGGACGAAGACCGCGCGGCGATTGAAAGCGTATCAGGTGAACGGCTTTCACGCTTGTTTGGCTACATGATGGATATTTCCGACCAGCGCGGCGTTGAGTTTGGTGAAGAAAATGGCGCAACCTTTACCCAAGCATCGGAACAAGACATTGATTACCTGAGGGGCGTTGCTACCAACTTACAAGATGCCTGGAGTGAGTCGATAAAGAGTCGTGGTGTTGACGCGCCTGCCGCACTTGCCTTCTTTCATGAACAGTTAGTCAATGCAGCGGCCGAAGAGCGTATCGAAGCGAGTGTTGTTAGTCACTGAGCTGTTCTTTACTAAACGTTTATTATTAAACGTGCTTGGCTAAGCACTCTTTATCCAACACTCGTCGTCAAACACTCGTTATCAAATACGCTCTATTCTATGAAAGAGGGGGAAACACTTATTTCCCCTCTTTCTGCTTCTCTCTTACCTACTGCTAATCCCCGCTTCTAATTGCCTCTTTACTTTTCCTCTCATCAAGTCGGGTACCCTCGCGCGCTTCATTAATCGCCGCGACTACCTGATTGATATCGGGTATCCGGTGCGCAAGCGCTAACGCCAGTTGGGCAAGCAGTAGTGTGTGCTGCGTCTCAGGTACCGAATCAAGCATGACGGCTAGCTGTTCATAAACCTGTTCAAGGTCGGCAAACGGTAAAACTGCTTGTGAAGAGGCTGTTGATGTCGATATCGCTGTCATGAGCATTATTCTCCTAGTGCTTTCTTGAAGGCGGCGCTAAGGGAAGCAGCATCAACTGCTTTCCAGCGGGCGGTGATATGACGATCAGGGCGTACTAAGTAAGCGCTTCCAGAACTGGCGTCATAACCATCAAAACAAGCACCCTGGTGATCAATCAATGTAGTAAAAAATGCCGGGCTGGCATGACGGGCAATCACCAATACATCCAGACTGCTGTAGTGTTTCTGAAGGTCAACTAAGACGGCCTGTAGCTCAGGCGTGACGCTACCATCCTCACTAAACAACAGCAGGTTGAACCCCGTTCCCAAGTGGTCGAGCAAGAAGTTGTTTTCGCCTAATCGGCGATTGATTAACGGTGCGCCAGGTATCGGACCTGTACTAAAACTCTTGTCATCCTCTGCCGTCACTAGGCTTTCAGCATAGGTGTAGGGCGTAACTTGCCGAGGATCGGCAAAGCGGCTTGCGTAGTCGTTACGTAGAGCCAACGATAGTGCGGCATCTCGCATCAACCGATACCCCTGACTGGGCGGGGTCATAAAGCGGGTGCTCTTACCGGCATTCGCGAAGACCTCTAATGTGGCACCACGCCGTTCTGGACTATAACTATCCAACAGTTTCTCGGAAGCCTCGCCTTTGAGTACCCAGGCTAGCTTCCAGGCGGCATTAATCGCATCGGCCAGCCCGTTGTTAAGCCCACGCACACCAAAAATGGGGACTAAATGGGCGCTGTCGCCAATAAACAGCACACGGCCATGGCGATAATCGTCGAGGGCCAGCGTGTAGGCTTTGTAAAGGCTCCACCACTCAAGCTCCCACTTCCCCTCTTCGCCTAGCATCTCGATGATCATACCAACGCGTTCACGAATGGCGCTCTCGGTAACAGCCTGCTCGGGGCTCTCGTTCGGCAACAGTTGATAGTCAATGCGCCAAATATCATCAGGCTGTTTATGCACTAGCAGAGTAGATTCAGGCATTACTGAAGGGCTGAAAAAAGCCCTGCGCTCGGTCGGAAAGTCAGACTTCATGCGTACATCAGCAATTACATAGCGTCCTTCATAGGACTCACCGTGTAACGAAAGATCAAACGACTTGCGCACAACACTGCGCCCACCATCCGCCGCCAGCAGATAGTCGGCCTTCAATTGGTACTCCCCCTGCGGAGTGGAAACACGCAGTGTCACGCCGGTGTCATGCTGCGTGACATCGTTAACTGCCTGCTGCCAGCGCATTTCGATTAAGGGGCTTTCCAGCGCTTTATCGACCAGAAACTGCTCAATATACTGCTGCTGAAGGTTGTACATCGGCAGAAAGCGTTCGTGTTCTGAGTGTGGCATCTCAAAACGATAGACTTCCTGATCATGGAAATAGGAGCGCCCTCGCGTCCAGTCAAGCGCTTTGTCGATAAATTGCTGCTCGACGCCTAATTGTTGGAGTATTTCCAAGCTATGACGGGATAGGCAGATCGCTCTGGAACCGTCATTGAGCGTCGCCTTATCATCAAGCAGTACAGACTGAACACCTTGACGCGCCAGCTCCAGCGCAGCGGCGACGCCGACAGGACCTGCCCCGACAATGGCAACCCGGTGCTGTTGCCTCTCACCTATCAATTCAGCGGGACACACAAAGGGGAAATGCGGATAATCAAAATACAACGAGTCAAGCTCACCCTTGCCTGCTGGTCGCATGACATACTCCTAATTACTGTTATTTTTAAAATTGATGTTTTACGGAGGGTATATGGGCCGTATAGAGCGCTAGCCTACAATGAAGGTTGCGGGGGAGTTGTCCCGTAAAAAACGGGACATAACTGACCGTTAGCTTTAACTCATCTCGTGATGGCGGGGGGATATATGAAAGAAACGGCTAATACTCAGCTAACCGAATGGGGAAACCTTCTGCCAAGCGTGGCGACCTGCATCGAGGCCGTGGAAAGAGACAACTTCGAATGCCAACTGCTCGCGTTACTGCATCAAGCCGTTGGTATCGAACAATGTATGATTTTTGGCTACTCGACGAGCGGTGAGATCGATTGTTTGCTGGCCGCCAATCATCAGCTTCCACGCGTTGCTGATCGTCTGGCTCACATTTACGTAAGTGGCCTGTTCCGACAAGATCCGAATTACCTGCAGCTAAGCAAACTGGCAGGCCAGCCGGAAAATACACCTACCGACGTTTTAACTACCATGCAGGTAGAAGCGATGTCGCCGGCATATCGTAGTCATCTATTTGCGTTTCCAGACCTTATTGACAAGGTATCACTCAACATTGCCGCCAAAGAGGGCGCTTATTATCTTAATCTCTATCGAGGCACTCGGAGAGGCCCTTTCACCTCAGCTAATCTGGATTGCTTAAATAGCTTAGCGCCGCTGATGACCAGTTTAATTCGCCGCCATTACAGCAATGCCCCCGCCAGGCCCGAGCGGCTTAGTTCTTGCGAAGCTGCCGCGCTGGCCCCGCTATCCGAACGCGAGCGTCAGCTGTGTCTCTATCTGCTACGTGGCCACACGCTCAAAACAGCGGCGGCTAAACTCGATATCGCTTTTTCAACCACTGAAACCTACCGCAAGCGTGCCTACGCCAAGCTAGGCGTAGCGTCTAAGGCAGGCTTAGTCGCACTTTGCAAAGCTGGTAAGTAGGATAAGATCTTCGTAACGCTATCATCGTCACTTAGTAGCAACCATGGCCCCGCCTGTTTGTTTCACTTGAAACCAACTTGATCCGCGTCAAGATAGTTTATCTCTCGTCGGTTGATACTGATGTCATCATCAAGAACCGCCGAGGGAGAATGACCATGGATACTGCCCAGCATACAGATACCACCTCTTGGTGGGGCCGCCTCACAGAGCGCTGCTATACAGCATCAACCGCGACGTTAGCCCGCAACATAAACCAGCAAGCAGGCGCTAGCTATGATGCACTTATCAACGACCTGGAAAGACCGCTAGAGCCACGCTTTGAGCAGGCAGTGGCAAGGCAGCTAGCAGCAGGCCAACCCGCTCATTTCAGCCCAGCCAAAACCTTAATGCCAGTTATGATGCAGCGCTTCGGTCTTAAAGAGAGTGAGCTTCATGGAAATGGTCTGATAAATCATGCCGACTATCGTACACTGCGTGACACCTGCAACGCTTGCGCAGCCGTTGGCGATTGTTGGAAAGCGATGCGGGCAAGTGCCGAGCTTGATGAGTGCCGCCGCTTATGCCCTAACGCCAATGCCTTTGATGCCTTAGCGGCACAGTGAAGCGTGTTGATTAACATACCAGCAACGTATCTCTCTAACGCAAAGCGCTCCCATCGACTATCGATGAGAGCGCTTTGATGACTCTTCTTAATGTCTTATTCTAATGAGTTGCTTCAGGAAGCCTGATGCCGCAGTCGTGGGCTAGCTAACTCTCCCACCACGGTAATAACCACCAGCAGGGCTAGCAGCCACGGCCACTGAGTGCCTACTTGAAGGGTGGCAAGGCCCAGCGCATCGATGAAAATTAACACGATGCCTAACGGGCTGACGTAACGCACCATAAACAGCCACAGCGTGTGTTGGGTACGGGAGAGCCCTAGCTCCTCTCTAAATAGCTCAGTACGCAGCAGGAAGCCTGCCATCAGTGCCGTACCTAAACCGCCTAATGGCATCATCCAACGGGAGGTCAGGTAATCCAGCCAATCGAAGAAAGTGCGGCCTGCCACCGTCCAATCCGCGCCCATATTGAAAGACAGCATTGCCAAGGTGCTTACCAACCACAGCACGATGCCCACACCCCAGGATGCCCGTTTGCGCGTCATCCCTTTGCTTGCAACTAGCCAGGCCACTGTCGCTTCGATCATTGAAATCGACGACGTAAGCGCGGCCATCGACAGCATCACAAAGAACAGGACGCCAAACAACGTACCAAACGGCATTGCTTGGAAGGCCAGCGGTAAGCTCATGAAAATCAATCCTGGCCCTTGGCCGGGATTCATTCCGTTAGCGAAAATAATCGGGAAAATAGCCAAGCCTGCCATCAGCGCGACAACGGTATCGGCAATGGCCACACTGAATGTCGTGCGCGCAATGGAGTGCCCTTCTGGCAGGTAAGAGCCGTAGGTAAGAATGGCACCAGACGCGAGCGACAAGGTAAAGAAGGCATGCCCCAGTGCCGCTAAGAGCCCTTCACTGCTTAACCCTTCGGCATTAAAAGAAAACAGAAAAGACCAAGCTTCGGCAAAGCCACCAGAAAAAGCACCGTAGCCAATCAGTATGCCCAGCATGATCACCATGCCTGGCATCATCCAACTGACACTCTTTTCAATACCTGCTTGTACGCCCTTACCGACGATGAACATGGTTAGCACCGTCACTAGCGTGCTCCAGGCGCCTAACGTGAAAGGGTTGGCATTATTAGCGGCAAAAATTGCTGCCATATCATCGACGCTATTACCGGCCAGTCCGCCGCTCAGCATTTTCCACAGATAGGAAAATGACCAGCCAGCGACGACCACGTAGAACGACAGAATCATGAAACCACACAGCATGGCCATCCAGCCGAAGATCGACCAGAAACTGCCGCGCCCTGACTCATGTACCACTCGACGGATAGCATCAATCGGGCTACCCCTACCGCGACGCCCGAAGCTGATTTCAGCCATCATGATAGGAACACCTACTGCCAATATGCAGGCCAAATAGACCAGCACAAAAGCGCCACCCCCGAACTCGCCAGTGATGTAAGGAAACTTCCAGATATTACCCAGGCCCACTGCAGAGCCAGTGGCTGCCAGCACAAACCCCCAGCGGCCCAGCCACAGCGTTTTGGGGGGCGTATTTGTCGTTGTCATTGGGAAACCTTATAAATTTATATTGTTTTTTAGGCTATTTATTATGAGCAGCTAGAACAGCTACTTAAGAGCGATTAACTGCCTATAAAAGCCAACCAACTGCGGTCAATCAGTCATAAAGAGCAATCTATAAAGAGTCTATGGAGATAGCCATAGGGCAGGAATGGGGTTAAATCGCATTCGGCGAGGCGCTACCCGCGGAAGCGGCATAAAACTGTAAAGTAATCGTTACACCCAGAAAAAAATGCCGAAGAGTGGTGTCTTGCCGTTGTATTTTTCTGACAAGCTGTAAACAAATCGTGACAGTTAATTCACCTGCTATACGTACTTTTTTAAGATTTTGCTTAAGTAGAGTCTTGAATACGGCTTAACGTGCTGTTCCAGGTACGGTTTCAAGTGCCATCTTGAGCACCAATACCGTAACGCTTGAGTTTATTCGCAATGGTTGTGTGGGAAACACCCAACCGCTTGCCTAACTGGCGGCTGGAGGGATGCTGCTGATACAGCGTACTCAAGATATTCTTTTCCACCTCGCCTAACATGTCGCTCAAGCTTCCCTCTAATGGAATACCCGCCAGCTCAGGCGATACTTCACTGTGAGGAAGACGCAAATGCACCGGCTGAATGGCTTTCTCTTCACATAGCGACACCGCCTGGAACAACACATTTTCCAACTGACGCACATTGCCCGGCCAGTCGTAGCGGATGATTTTTTCCAACGCAGCAGGTGAAAGTTCAGGCAAAGGGCAGCCTATCTGACGCGCCGCACGATCAAGCACATAGGCAGCCAACTCCTCGATACCATCCAAACATTCGCGTAAGGGAGGGACCTGTAGCAACAGCACATTAAGCCGGTGATAAAGATCCAGCCGAAACAGCCCTTCACTACATAACTGCGGCAGGTTCTGTTGAGTGGCACAGATCACCCGGACATCCAGGAAGGTTTCCTCGTCGCTACCCACACGCCGGAAGCCTCCATCCTGAAGAAAACGCAACAGCTTTGTCTGCAGCCGCGGGCTCATTTCACCGACTTCATCAAGAAACACGGTGCCGCCTTCATTAAGCTCCAGCAAGCCAAGCTTGCCTTCTGGCCGAGCGCCTTCAAAAGCACCGGGCGCGTAACCGAAAAGCTCTGTCTCGGCCATTGATTCTGGCAGCCCAGCACAGTTGAGCACCACAAACGGCGCTTGCCCGCGGTGGCTTGCCAAATGACAGGCTCTGGCGACCAGCTCTTTCCCAGTCCCCGTTTCCCCTACAATCAGCAGCGGGGCATCCAGTGGCGCCATGCGCCGCGCCTCATTGATCACGGCTGCCAATCGCGAACTCGACTGAAAGATGGCCTCAAAGCCACGCAGTTCCTGGCGCTGCACTTGATAAATACGTGCCCCGATACGGTCGGCACGGTGCAACGTCACCACCGCCCCAGCTAATGAATCTACTTTCGTGTCTTCGGTGTGCAGTGGCGCAATATCGGCAAGATAGGTGTCGCCTTTCAGTTTGATCCGCAGCCCATTGATACGTGAGTTATTGCGGCGAATCACCTCGGGAAGGTCGACTTCGTCAAGGTAACGATCCAGCGAGAGCCCAGGTACTTCTTGAACGCGCACCCCCAATACCTGAACGGCGATACGGTTGGCCGCTACAATGCGACCCTGCATATCTATCGACATAACGGGGTCAGACAGCGAAGACAGCAATGCATCTAACTCCAAATGACGACGCTCGCTGGGCATCAAGCTCGCGCGTTTGACGCCAAAAACGCCTGGGATAGCTTCCAGCACCGGCTTAAGCGTACTCAGTTGAGCATTAAGCAACTTCGGGACATGCAAATAGATGGTATTGCCCTGCTCGCCCCCAACTTCGCCCCGCGCGACATTTATGCGGTAGTCAGCAAACTGGGCCACTATATCGCGAAGAATACCGATACGATTCTGACAATAAAATTTAAGACGCATAGAACCCTCACGGCACAAAACTAACGTAGCTACTTAGGCTTTGCCTGAAAAGTCAGTGATTTCGGACATCGCCTAGCCACCACTCACCGGCAGCCCCTGCTCCTCTTTCATACTCCGCAGTATGATTTCAGAGCGAACCTGGGTGACATTAGGATGAGGGAGTAGATGATGATGAATAAAGTCTGAAAACTCGGTGAGGTCCTTGGCGATCACATGCAGTACATAGTCCGCATCCCCCGACACAGAATAAGCCTCACGCACCATGGCGTGCTTCGTCAGTAACGTTACAAAATCATCATCCATGCTCTCACCATGCGCTTTGAGATTAACGCGGGTGATCGCACGCAAGCCAAACCCCAGGCTGGAGGCATCAAGCCTCGCCGAATACCCCTTAATCACCCCTTCGGCTTCTAACCGCGCTTTGCGCCGGGAGCACTGAGAGGGAGACAAGCTGACACGTTCTCCCAACTCTGAATTGGTGAGGGCTGAGTTCTTCTGCAATACTGATAAAATTGCAAAATCATATCGATCCAAAGAAATCCCGTGCATAGAACACTCCAGTTGCGCACAAGATGTGCACTATTTGGCGTTATCTTAGGTTAGTTTGCAACCTAATTGCACCGCCTCTTCCCTATACTGAGCTTGTTCACTTACAAGACAATAATAGGAGAGACAGCGATGGGACCTTTTCCTCATGACGCGCCAAAAGTAACCATAAGCGATGCAAACCCAGCGGGCACCGATGGGTTTGAATTTGTTGAATTTGCCCATCCTGAGCCGGAAAAGTTAGACAGCCTGTTTCGGCAAATGGGCTTCGTCCCCGTTGCAAAGCACCGTGATAAGTCAATCACCGTTTATCGTCAGGGTGATATTAACTATCTGCTTAACAGCGAGCCTAACTCGCATGCATCAGCGTTTATTGAGGCGCACGGCCCCTGTGCACCGGCCATGGCTTGGCGCGTTGTTGATGCTCAGCACGCCCTAAAACGTGCCGTTGAGTTAGGGGCTGAAGAGTTCACTGGCAATAAATCCATCGATGCGCCTGCAGTTGTTGGTATTGGCGGCTCGCTGCTTTACTTTATTGATACGTATGGCGAAAAAGGCAGCTGTTATTCAAATGAGTTTGAGTGGTTAGATGAGGTAAACCCTAAGCCTAAAGGGTTTGGCTTTTACTATCTTGACCACCTCACTCATAACGTTATTCGCGGCAATATGGATACGTGGTATAAGTTTTATCACGACACCTTTAACTTCCGTGAAATACGCTACTTCGATATCACCGGTAAAGTCACCGGTCTTACTAGCCGCGCATTAACCTCTCCCGATGGCAAAATTCGTATCCCGATTAACGAGAGTGCCGACGATCACAGCCAAATTGAAGAGTACTTGCGCGAGTATAACGGCGAAGGTATTCAGCATATCGCCATTGCAACGAACGATATTTACACCGGCACTGATTTAATCGCTGACGCGGGGCTTGAATTCATGCCTGGCCCGCCGAGCATCTATTATGAAAAATCACTTGAGCGCGTAAAAGATCACCAGGAACCTCTCGATAAACTTCGTAACCGCGGCATTTTGATTGATGGCGAAGGCGTTGTGGGCGGTGGCGAAACCAGAATTTTGCTACAGATTTTCTCAAAAACGGTGATTGGCCCGATCTTCTTCGAGTTTATCCAGCGTAAGGGCGATGATGGTTTTGGAGAGGGCAATTTTAAAGCACTGTTCGAATCCATCGAAGAGGATCAAATTAACCGAGGCGTGTTGCAAAGTACTGCAGAATAGCAAAAACGCTAAATAACAAGATTAGCGCTGACGAAAAGGAAACACTGTGCAAGACGCTTGGCGTAACTATGCAAACGCCCCCCAAGAGGGGGCGATTGTTTGTCCTTCTAGCCTTATAGAAGAAGGCAATGCACACTGCATAGAAGTTATTAGTAACGATGAATCTTTCCCCGTCATTGTAACGCGCATAAATGGTGTCATTTATTGCTACGTCAATGCCTGCCCCCACCAATACTTACCATTAAATTACCGGTCAGAGAGTATCATTTCGTCAGATAGAAGCCGTTTGCTATGCAGTGCCCATGGCGCAGCGTTTGATATTAAAACAGGCAACTGTTTAACGGGCGCCTTCGATAAACTTGACGCAATACCGGTATTTGAAGACCAGGAAAGTAATGTATGCATTGGTTAAGCTGATATTAAACTAAACTCTTTTAAGAAGCCCCTCTAGCAATTATCAATTAACACCTACTCGTGATGGCCAGGTAGGCGTCTTCTGACGCCTATAGATCGCGATATTCATGTGCCCTCTTTTTCCTCGTTAGACGCTGGCGCCCTCCACCTTACAAAAAAAATTGCCTCTGCCGGTTCAGAAAGCGACGGCTGATACGTCGTGTGTTATGAACAAAATGTAATGATTATCATTTCATTAAATTTAATGGCGTTACTAACACTCGGCGCCACAGCAAGAGACGCAATCAATAGCTACCGGCGAACCTACTGCCTTGCAGCGCAACGGATAAACGAGATGACACCATGACGACAAAGGTTCTAGACGAGAGCAAGTCCCTCAGCAGCGCATTCGCTCCGCTGGCAACAAACCAACTGTTCAATGCCGACCATTCAGAAGCCTATTGGCAACAGGCCACTCGTTGCATCGACTTAGTAAGGCGCAAGGTCGCCCAAGTAGACCGCCCCTTCACCGGCACTCGCCCAGAAGAGCTGCGCGGATTGTTCCAGGCCATCGATCTTGACGCTCCGCTTGGCAGCCTAGAGCCTGCGCTGCAAGAGTTGTCACGGCTCTATTTGGATGATGCCGTTTACTTCCACCATCCTCGCTACGTGGCACACCTCAACTGCCCCGTTGTGCTACCAGGCATCCTCGCCGAGGCGATTCTCTCACCGATCAACTCATCCCTCGACACCTGGGATCAGAGCGCCGGAGGCACCTTCGTCGAACAGTCGCTCATCGACTGGACCGCTGCCCGCATTGGCTTAGGCCAGGACGCCGACGGCGTCTTCACCAGTGGTGGTACCCAATCGAACCTGATGGCGTTGATGATCGCCCGAGACCATTACGGCGCATCTCTTGAGGGGCACGGCGGCAATAAGCATGAGGGCCTGTCGGCAGACTTTCGGCGACTGCGCATTCTCGGCTCGGAGGTCAGTCACTTTAGCTTGCAAAAGTCGGCGGCAATTCTTGGGCTTGGCTATCAGGCGGTGATGCCGGTGGCTTGCGACGACCACTACCGTATGAGCCCCGAGTACCTCAAGACGCGCCTAGAAGAGTGTGTGGCGATGAACCTGATTCCCATCGCTGTGGTCGCCACTGCTGGCACCACCGATTTCGGCAGCATCGACCCCCTTGAGGAGATCGCCGCACTTTGCCGGGAGCATGGTATCTGGCTGCACGTGGATGCCGCTTACGGCGGTGGGCTGCTGTGCTCGCGACGCTACCGTCACCGTTTAGCGGGCATCGAGCACGCAGACTCGGTCACTATCGACTATCACAAAACCTTCTTTCAACCGGTGAGCTGCAGCGCGTTCCTGGTAAGGCGTCGCAGCGACCTGCGCTACGTGACCTATCACGCCGACTACCTTAACCCGCAATGCCAAGCCGAGGCGGGCACCCCTGACCAGGTCAACAAGAGCCTGCAGACGACCAAGCGCTTTGACGCCCTCAAGCCATGGCTGACCCTGCGCATCATGGGCGCCGATGCGCTCGGCGAGATGTTCGAGCAGGTCATCGACTTGGCTAGCGAGGCTTACAACGAGCTGGTCCGCCACCCAGACTTCGAGGTGCTGCTCGATCCTCCCATGAGCACCGTGGTGTTCCGCTACCGCCCGGCGAGCCTGCAGGAAACAGAGCTACTCGAAGCAGAGCTACTCGAAACAGAGCTAGACGAGCTCAACACCCACGTGCGTTCGACACTGTCCCGCAACGGCGAAGCGGTAATTTCCGCCACTCGCGTCGGAGGGCGGCTTTATCTCAAGTTCACCCTACTCAACCCGGATACCAGTCTCAAAGATCTGGTGGCCATCATCGAGCGTATCTCTCACCACGGCCAAGCATGGTGCGATGCCCAGACGCCAACCCGCGCAGTAGCTTCCTGATTCCAGCGAGATATGATCATGACACAGACTGTCCACGACTTTATCGCCATTGGCCTTGGCCCCTTCAATCTTGGCTTAGCCTGCCTCACCGACCCAATTGATGAACTTGATGGCCTCTTCCTAGAACGCCAAGACGGCTTCGACTGGCATCCCGGCATGCTGCTTGAAGATGCCACTCTGCAGACGCCTTTCATGTCAGATCTGGTCACCATGGCCGACCCCACTAGTCGCTTCAGCGTTCTCAACTACCTGAAACAACAGGGTAAGCTCTACAATTTCTACATCCGCGAGAACGTCTTCCTGCTGCGTAAGGAGTACAACCATTACTGCCAGTGGGCAGCCGCCCAACTAGACAGCATCCGCTTCGGCACCGAAGTGACTCGCATCGATTATGACGAGCCCGCGGGAATTTACCGGGTGAGCTGCCGCGACACCCATAGCGGCGAGGCCCAGATCCATCTGGCACGGCGACTAGTGCTTGGCACCGGTACTAGCCCCTATCTGCCGGAGGGCTGCCGAGAAGTAGACCCACGCCCGCTGCACTCCAGCGAGTATTTGCAGCACAAGGCCGAGCTGCAGCGCCAGGAGGCTATCACCCTCATTGGCAGCGGCCAGAGTGCCGCCGAGATCTACCATGATTTGCTCGCTGACATCGACCGCTTCGGCTATCGCCTCGACTGGATAACCCGCTCACCACGCTTCTTCCCACTGGAGTACGGCAAGCTGACCCTGGAGATGACTTCGCCGGACTACATCGATTACTTCCACTCCCTGCCCGAAGCCACCCGCAACGGGTTAATGCAGCGCCAGAAGAGTCTCTACAAGGGCATCAACCTGGAGCTGATTGATGCGATTTACGACCTGCGCTACGCCAAGGAGCTGGGCGGCAAGGTCCGTTCCGACCTGCTCACCAACACCAACCTGGAAACCTGCCGCTATGATGCCGAGCGCAGCGAGTACGACCTGACCCTGTGGCACACCGAGCAGCGGCGCCACTACCGTCACCGTACCCCAGCGCTGATCATGGCCACCGGCTACCGCTACCATGTGCCAGACTTCTTAGCGCCCATCACCTCACGCATCGCCTTCGACACCGCCGGACGCTACGCCGTAGGTCGCTTCTATGACATCGACGGCGGGCGCGGCGAACTCTTCGTGCAGAACGCCGAACTGCACACCCACAGCTTGGTGGCTCCGGATTTGGGCATGGGACCCTATCGCAATGCCTGCATCATCCGCGCCTTGACCGGTAGAGAGGTCTACCCCATCGAGAAGCGCATCGCCTACCAGCACTTCGGCGCTCCGAGCGAGGCCGTCTTTGAACCGATGGACGCGGAGCCTGCATGAGACCGACGCCCTGGCTGGTAAGTGTCACCGCCGTGGCGGTGGTCAGCGACTCCATGCTACTGCCCTTCTACCCGCAGTTTTTTGCCGATAGATTCGGTGTGACTGACCCCGCCCACGTCGGCGGCTACCTGGCCATGAGCTGCCTGGTGGTGATGCTGGCACTGCCTATCTGGGCATTGCTGGCCCGACGGTTCGGCACTCTGCAGCTGCTGGTGGGCACCCAACTCGTCGCCGGCGGCCTGAGTCTGTCCTGCGCGCTGGTCACTTCACTTCCGCTTTTCTGGGGGCTGTCGCTGGCCATGTTGGTGGCAAAGGCTAGTTACCTGCTGGTCTACCCGTACCTCATGCACTTTGAACCCCAGGACCGCCACGCCACCCTAATCGGCATGCTGTCAGTGGTGGTACATGCTGGCGGCATTCTCGGTGCCATCGTCGGTGGCTTGGTACTGGAACTCTGGCAGCCGGCTCGCGTGTTCCAGTTGATGGCGGTGAGCGATATTCTCCAGGTGGCGGTTTGCCTGCTGTTGCTCAGCCGCGGACAAGTGCCCCACGCGGCACCCGCCACTCCAACCTCTCCGAGCGCCAACGGCGCTATTCTGCGCTTGGGTGTGGTGATGCTGCTGTTCACCTTCAGCGCCTATCTGGCACGACCCTTTTTCGCCCAGTACTGGGCGCTAGCCTCGGGCCAACCGAGTGCGACGCTGGCTGGCGCGGTCTTCGCGATTCCCGGCGGTGTCGCCGTGGCGCTGCTGGCTTTCGATCTGTTGTGCCGACGCCCGAGCGGTGCGGCCATCGTTCTGCCCCTGGCAATCGGCCTCACGGGCCTACTGCTCCAAGCCAGTGGCGAGGTTATCGCCATCCTAGCGGGTCGGCTGCTACTCGGCTGGGCACTGTTTCGCGTCTCTGTGCGCCTGGAAGTACGTCTCTTCCAGCTCAGCACACCAAAACGCTACGCCAGCGACTTCAGCAAAATCCATATCTTCCAGGGGCTCGGCGTGCTCATCGCCTCCTGGGGCGCTGGTCGCTTGGTCGACACCCAGGGCCTGGCCAGCCCCTTTTTCGTCGCGGCGTTAGGTTTCGCCCTCTGCGCCCTCGCCTATCGCTTGCTGCTGGCCGGGCCATCGGCGAGCCAAGCACAGCCAACTGATCCCGTTTCTGCAAGGACCTAACCATGAACCTCTTTCAACCGACCCCGACCACACGCATCAACTACAGCCGCCACGCTCAAGGGCTAGGCTGCTTCAGCCTCCGCCCACTGCACCTACCCGAGGACCTGCCCCTGATACACGACTGGGTTACCGCTCCCCGAGCAAGTTTCTGGGGAATGCAGGGCCACTCGGCTGAGCGCGTTCTTGCCTTCTACCGCGACCTGCAGGAAAGCAATCAAGCACAGGGCTACCTAGGACTATTCAACGATCAACCTGCTTTTCTGGTGGAGTGCTACGACCCTCGCCACGATCCCATCAGTGAGCACTATGATGTGGCCGAGGGCGACCGCGGGATGCACTTTTT
The DNA here is from genome assembly GCF_021151565.1 of Halomonas sp. IOP_6. Taxonomy (NCBI): domain Bacteria; kingdom Pseudomonadati; phylum Pseudomonadota; class Gammaproteobacteria; order Oceanospirillales; family Halomonadaceae; genus Halomonas; species Halomonas sp. IOP_6. The sequence continues at coordinate 399,526 of NZ_JAIRBO010000004.1, read as the reverse complement.
GGTGGCGCCTACCAAGACGCCGCTGACCGGCTTCAGCGTCCAGGTGATCACCACCATCCTGGCCTTTATGTTTGAAGACCCCGACACACGGCGCATCGTGGTAGAGCCGGACGTCAACAACCGCAAGATCCATCCGCTCAACCGCCGAGTAGGTTTTGTTTACGAACGCGAAGTGCAGCTGCCCGAGAAGACCGCTCACCTCGCCTTCTGCGACCGAGAAGCGTTCGCCTCGGCGGTGAGCCGCGAGAACCCGCGCATCACCCAGGTACTGGCCGCCGACCCCACACGGGTCACTTCCCACCTAACCCCCGACCACTGGGCTCAAGCCAACCGCTGGCTGACCCGCAAGGCGATTGCTGAGTTCTCCCATGAGCGCCTGCTGGCCCCCGAGGCACTGCACGTGGATACCAAAGGCAACGGCAACTACCGGCTGGCCGCCCCGAACGCGGCGGTCGAGTACCACTTCCGCGCCCGTCGTCTGGCGCTGGATCACTGGATGATCGACCTCGACTCCCTTGATAAGCGGGTCGATGGCGTATCAGCTGAGATCGACGCACAGCACTTCATCCTCGAATTCCGCCAGCCCCTGGGGATCAGCGATGAGATGCTGCCGGTTTACCTGGAAGAGATTGCCAGCACCCTGTTCGGCAGCGCCTACAAGCTAGACAGCAACCGTCCCGACGCCGATGGGTTAGCCGATGCCGACTTCCAGACACTGGAGGCCGCCATGACGGAGGGCCACCCAGTGTTCGTGGCTAATAATGGCCGCATGGGCTTCGACGCCGTTGACTACCACGCCTTTGCCCCAGAAGCCGCAGCGCCCATCACCCTGGTATGGCTCGCAGTACATCGCGAAGACGCTCATTTCAGTGCCATCGAAGGCCTAGACTACGAGGCACTGCTTTGCGAGGAGCTCGGCACAGCAACAGTAAATGACTTTCACCGACGGCTGGGAGAGCGCCATCTCGACCCCACGGACTACCTGCTGATGCCCGCTCATCCCTGGCAGTGGTTCCACAAGCTATCCATCACTTTCGCCGCTGAGGTAGCTCGGAACCGCATCGTCTGCTTGGGCTACGGTCACGATCAGTATCAGGCCCAGCAGTCGATCCGTACCTGGTTCAACGTGAGCCAGCCAAATCGGCGCTATGTGAAAACCGCACTGTCGATTCTCAACATGGGCTTTATGCGTGGTCTCTCGCCCAATTACATGCGCGCCACACCGACCATTAACGACTGGATCAAGGCATTGGTCGACGGCGACCCTGAGCTTCGCTCCCAGAGCTTCACGATCCTCCGCGAGGAGGCTGCAATCGGCTTTCGCCGCGATACCATCGAGCCAGCCTTCGATAGCCGTAGTGCCTACAAGAAGATGCTGGCCTGCCTTTGGCGAGAGAGCCCCATGCGCTACCAGTGCGAAGGTCATCAGCTGATGACAATGGCCGCCTTGCTACATATCGATGCACATCAACGCGCGCTGCTACCGCAACTGATCACTATTTCCGGACTTTCCACTGCTGACTGGCTGGGTCGCTACTTAAAAGTTTATCTGCGCCCGTTGCTGCACTGCTTCTATGCCTACGAACTAGTCTTCATGCCCCACGGTGAGAACCTGATCTTACAGCTTAAGGACGGCGTCCCAGTGCGTGCCATCATGAAGGACATTGCCGAAGAGATCGCCATCATGAATACCGAGGTGGAGCTACCCGAGGCCATTTCGCGAATCCGCCTCGATATTCCCGAGTCGCTCAAAATATTATCGATATTCACCGATGTGTTTGATTGTTTCTTACGTTTCATGGCGGGAATTCTTGTCGAGCAAGGCGACATAACGGAAGACGCCTTCTGGGAGCAAGTTGCACGCTGCGTCATTGATTACCAGCAGGACCATCCTGAGTTCGCAGAGAAATTCGACCAGCACGATCTGTTCGCACCAGCGTTCACCCTCTCCTGCTTAAACAGGCTTCAGCTCAGCGACCATCAGCAGATGCTTGATTTGGCTGACCCAGCAAAAAACCTCAAATTCGCTGGCAACCTAGCCAACCCCATTGCTGCTTTCCGGCCCATCACCTACACCAAGGCAACTCAACCAATGGAGCTAACCTGAGCCGTCCCACCGGGCCCGCGGTAAGGGCGGGCCCTACAAGCACCAACATCACTCGAGACCCTGACACTATGACCGTTTTCACATGACTGACCGCCTGGACCTCACCCGTCTGTATCGATTGCACGCCGGTGATCTAAATGGCTATTTACGACAACGGCTTCGCTGCCCTGCCCTCGCCGATGATCTCTGTCAGGAGGCGTTCTTGCGCCTGAGCCAACGGCCATGCAACGAAGGCCTTGAAGAGCCACGCGCCTATCTGTTTCGCATCGCCAATAACCTGATGATTGATCATCATCGCCGCTGTTACTCACGCATTGACCACCAGCCACTCGATGACCCTCACCTTTGCCTCGCCTGCCCCTACTCTTGCCCAGAAACGGCGACCGAAAGCGCCCTATGCCAGCGCCAATTGCGGCGAGCCATGGCATCGTTGCCACCACGGCTTCTCCAGGCGTTGACCTGGCACCGCCTGGAGGGGCTGACCCAAGCCGAGATCGGCCGACGCATTGGCGTTTCTGAACGCATGGCGGGACGTTACATTGCCCAGGCACTTGAACGCTGCCGCAATGAGCTGGTCGGGTCTGCGCCGCTGTGCCAGGAATAAACGCAACGCTGATCATTGCCTATCTTTTTGCCGGTCTGTGCGTCAGTCTATTCACTGACGCTTGTTGTCGCTGCACAATCACAGCCAAGGCATAGACATTGGCACACAAGGAGAATGGCAAACGATGGGGCGCAACCAAACGGCACTCAATGCCTTACTTTTGTTGCTGCCACGGCTGGCTCATTTTGCCTGGCGTGTAGTGTGTCACTTCCTGAAGAATCGCGGCATCCTGCTCGCCGGTGGGGTGGGCTATAATATTTTGCTCTCGATCGTGCCACTATTTGCAGTATTGGTTGTGCTGTTGACAAAAGTGGTAGATCAACAGCATTTACTCAGCGTTCTTGCTGTACAAGCGCGCCACCTAGCACCGGCCCATGCCGAAGTGTTGATGGACGCCGTCCGCAGTTTATTGAAGTCTCGCGGCGTCATCGGCATCCTTAGCTTACCCATTCTATTACTCTTCAGCTCCTTCGCCTTTCGCATGCTCGAAGATGCCTTGGCGATTATCTTCCATGCGCCAGAGAGCCCCCATATCAAGCGCAGTGTGTGGGTTTCAGTGATGCTGCCTTACGCTTTCATACTGGTGCTAGGGGCGGGGCTGCTGGCCTTAACACTGATAGTCACCCTGGCCAGCTCGCTCAATACGCTGATGATGGCGCTCTTTGAGCGAGAACTGCCGTTTGCGGGTTTATCCGAACCGGTACTCAACTTATTCAGTTTTGCTGGGGTTTTCTTGTTATTCAGCGCTATCTATAAGGTGCTACCGATCGTGCGTATCGCGTTGCGCCGAGCGGTAATCGGCGGTTTCGTCGCGGCACTGCTGTGGGAAGGCGTGCGGCTGCTACTGGTTTACTATTTCACTCACCTCTCGTTCGTCAACGCCGTTTACGGGTCCCTAGCAACGCTGGTGATTGTGCTGCTCAGCCTGGAAGTCGGTGCCATCATTTTGCTGCTGGGCGCCCAGGTCATTGCTGAGCTAGAGCGCAACACACGCCTCGGCCTGCCTTGGCATATTGACCCCGACCGACAACCCATCACCCACGTTGATTAAGACATTACATTGAAATGCCGCCATCAAAAGATGGCGGCATTTATTTGAGCGCTATTTATAAGAGGGCTGCCCCCTTTATGCTCGCCTAAAGTCAGGCCGTCGCATGAACCATCTGGCGGTCACGTCTGGCACTCCACACCAGCGTCATCAGAAACAGTGCCAAGCCCAAGAAGTCCAGCAGCAAGTTTCCGTGGGGCCACAGCATTAAAGCACCAATGGGGAACATGGCTAGGCGCAGCCACCAGGGCAACTCGCTTTCCAGATAGCCTTCCAGCCCTGCGATAATGGCGTAAATACCGAATAACGCGAAGGCAAATACCACCAGCATCTCGGCCGGTGTCCCGGTGATCATTGGCGACCAAACAAACAGCAAGGGAATGATGTAGAGGCCCTTGGCGATTTTCCAAGCGGTAAAACCGGTACGCATAGGTGGCGTTTTGGCGATAGCCGCCGCAGCGAAGGCAGTAAGGCATACTGGCGGAGTCACATTGGAGTCCTGAGATAGCCAGAAAATCACCATGTGCGCCGCCACCAGCATCATCGATATCGTGTGCGACGAAAGCGCCTGCTCGTAGAGTTGTGAACGGAAATCGTCCGGCACCACGGCCAGTAGTTGTTGGGCACTGGCAGCGTCCATCGGGGCATTCAGCGCTTCCAAAGCATCTGGCGCGGCAAGCATAAAGATCGCCCGTGCCTGCTCGGGCAAATCACCGGCCATAATCAGTTCTAACAGCTGACTTTGTGCCATCAGACCATACAATGCAGGTGCCGATAGTGTGCCCAATACGATGTAAGCGGCCGTCACCGGCAACCCCATCCCCAGTACAAGAGAGGCCAGCGCGATCAATACGATGGTGATTAACAGGCTGCCGCCCGCCCAATCAGAGATCATCAACGAAAAGATGTTACCAATGCCGGTCGTCGACACCACATTGACGATCAAACCAACCGTCAGCAGTAAAATGGCGGTGGAAACCATGTTGCGGGTGCCCAGTACCAAAGCGTCGATAATTGCCTGAAGCTTCATGGGTGAACGTGATAACCAGGAAGCAACGACCACCGACACGATAGCGATACCGGCAGCATAGGTGGGAGTGAAGCCATTGATAAGGGCGACGACCAGCACCACGAGCGGTAGCAGGTAGTGCCAACCGCCCTTCAATACATCAATCAGTTTTGGAGCTTGTTCCGTTTCTACCTGATGAGTACCGCTACGCTTGGCTTCGATACGCACGAACATGGCCACCGAAAGGAAGTACAGCAGTGCAGGAAGCGCAGCGACCCCGATGATGGTGAGATATGAAACCTGGGTGTAAGAGGCCATGATAAAAGCCCCCGCCCCCATGACGGGAGGCATAAGCTGGCCCCCGGTTGAAGCCGCGGCTTCAACGCCAGCCGCAAAACGCGGTGGAAAGCCCGCTTTACGCATTAAGGGAATAGTAATCACACCGGTGGAAACCGTATTGGCTACGCTGGAGCCAGACACTGACCCCATAAGCCCTGAAGCGAATACCGCGACAAACCCCGGGCCACCAACAAAGCGACCCGCGGCACAACGCGCTAGCTCAATGATGAACTCTCCAGCACCCGAACGTACTAGGAAGGCACCAAAGAGAATGAACATGAAAACGTAAGACCAGGAAATCCGGGCAATCGATCCCAGCATGCCGTCACCGCCGAGGAAGCTGCGAAACAGCACGGTTTCCCAGTTCAGCCCGGGGAAATTGAACACCCCGCCGACATAGCGCCCCCACCAGGCAACGTACGTCAGCGCAATGATACATAGCAGCGGGATAAACCAGCCGGTAGTCCGGCGGGCAAATTCTAATACCAACGCCAAAGCGGTAATCGACACGATCCAGTCAGCCAGGGAAAAGCGTACCCCACGGGCATAAAGCGCATCCTCAAAGCCGATTAAATAGAACGCACAGCCTAGGGCGGCTAGACCAAGACACACATCAACGGCGAGTAATAAGCGCTGACCGCTAGCCGAGCGCGCTTTGAACATCGGCACGGAAAGCGCGCACAACAGGCCGAACATACCGAAGTGTAATGCACTAACCCAAATCTCTGAGACAGTGCCCAGGGTATTGAAATAGATATGTGAGAAAGCAACGATGATGGCGAGCAAGCTCAGAATCCGCCCAAGCCAGGGGTGCTCAAGGCGCTCTGAAGCGCTGCTTGCGGATTCATCGCGCACCGTATCAGGTGTCGAATGACTCATGGTGTACCTCATAACACTAAGTAAGGCATAGGGAGGCCATCCGCCCGGCTTATGCCAGGCAGATGCAGGGCGATAGGCCTTCAGCCTTCGAGAAGATGCTCAGGAATTTCTATGCCTTGTTCCTGGAAATAGCGCGCGGCGCCGGCATGCAGTGGTATCGGCAGACCGTCGAGCGCTTTTTCCAGAGCCATGTCACGCGTTGCTGGGTGAATGTTGTTTAGAAACGGCAGGTTCTCGAACATGGCTTTGGTGATCTGATACACATGCTCTTCAGGCACATCGGCGTTAACCACCAAAATATTGGGCTGGGAAATGGTATTGATCGGGGAGTCTTGACCAGGGTAAGTGTCGGCGGGAATTTCGAAAGCGCTCCACACTGGGTACTGGCTGTTAATGCGCTCAAGTTGCTCAGCGGTCACGTTCAGCGTGGTAATGTCATCGCCCATATTGGCATAGGCGCTGGTCACGGCAGAGGCCGGAACGCCTGCCGGTATGTTCATACCATCTATATTGCCGTTCTGCATGGAATCAGCGCTGGCACTGTAGCCCAGGTAGGCAATATCCATCTGCTCCGGATCAATGTCCAGACCGGCAAGAATTTGCCGACCAGAGCCTTCGGTACCGGAATTGCGCGCACCAATGGAGAAACCGCGCCCGTATAGCTGAGCCAAGTCATCAATGGTGCCAGTATCGACAAGTGAGTCACGCATCACAAAGTGTTCGACGTTCTGCCACAGCATAGAAACTGAGCGTACGTTGTCATAGGCTTTGGGCACTGGCCCCTCACCGGACCATGCCCAGGCGCCGTAGAGCGCTTGCAGAATGCCGAATTGAGCCTGGTCATCATCCATCAGGCGCAAGTTTTCCGCTGAACCCGCCGAGCTGATGGCGGAAACGGAGATGCCGTGGGTAGGCTCGAGCTTGACACGTATCAGTGTAGAAAGTGCGACGCCTACTGGATAGAACGTGCCACCGGTGGTAGCAGTGCCCATGATGTATTGTCCGCCCTCGGTAGGTTCCTGGGCGGTAACGGCAGAGGCACTGACGCCGAATGCAGCGGCGGTAGCGAGACAAAGAGCGGTTTTAAGAAATTGGCGTTTTAGCATGGTGTTGCTCCCAGCTTATTGGAATTGTTGGAGTAATCACTACTCCTTCCCCAATAGAGCGAGAAGCTAGCCAACTTTAAACAAAAGCATAAAAATCAATAAATTATAATTTTACTTCTACGACAAAAGGCAAAGACGCCTGAGCGACCATCGGCCATTTTTCGCCGATGGACTTTGCCCTCATCGGCAAAAAATGGCCGATGAATCAGCCCTAGCGCATTAACTCTTGAATCAACCGTTTAGGTCGCGAGAAAGTCTTCTCGGCGCAACTGGTGACGCTGCATTTTCTGATTGAGTGTACGGCGAGGCAGATCGAGTTCGTCGAGTACCGCTTGAATATTGCCATTATGGCGCTGTAGCGCTTCTTTCAAGACGGTAGCCTCAAATGCTTCCATACGCACAGAGAGCGCAGACGCTTGATGTGGCGGCATAGGCGAGCTTTGCCAGGGCAGATCCAGCCCAAGAATAAAGCGCGTGGCAATATTGCGCAGCTCGCGGAGGTTTCCAGGCCACCGATGATTGCCGAGGGCAGTCAGCAGTTCTGTGGTGGGTTCGCGCAGCGGCCTTTCGTGAACATCAGCGGCTTGATGGCAGAAGTGGCGAAACAGTAAGGGAATATCTTCGCGGCGCTCACGCAAGGGAGGAATCGCCAGCTCGGCAATCGCCAAGCGATAATAAAGATCCTCGCGAAAATCTCCTTGCGAGACCATTTCCAGCAAGTTCTCTTTACTGGCCGCCACGACCCGAAGATGGAGGTGGATAACCTGGTTGCTGCCTAGCCGGGTAATTTCACCTTCCTGCAGTGCGCGCAACAGCTTAACCTGGGCAGACAGTGGCAGTGATTCTATTTCATCCAAAAAGAGGGTGCCGTGGCTGGCGGTTTCCAGCAGACCTATACGCCGCTCCCCCGCCCCGGTAAAGGCGCCTTTTTCATGCCCGAATAGCTCTGATTCGATTAATTCACTGTTCATGGCGCCACAGTTCAACGCCACAAAAGCGCCTTGGCTACCGCTGCCAAAGTCGTGCAAGGCGCGAGCCACGACTTCCTTGCCGCTGCCCGTTTCACCATTGATAACCACGTTGGCGCGGCTAGCAGCTAAGTTTTCCACTTGGCGCCGTAGTACTTGCATCAGCGCAGAGTCGCCGAGCAGGCGCGTGCTTAAATAGTTATGCCGTAATGCCTGCTGTAACTGTAGGTTTTCCAGCGCCAGGGCACGATGCTCTAGTGCTCGTCGTACACACTCTTCAAGGCGTTCAGGATCGAAGGGCTTTTGCACAAAGTCCCAGGCCCCCTGCTGAATCGCAGCAACCGCCATGGGGACATCACCGTGGCCCGTGATCAGAATCACCGGGGGCGGCGTATCGAGCACTTGCACGGCGGCAAACAAGGCCAAGCCATCCATCTCGGGCATCTTGATATCACTGACGACGACACCGCACGGCTGGCCGTTTTGAAGTGCATTCAGCGCCATACCGGCGCGTGAAAACGTGCGAACCTCTAACCCCGACACCTCCAACCATTGGCTAAGAGAGTCACGGACATCGGCTTCATCGTCCACCAGCCAGACGGGCAGAGAAGCAGCCGATAGTCGAGCTAAGGTGCTAGAAGATGCTTGCGTCATGAAGGTGTCTCCTCACCATGCAGTAATGACAGACGAAACCAAGCGCCCCCAGCGGGGTGATTGCCAGCGCTGAGCTTACCGCCAAGATCCTGAGCAATGCCGTAACTAATAAACAGCCCCAGCCCCAAGCCTTCCCCAACCGGTTTAGTCGTAAAGAATGGGTCGAACATCTGCTCGATCACTTCTTGGGGCAAGCCAGGTCCATTGTCATGGATCGTCAGCTGCACTTGTTCCGTAGTTACCTCAACATGCAGACGAATGACACCATTGGCTATGTCGTTCAACGCATCCAGCGCATTACGCAGCAGGTTGGTGAGCAACTGCTCCAGGCGAACGTCATCGCCGCGTACCCAGAGTGACTGCGGCCAATCGCCGTCACGCTCCAAACGCACTTTTTGCTGCTGGAAACGCTCCTCCAGTAGTTCTAGTACGAAGTTCAGGCTGGCCGGAAGATCCACACTCTCGCGGCTCTCGCCCTTGCGAGCAAACAGCTTTAGCTGCTCGATTAGCCGGGCGAGGCGTTTGCTTAATACCTGAATACGTTGGAAGTTGTCACCTGCCATTTCCTGACGGCCAAGCGCCAACAACCGCTCACCGTTAGCAGCATAAGTACGGATGCCTGAAAGAGGTTGATTAAGCTCATGGGCAATGCCTGCCGCCATGGTCCCCAAGGCGGCCAATTTACCCGCTTGGACCAGTTCAGCTTGCGCATCCTCTAAGGCCTGGGTGCGTTCCTGGACACGTTCTTCCAAGCGAATATTGGTTTGCTGGATGATTTTCGCCTGAGCATCGCGCATGTGTTGGCGTTTTTGGCGTTCACGTAGCCACAAGCCAAACAACAAAAGAGCGGCAAGCGTGACTAAGCCCGCCAGGAGTATGTTGCGAGCACTGATATAAAGTGGCCGCACCGGGCTGAGATAATGCATCGACCAACCCAGTGTAGAAAGCGGTAGGGAAGCGACCAGAAAACGCTCGCCTCCCCCTTGTGCTTGGTTGCCTATTACCAGCGTATCGTCATGTAGACGCTGGCCGAGCGGGGAAAGCGGTTTATCGAGAAATTGACGTTGGGCACTAATCTGCGCCAAGGCATCATCAGAAAGCCCATCAATGTGCTGAAACCGCCACTGCTCACGGCTAGAAAGTATCACAACGCCATTGGCATCCGACAAAATGACGTTTTCTTGTGCTCGACGCCAATCCTCTTGAAGCGCTTCCAGTGAGACCTTAACCACCAGGACACCCGCAGAGACAGTGTCGTCGCCAAGCGTAACGACATAAGAGGTGAAATAACCCGGCAGTCCGGTTGTGTCACCTATTGCAAAGAATTCACCGCTACCGCTCTGCATGGCATCGTAAAAATAGGGGCGGAAGTGATAATCGTGGCCAATGAAACTTTGCTCGAGCTCATAGTTGCTGCTGGCCAGGGTGACGCCCTGCTTATCCATCAGAAAAATGGCGTCAGCGCCCGAACGCTCAGCGACCTCTGCCAAGTGCTGATTAACAGGAGACAGCAATAGCTCACTAGGTTCGCGCAGGGCAGCCTGGACTAAAGGTTGCTGGGCCAGTAAGTCAGGCAGGTAGTTAAAGCGCTCAAGCGCACCTTGCAGGCTGCTGGTGTAGAGCGCTAGACGCGTATTTGCGTGACGCTGGGCATCTGCTTCGGCGTGGCTGTATTGCCAATGCCATAACCACCATAACCCCAAAAGGCTCAGCACGATTAAAGAGGCCAGAACCAGCGCATACAGCCAAATCTTTCTGCTCACTGTGAGTTTGCCTCAATGGTCGAATTGATCAGACCTAAGAGCTTATCACCCAGGCGTAAGCACTCCCATTGTCGAAGGTATCTCTAACGCTCTCCAGCGCAACAGCAAACTCATCACTATACGGTTGCCACTGGAGTCACCGGCGAGCCAATGGCGCCTGGCAGCCGAAGTGGTGGCGCCGTTAGCAAGAACCGGTTGCGCTGGCGGCTATGCAACCATTCCGCTAAATCTTTCAGATACCATAACTCCGCCAGCGGCAATCCGAGTTTGAACAGGCAATGATGGTGCAATGGAAGTTTAGAGCAGCAGCTCGACGCCAACTCACGGTCTAAGTTTTCTACCGCATAATTATCCGCGCAGATCGCCGCAATGCCGCTTTCAGTGATCCACTCCAGCAAGGCTGAATCACTGCCATCAAGCACTGCCCCGGTGTTTTTCAGCACCTCTGGCTGCGGCGTACCCTGCATATCCAACAACGCCTCGGCGAACCCTGTGCGCAATACCAGCATATCGCCACGCTCCACCACCACGTTCAGTTGTTTCAGCGCTTCCATCAACTCCAGGTGCCCTACCAGCGTTCTTCCCGCACCGAAAACTCTCACCAAATCGACCAATACGGCTCGGCCTTGCATGCCATGTGTTGCCAGTGTCTCGACTCCCAGGCGTCTAGCATAGGAGTCGTGCCACTGGGCCGATTCTCCGCTCAGATCGAGCACATCCTTCTCGGCCAGGTAGCCGTTGTAGTAGCGGCGTTCTGGCGTACCATCACCATCGCCATCGAACAGAGCGCCCACGTGAGCCAGGGAGTCCCACTGCGTGGAGTACTGCAACGATAGCTGAACCTGGTCGTCACTAATAACGTCATGCAACGCAGGGCTATGAGTCGCCAGGGGAAAGTTGATGTACTGGTCATCACCCAAGGCCGTCGGAGTTAGCTTCGGAGGCGAACGACGGGGGTTCAACACCTTTCCGCCGGGGATATCCAGAGGTAGCGACAAGCAGAATGTCACCCCTTCGTGGACTTCCTTCACACCTTTGAGCACCTGCTCGGTGCCGATCAGGTTGACTCGCCCCAGTTGATCGTCAGGACCAAACTCGCCCCAGTTGCTACCTTCAGGACGTTTCTTCCAGCGAGGCTGATTCATAACTTGTCTCCACCGGCATGTTGGGTAGCGATTTCAATGATACGTTGCAGGTTTTCCCGCTCCCGGGCCTGGTGCTGGGTCCGCGTCTCATCACTCCACTGGTAGAAACCTTGCCCAGCCTTGGCACCTAGGCGACCTTGGGCCACGTACTCTTCAAGCAGAGCGGCAGGTTGCTGACGTGCTTCGAGATCCGCATAGAGGTAATGGGCGATATTCAGATGGGTGTCCAACCCGTTAAGGTCGCGCTGACATAAAGGGCCATTCAACGCCATACGCACGCCAATGGAGTACTGCACGATATCATCCAGCGCTTCGGCCTCCACGACCCCTTTTTCCAACAGGGAGAGGCATTCACGCATCACCGCATGCTGGATCCGGTTAGCGACGAAACCAGGTACACAGGTATTCAGTACCGCAGGGCGTTTCCCCCAACGCTTTAGCCAACCGCACACCTTTTCCACTACTGCCGCCTCGGTATGGCTGCCTGGCACCACTTCCACGGCAGGTATGATATCCGCCGGATTAAAGAAGTGCGTCCCCAGGAACCGTTGCGGCACCCGCATGGCACTTCCGATGTCATCAATCGGAATACCCGATGTATTGGTCACGATGATACAAGTATCGGCTACTTCAGACTCGATTTGCGCCACGACCTTTCGCTTAATCGCAACGTCTTCTGTCACGCTCTCGATGACAAAATCGGCACTCTTCGCCACCTCCAAATCTGGGGTAAAGCGAATGATCTCGGCACTCTCCCCCATATTCAAGCGACTGGCTTCCAATACCTTCGGGTTGGTATCAACCACAGTGACCTTGACACCATGCGTCGCCATTAACTTGGCCAGCGTGGTGCCCATGGTTCCCGCACCTACCACAGCAGCTTGCAATGAATCGTCCTGCATCAGTACTTCCTCCTTCGTCTGGCTCGGAGATCATTCAAGTGAACCTAGACAAATGTCGCATTGAATAAAACTAGTCGTGAGTCAAAGATCACTCACGAAAAACGAACTTATGTGCGCTATGCGTACATAGTAGACAATGACAGGCACGCCGACAATAAGAGGGCTTCCTATGAATGCGCTGGCAAATTTCTTCACCCGGCTCGTTAACCGCTACATGCCCGATCCTCTCGTCATCGCGATCCTTCTAACCATGCTCACAATGCTCCTGGCAGTGTTAATGCAGGGCACCAGCCCCTTAAATGCGGTGCGTTATTGGGGCGATGGCTTCTGGGACTTGCTGGCCTTCAGCATGCAAATGACGGTCATCCTCCTAGCGGGCTATATCCTGGCCAAAACGCCCTTGGTTGACGGCATACTCAACCGCGTCGCAGCACGCGTCACAACGCCCTTCGTCGCGATTGTTGTTGCCACTCTGGTGGGAGGTATCGGTAGCTGGCTAAACTGGGGTTTCGGCTTGGTCATCGGCGGTATAGTCGCCCAGAAGTTGGCGCTTAACGTGAAAGGCTTACATTACCCACTAGTGATCGCTGCGGCGTATTCTGGCTTTGCTCTTTATGGTATCGGCCTGTCTGGCAGCGTGCCGCTACTGATCGCCACCGAAGGGCACTTTCTTCAGGATACGATTGGATTAATCCCACTGAGCGAAACAATTTTCTCGCCCATTCTTTTGATCACCAGCGCTCTTATTCTTCTCACTCTTCCTTTCTTCAATGCCTGGCTGCATCCCAAGCACGCCGAAGATATCGTCGAAATCGACCCAACCACGGTAGCCAAGCCCTCCGTAGCTCCGCTTCCCAACGACACAAAAACCACCACCGCCGAACGTTTGAATCGCAGCAAAGTGGTGGGCATTGGCATTGGCGCGCTAGGCATGCTGTATATTGCACTGTATGCATTCGATGGCGGTTCGCTGAACCTTAATACCATCAATTTCGCCTTCCTGTTTTTGGGTATATTGCTATTTGCCTCGCCTGCCAACTACCTAGCCGCTTTGACGGATGGGATTCGTATCGTCTCTGGCATCATCGTGCAGTACCCTTTCTACGCGGGGATCATGGGAATTCTCGTGGGGTCAGGGCTGGTGGTTTCGTTCGCCAATACCTTTGTTGATATCTCCAGTGCGCAAACCTTGCCTATCTGGTCATTTATCAGCGGCGCCATCATCAACCTGCTGGCACCATCCGGTGGCGGCCAATGGGCTGTCCAAGGTCCTGTTATGGTTCAAGCCGCCACAGAACTTGGTGCTTCCCAGGCAGCCACGGCGCTTGCCGTCCAAATTGGTGACCAATGGAGCAACATGGTTCAGCCGTTCTGGATCCTCCCGGTGTTAGCCATCTCCGGCTTGAAGTTACGTGATGTGATGGGCTACATGGTGCTGATCCTAATCTACCTCGGGGTCATCTACGCCAGCGCGATGCTGATCTGGGGCTACCTCGGCGCCTAACCATTCTTATCTACGCTTAACGACTCTTGACTTACGGGACTGCCCCATGCCTTTTTTGATCGAAACTTTCGACAAGCCCGGCCAGCAGGCACTACGCCTGGAGGTACGCCAAGCCCACCTGGAGTATCTGGATGCCAACGTAGTGACCTTATTGGCCTGTGGCGCCAAGCTTTCCGATGATGGCGAAACGGCGTCTGGCGGTATCTACCTAGTCGACTTGGATAGCCGCGAGGAGGCCGAGCACTTCATCGAGTCCGATCCATTCCACCAAGCGGGGCTATTCGCCGAGGTTAAAATCGTGCGCTGGCGACAAGCCTATTTAAATCGAAAAAACACTCTGTAGCGCGAATACCTGTAGCAAAACTACCCATGGAGAAGTGCAATGCTGTTTCATGTAGAAATGGTCGTAAAACTGCCGGCGGATATGCCCGCCGAGCAAGTGGCTGACATCAAAGCAAAGGAGAAAGCCTACTCTCAGGAGCTACAACGGCAAGGCAAATGGCGCCACCTATGGCGGATCGCTGGCAGCTACGCCAACGTCAGCATCTTCGACGTCAGTGACAATGCTGAACTCCACGATCTTATTAGCGGTTTGCCGCTGTTTCCCTATATGGATATCCATGTGAAGCCATTATGCGGTCATCCTTCATCTATACACGAAGGTGACGCATAACAGCTCTGCTCTATCGACTCCGCCGCGTTTTCTTACAGGCTCTTAATAGCTAACGAGCGCGGCATATCGTTGAATCTATAGAAACGCTAACGTCATGCCCACCAAACGCTAGAGTATCGTAGTGTGTCTCTAGCGCTTAGTGGGCATGACGGTTATGCGGTTATAGAAATACTTCTCTCTGCCTATACCTATTTGCGACCCTCCAGTCCGGAGGCTTACGCCACACCGTCACCTAAATCGGCGGAAAGCACAGCAATAAGCTTTTGCGCGAACAGCGCCGGAGCTTCTACCGACGGCACATGACCAACACCGTCAAATATCTCCAACGGTGCGCCGTCGAGTTCCGCAGCCAAGGCTTCCAACGTTGCCGGCGGCGTGGCCAGATCTTCACTGCCGCCAAACAGCTGTACTTTGACCTTATTAGGAACGACCTTATGAGGGGCGTTCTTACCTGAAAGCTTTCCAGTGAACGTATCACGACCAAGCATTTCGCATAGCTGGGCGTAGGACTCATCGTCGCCACGGCCCATTTGTACGCACCATCCTGCTTTCAGCGCTGGACTTTCCTCAAAGGCCTGTGGTGCAAACCAGCGCGGCACGATCTCTTCAGACATCGCTGCCAGACCTTCCTGGCGCACTCGGCCTGCGCGGGTGTTCCAGAGATCAGAATTGCCGATCACTGCGCCAGTATTGGTCAGCGTAGCGGAGAGCAGCCGGTCGCTATGCTCAGCAATCAACTGCTGGCCGACGACACCGCCAATGGACGTACCGGCAAAGTGAAAGCGCTCAGCAGCCGCCAGCTCTGCCAATGCTAGAGCCTCAGCGGCTAAATCAGCGGGAGTGATTTGTGCACCGCTGGCTGCCTGACTAGCACCGTGGCCGGGAAGATCCCAGGTCAGCACCCGGTAGCGGGGTAGCAGCGCGGGAATGATGTCGTCCCACACGGCTTGGCTCATGCCCAGTGGATGCGCTAGCACGATAAGTGGATTCACATCCGAGCCGAGCAATCGGTAAGCGACGCTGCGGCCATTGATAGTATGAAAGGCCATGCTACCTCCGTTAAACGCGTTCAATCAGCGTGGCAATACCCTGACCCACGCCTACACACATGGTGCACAATGCATAGCGCTTGCCGCTGTTTTGCAGCTCATGAGCAGCGGTCATTAACAGGCGCGCACCGGACATACCCAGCGGGTGACCCAGGGCAATCGCGCCGCCGTTAGGGTTGACGCGTGGATCGTCGTCTTTAAGGCCCAAGTCACGCATGCAGGCCAGTGCCTGGGCAGCGAACGCTTCGTTGAACTCAAACACATCGATATCATCCATGGTGATACCAGTGCGTTTAAGCAGTTTTTGCACAGCAGGTACCGGACCATATCCCATGATGCGCGGCTCAACGCCGGCCGTGGCCATGCCAATAATTTTCGCCATCGGTGTCAGACCATGCTGTTTAACCGCCGCGTCACTGGCCACCAGCATCGCCGCCGCGCCATCGTTAACGCCCGACGCATTGCCTGCGGTCACGCTACCGCCTTCACGGAACGGCGTAGGCAACCCTGCCAGTTTTTCCAGGGAGGTTTCCCGCAGGTGCTCATCCTGATCAAAGATTAGCGGCGCCTGCTTGCGGCGGGGAATCTCGATGGCGGTGATCTCTTGGGCAAAGCGCCCCGCTTTTTGGGCGGCAGCGGCTTTCTGCTGAGAGCGCAGGGCAAAGGCATCCTGATCTTCCCGAGAGATAGTGAACTGCTCGGCGACGTTTTCCGCCGTTTCTGGCATCGAATCAACGCCGTAGGCTTTCTTCATCAGCGGGTTGATAAAGCGCCAGCCGATGGTGGTATCTTCGATCTTTTGCCCGCGCGCAAAAGCGCCTTCAGCCTTGCCCATCACGTAGGGCGCTCGCGACATGGACTCCACGCCGCCTGCCAGTGCCAGCT
Organism: Halomonas sp. IOP_6; assembly: GCF_021151565.1. NCBI lineage: Bacteria > Pseudomonadati > Pseudomonadota > Gammaproteobacteria > Oceanospirillales > Halomonadaceae > Halomonas > Halomonas sp. IOP_6. The sequence goes on along the minus strand of NZ_JAIRBO010000004.1, from coordinate 382,891 downwards.
CCATTTCGCCCGCTTTAATCGCGCGAAACGCGGTACCGACCGCGTCCATGCCCGAACCACACAGGCGGTTCATGGTTGTGCCGGGTACCGAGGTCGGGATGCCCGCCAGCAGCGACGACATACGTGCCACGTTGCGGTTGTCTTCACCGGCCTGGTTGGCGCAGCCCATAAACACTTCGTCAATGGCAGCAGGGTCAAGATCCGGCGCTTCCGCCAGTACGGCTTTAAAAATCGTCGCGGCGAAATCATCGGGGCGCACGCTGGCCAAGGTACCAGCGAAGCGGCCAACGGCAGTGCGGCGCGGGTGGCATAAATAGACATCACTCATACAAAGCTCCTTATTCACCCGCGTGGGCACGCTCGGTGCGTGCTTTCAGTTCGCGCAATATTTCAAGCTCGTTGGGGTTCGGTTCCGGCGTGCTCTCCAGCTGTTCGGCAAAGCGAATATCCCAACCGGTTGCGTCAATCACGTCTTCACGGGTGACGCCGGGGTGTAGCGAGACGACGACCAGCTCTTTGGTGTCCGGGTCGGGCTTCATCACGCATAGGTCGGTAATGACCCGCGTGGGACCCTTGCCAATATTGGGAACGTTATCGCGTCCTTTGCCATCACGGCCAAAGCCTAACGTGGTGACGAAGTCGACATCTTTCACAAACGCGCGCTTTGAGTGCTTCAGGGTAATAAACACTTCACCAGCGTTGGTGGCGATTTCCGGCGCACCGCCGCCGCCCGGCAAACGAACCTTGGGCGCTTTGTAATCACCGATCAGGGTGGTATTAAGGTTGGCAAAGCGGTCGATTTGTGCGGTGCCTAAAAAGCCTACGTTCACTTTGCCACCCTGTAACCAGTAACGGAACATCTCTGGCACGGCCACCGTGGTCAACGCTGATTCGCACAGCTCACCGTCACCAATAGAGAGCGGCAGAATCTCAGGCTTGGTTTGCAGGGTGCCGGACTCATAAATCAGCACTACCTCAGGCGCGTGGGTTAGGCGTGCCAGGTTGGCGGCTTCAGAAGGTAGACCAATACCCACAAAGCAGGTCATGCCATTTTCTAACGCACGGGCAGCGGTCACAGTCATCATTTCAGAAGAGGTGTATTCCTGACTCATTTGGCTTGCTCCTCTGCACCGTAGATATTCTTGTCGATCCATTGAGTAAAGGTATCGCGGTCACGAGCAATGGCATCCCACTCTTTATAGAAGCGGTTGCTGCGACCGTAGTAGCCATGGGTATACGAAGGCAGCGCGCCCTTTTCTGCCACGGCAACGGCACTAATCGCCCAGCCTGGGATCACGCAAGCATTGGGATGAGCGTTCAGGTCATCGACAATCTCTTCCACGGTGACAATGCTGTGCTTAGCAGCCAACACCGCCTCTTTCTGTACGCCAACAATACCTTCCACCAGCACATTACCCTGTCGATCCGCCCGTTGAGCGTGAATGATCGACACATCCGGTCGCACAGAAGGAACCGCTGCTAGGCGTTCACCGGTAAACGGGCACTCAATAAATTTGATTTGATCATTCACGCTCGGCAGCTCGCTACCGACATAGCCACGCAGCACAGCCATTGGCAGGCCAGCAGCCCCAGCCTCAAAGGCGCAGGCCATCGCGGCATGACTGTGCTCAAGAATCTCAATTTTGCGCGGCCAGCCTTTCTCAACCGCGTCGCGCAGTCGATGCAGCGAGCCCACGCCGGGATTACCGCCCCAGGAGAAGATCACCTTTTTAGCACAGCCCGCGCCAATCAACTGGTCGTAGATGATATCGGGGGTCATGCGGATCAGCGTCAGGTCGCGCTTTTTCTGACGGATCACTTCGTGGCCCGCGGCAAACGGAATCAGGTGGGTAAAGCCCTCCATGGCAACGGTGGCGCCATCTTCGACGTAGCGCGCTACCGCGTCATGCAAGCTCAAGAACTCAGCCATAGGTCTCCTCCTGGCAGTGACTCTCGACAAGTTCGAATAACGAACTTTGATTTGTAGTGCGAACAATTTACTCCCGTCATATTCACTCGTCAAACCCCACCAAGCACGCATACAAAAGGGGAGGCTAAGCCTCCCCTCTCGTTAACATCGGTAAAAACCTTATCATTTCAAATAATTATTCATTCTTAAGCCAGGCAGATGTACGCGCTACTTGGCGTAAGCTACTACCAAGGTATAGCGTCGGGTCACAAGCGTTACGCAGCTTTTCATGAAGGAGATATCTTTATGGTCTTTGCACTGCTTTTTGCCCTCGTACGGCTTCGCGTACCGTTTAAACGCAAGATTTTATAATGGCGTTTAAAGCGGCCTGGTAACCCTCCGTCCCAAGCCCCGCAATGACCCCATCTGCCCGCTGCGAGACATAGGAGTGATGACGGAAGCTTTCGCGTTTATGGACATTTGAGATATGCACCTCAATGACCCTACCTTCAAAGGCATTGAGCGCATCGAGGATAGCGACAGACGTATGGGTATAGGCGGCCGGGTTGATGATGATAGCCAGCGTGCCATCGAGACGCGCCGCATGAATGGCGTCAATCAATTCGCCCTCGTGATTGCTTTGAAAACAGCTTATATCCCAGCCCTGCTTCTCAGCTGTTTCAGCCAAAGCGTTATTAACATCATCCAGCGTCTCATAGCCGTAAACGTCTGGTTGACGAACGCCTAAAAGATTTAAATTAGGTCCGTGAAGGACCGTTACTTTTGGTTGTCCCACTGCTCATCTCCTTTCGTGGCATTACGTCATCGTCGGAAGTCGTTATGCCTATAATAACGTGTCGTTTAGTGCTTAATCTGTCTTCATAATGTCTGAAAATCGCTCAATTGGGCGCTATTCGAACAACATACTATATTGGCTATGTGCTAGTAAGGTTATTTCAATGAGGGGGCACTGATGGAAGGAAAAGGCTAAAATGAAAGGTTAAAACCTGATGACCGTGGCTTCGTAACGGCGATCATCCGTTAAACCAGCCAAGCAAGCCGCCTGTATCAAACACTCAACTAGACGGCTCGCCATAAACAGCTGGATATAAGCTTGTATCAAACAGCCAGCCACACAAAAGAGTGGCGATAGACTGTCTATTAGATCTGAAAACTATTCCTCACTTCATTTCAAAGCCTTTATCAATAAGAAATTCTTGCATATGCGAACGCAGCTTTTGATTAAAAAGTGGGGCTAAACTCTGAGACCAGTCTGAAACTTTATTTCCCCCTTTGCGGGTCTGGTAATAGTGATGCATGGTGAGATTAAAAGCATTCACATGTTCTGAATCATCGCTGTACCTGTTCTTTTTGACGATAGCTTCAACGGGTAACCGCGGCTTAATATCTGGATCTTGTGCAGGATAACCAATACACATACCAAATACAGGATATACATGGTGTGGCAAACTTAGCAGTTCGCTCACGGCTTGTGGATTATTGCGTATACCTCCTATGTAGCAAATTCCTAGCCCTTCTGACTCCGCCGCAATCGCAATGTTTTGTGCTACCAGTGAAACGTCTACCGTAGCAACCAAAAGCTGCTCGGTCATACCACTCACGACGTTTTCTCCTGTGCTTCTCGCCGCTTCAAGTGGACGCTTCATATCGGCACAAAAGACTAGGAAATCACTGCTGCTCGCTACGTATTTTTGCCCACCTGTCAGTTCGACTAGCTGATCGCGTAAATGCTTATCGGTGACATGTATTATGCTATATGCCTGTATATGGCTGGAGGTTGCTGCTGCTTGCCCTGTACGAATCAGTTCTATCAATAACTCCGGCGAAATTTCCCGCTCTTCAAACTTTCTAATTGAGCGATGAGATTTCAATAACTTAATCGTATCGTTCATTATGCACTTCCATCTAATAATATTTAATTGGTGTTTAACATTACAGCTTACCCTTGAGCCCTGGCAGAACCTCGCAAAGATCACCCACCAAGCCGTCGTCGGCGACTTGGAGGCATGGGTTATCCCAGTACGCCGTCATTTTTCAACTGCGATAACTGCTCTGGCGAAAGACCAAGATACTCGGTGAGTACATCGTTAGTATCTTGTCCCAGCAGTGGTGCTGGTCTTCTGTACTCTACGGGCGTGTCGGAAAGATGGATTGGGCTACCCACCATCTTAAAGTCAGGATTCAGAGAATGGGGGATATTAACCAGCATGCCACGGGCATCCACCTGGGGCTCTGCTAGTGCGTCGGCAATATCGTTAATTAGCCCTACAGGTACCCTAACGTTGCTGATTTTTTTTACCCACGCTTCAGCTGTATCGCGTTTAAAATGCTCTGAGAGAATCTGGGTGATCGCATCTCTGTTTCTGACCCGACTTTGATTCTTTGAAAACCGAGGATCAGCAGAAAGCTCTGGCAACCCAATAGCGCTGGACAGCGCGGCAAACTGAGAATCGTTGCCACAAGCAATAATGAAGTCCTTATCACTGGCACGAAAGGAGTTGTAAGGCACAATGTTGGCATGCGCATTACCATAGCGCCCAGGTGAAACGCCTGTACTTAGATAGTTCTGGCTCTGGTTGCCTAATGCCGCCACCTGCACATCCAGCAGCGCCATGTCGCAATGCTGGCCGCGACCAGATTTTTCACGTGCCAGTAGCGCAGCCTGAATGGCAATAACCGAGTAAAGCCCTGTCATCACATCGGTGACAGCCACCCCTACTTTCTGCGCGCCGCCACCCTGAACGCCATCACGCTCCCCGGTGATGCTCATGAGCCCCCCCATTCCCTGGATAATGAAATCATAGCCAGGTTCCTGCGCACGAGGCCCTGTCTGGCCAAACCCCGTAATGGAGCAGTAGATTAACCTCGGATTGAGATTGGAGAGTGATTCATAATCCAACCCATACTTCTTTAGGGAGCCCGCTTTGAAGTTCTCGACCAGCACGTCGCTCTCAGCCGCCAGTGCACGAACAACTTCCTGCCCTTTTGCGGTGGTAATATCGACAGCCACCGAGCGCTTATTGCGATTGGAGGATTGGTAATACGAGGTTTCCGGAGTCTCGTTACCCTGAGTATCTTTCATGTATGGCGGGCCCCAAGCACGCGTGTCATCGCCTCGCCCTACGCGCTCTACCTTGACGACATCCGCGCCAAGATCGGCCAATACTTGGCTGCACCAGGGGCCAGCCAGTACTCGGCTTAGGTCAAGCACACGAATTCCCGTCAGTGCTCCCATGACACCCACCTCGTTTCAACTAACATAATCAACCTCAACATCACCGAACACTCGGTGCTTCATGTAACAGTGATACGCCAAGCGTTGCGCGACGCCGCAGCCACGGGCTTGGCCTATAGCGAGGATCCCCCGTTAAGGCATTGATACGCTCAAGAATGGCAAGCAACCTCTTCGGGCCTAACGCATCTCCCCATGCCAACGGTCCATAGGGATAATTAAGTCCCAATCTAACGGCATTATCGATATCGGTAGGCGTGGCAATCCCACGCTGAGCAATATCACAGGCTAGATTAACCACTGCGGCCAGCACACGTTGAGAGACAAACCCCACGCTGTCACGAATCACGGTCACTCCGGTTCCATCAGAGGCCAATAATGCGTGAGCAGCGTCGCATATCTGCTGTCGCGTGACGGGTGTCATCATCAGTGTGCGATGCCGCTCCAGCCCCATAAATGTGTCAAGGCAGAGTGTGCGTTCAGGGTCGACACCGAAATACGCACTCGCACTCACCGCATCATCACCAAAGGGCAGTAGTAAACAGAGCGCTTCTTCCGATGGTGAATCTGTCCTTTCTACTCGCCCGCCAAGCGACACCAGCAGTGACACGACCTGCTCACGTAGGTCGATATCCTCACATCCCACCCAGAACGGCGGAAAATCACTGATCGTGGGCACAGGCTGTGGCGCCAGCGCGGCGATTTTTTGTCCACCTTCATAGCGATAAAAGCCCACCCCCGTCTTGCGGCCCAGGCGATTCCCTTTCAACATTTGCCGGGATATATAAGAAGGCCTATAACGCGGGTCGTGATAGAACTGCGTGAAAATCGACTCCATTGCAGGGTGCGAAACATCAAGGCCAGTCAAATCAAAAAGTTCGAGTGGCCCCATTCGGAAACCAGCCTCCTCGCGAAGAATCCGGTCGATATCGTCAGGCGGCGCCACCTGCTCTTCTAAAATCTTCAGGCCTTCCGTGCTGTAGGCACGTCCAGCATGATTGACAATAAAGCCTGGGGAGTCCTGAGCACGCACACCAGCATGTCCAAGTTGGCTTGCCAACTCCAGCAGTGTATTAACGACAGTTTCATCGGTATTGACTCCCCCGATCACCTCAATGACCTTCATCAGTGGAACAGGATTGAAGAAGTGAAAGCCGGCCATTCGACTAGGATAAGTTAGCTCCGCAGCAATAGCGGTGACTGACAGTGAAGAGGTATTGGTAGCGAGGATACAATCTCGCGAAACGATCGCTTCGAGGTCGCCAAATAAGCTCTGCTTGATTCCCAGATCCTCGACGATTGCCTCAATAACCACATCGCAATCCGCAAAAGACTTCATCGATTCGGCGATGGTAAGAAGAGACAAAGCGGCTCCAGCAAACTCCCGCGATACTTTGCCCTTGCTAACCAATTTATCGAACGTTCCTTGCAAACCATCACGTGCAGCACGGGCTGCCCCATCGCGGCTATCAAACAGCACGACCTCCAGCCCTGCCTGCGCAGCGATCTGGGCTATTCCAGCCCCCATCACTCCTGTGCCGACAATCCCCAGCCGGTTCACTTTTCTCGCCATTAGGGTTCTCCTCGGTAGCTCGGTTTGCGCTTCTCGATAAAGGCAGCAGCCCCCTCTTTCTGATCCACAGTGTCAAAAAGCAGCTGAAAAGCTTTACGTTCGAGAACCAAAGCGCTCTCTAAGGGCAGATCAGCCCCCATGAGCACCGTTTCTTTGATGTGCTCTAGCGCTAGAGCAGGCAAATGCGCGATTTCTTGTGCCAGTACTGTGGCGCGTTCCAGTGTCCGATCATCACTCACCACTTCGCTAACCAGTCCCATGGCCAACGCCTCTGCCGCTGATACCATGCAGCCGGTCATCAGCATGCGCATGGCCTGAAATTTCCCTACTGCTCGTACTAGCCGTTGCGTCCCACCCGCACCAGGCATTAGACCCAGCTTTACCTCTGGCTGCCCAAACCGTGCCGACTCCCCCGCGATGATGATGTCGCAGTGCATGGCAAGCTCACAGCCACCTCCCAGAGCAAACCCATTAACTGCGGCGATCACTGGCTTAGGACAGCGTGCCACCGGCTCCCAGAAACGCTCATTGTGGCGTAGATGCATTTCAGTCGGAGAAGCCTCAGCAAACTCCTTTACATCAGCACCTGCAACAAACACCTGCTCGCCCCCGGTCAGTACAATGACTCTCACCTCATCCTGCCGGGTTAGAGACGAAAAAAGCTCGGCTAACTGGCACCTCACCGTTCCATTGAGAGCATTCTTGGCATGCGGCCGATCAATACGAACCACCGCCACCCCATCATCAAGCGAGGCAAGATAGACCTCGGAAGAGCGCTGTTTGTTTATCATTCAAAATTTCGCCACCAATAATGTCCGCATTACGGACAAATGTTTTGATAAGAGATAAAACTTACACAGCTTTTGGAATAACTGTCAATCTATCGAAAAACAACCATAATAAAAATACATATTTATCAAATACTTATAATAAATACACAATTTCTAAAACGCTCTATATTGCAACATTAAAATGTCCGCCATACGGACATTAAGACTGCATGATTGACATTTATCGACAACAAGCTGCAAAATCAATCTGTCCAAAAACCTCTAACGAGGCAGAAATCGGTGAAGACAACAGACAATCAGGGCGATTTTCAGATCGTAATAGACCCGATGAATGCGGCGGGCGAGCAGGAGAAAGACCGGCAGTTCGTAACTGCGTTGGCGAGAGGGCTTGAACTACTACGCTGCTTCACTCCAAGCGAGAGTGCCCTAAGCAACCTCGATCTGGCTAGGAAGTCGGGGCTGCCACGCCCCACCGTTAGCCGGCTCACGCATACTCTCGCCCGGCTGGGCTATCTGCGCTCTATATCACGAGGGAAGTATCAATTGGATGTGGGCGTTATGGCCTTTGGCTATTCCATGCTATCCAACCTGCCAATTCGCGCGATTGCCCAACCTTTGATGGTAAATCTCGCCGACGAAGTCGGTGCGACAGTGGCCATGTCTGCCCGAGATCGCCTAGACATGGTTTATCTAGATGTGGTTCAGAGTTCTCTACGTTCCACCATCCGTCGCCAAACCGGTACGCGTCTTCCTCTTCACCAAAGCTCGGCGGGACGCGCCTATTTGGCTGCTCTACCTCCACAAGAGACAGACACGCTAATGGACCACCTACGGGAGTCTTATCCCTGCGACTGGCCTGTTATTCGCAAAGCATTAGAACGTGCTTTTCGAGACTACGCCGATTACGGCTACTGTTTGTCGATTGGAGAATGGCAACGAAAAGTGAATGCCGTTGCGGTGCCCCTCCATCACCCGCAGTTGGGAATTCTGTCGTTCAACTGTGGTGGCCCTGAGTTCCAGATATCACGGGAAAAGCTGGAAGAGTCTATCGGGCCCCAATTAGTCCAGTTGGTCAACGATATAAAGACCCAGATCTCGTAAAACCCACTACTCCAACGATCTACTTACCTTACATTAAGAGGCACACATGATTCGTGACCAGGAAACCATGCAGCTCCTGCTCGACTCCATACGTAGCTTTGTTAAAGAAGCGTTAATTCCACGTGAGGAAGAAATAGCTGAAAGCGATGAAATCCCCGATGACATTGCCTCACAGATGCGTGATATGGGTCTCTTTGGGCTCACTATTCCCGAAGAATATGGTGGTCTTGGTGTGACCATGGAGGAAGAAGTCAATATTGCTTTCGAGCTGGGCAGGACATCTCCCGCCTTCCGCTCCTTCATCGGTACTAACAACGGCATCGGTTCAATCGGCATCCTGCTAGACGGCACCAACGAGCAGAAAGCTAACTACTTGCCCCGATTGGCCAGCGGCGAGATTCTGAGTGCATTCTGCCTAACGGAGCCCGACTCTGGTTCTGACGCCGCCTCGCTGCGCACTACCGCTATAAAAGATGGCGACAACTACTTGATTAACGGTACCAAACGCTACATCACCAACGCCCCGCATGCCGGTATTTTTACCGTAATGGCACGCACTAACCTGGAGGTCAAAGGCGCCAAGAGCATTAGCGCCTTTATCGTTGAAGCCGACACCCCCGGCATTACCATTGGTAAACGCGATAAGAAGATGGGCCAAAAAGGCGCTCACACCGCTGATGTAATCTTCGATAATGTACGCGTACCGGTCAGCGCACTGATTGGCGAACAAGAAGGCGTCGGATTTAAGACCGCCATGAAAGTTTTGGATAAGGGACGCCTGCATATTGCCGCCATTGCCGTAGGGGCCGCTGAGCGTGTTCTAGATGACTCTCTACGCTTTGCAATGGAACGCCAACAATTTGGCAAGCCTATTGCCGAATTCCAGCTTATCCAGGGCATGCTGGCCGACTCCAAGGCCGAGATTTATGCCGCTCGCTGCATGGTTCTAGATGCCGCACGCAAGCGTGATGAGGGCCAGAACGTTAGCACCGAGGCCTCCTGCGCAAAGATGTTCGCTACCGAAATGTGCAGCAGGGTCGCCGACCGCGGTGTGCAAATTCATGGCGGCGCTGGCTATATAAGCGAATACGCCGTTGAGCGGTTCTATCGCGATGTACGCCTATTCAGGCTCTATGAAGGCACCACCCAAATCCAACAGGTAATCATCTCGCGCAACATGATTCGCGACGCTCAATAGCGGGTGTTTGCTGATGACCGTAGGCCTCCCCGTTGCCGCCGGGTCATTCATCCCCCTCGTCCGCTATTCCGCCCTACGCGCCTTTAACTAGAAGGATGTAACCATGCCACAACCCTTTGCTATCGTCACCGGCGGTGCCCGCAACATCGGCCAAGCCATTGCGTTGCGCTTGCAACAAGATGGCTATCGCACCATTGTCCTCGACATTGAGGCGCCAGAGGCAGAATCATTAAAGGCCGATGCACACCTAGTCGACCTGAGTAATATTGATGCGACCCGCCAAGTGCTCGAAAAAATTGCTGACGCCCACCCGGTGACGTGTCTTGTCAATAATGTTGGCATAGTGCGTCCTGCGCTTCTCGACGACACTCGTATTGAGGACTTCGATTCTTTGATGCATCTCAACGTGCGCTCCGCGTTGGTATGTACTCAGTCTCTTCTTCCCTATATGCGGCAGCATGGCCAGGGACGCATTGTTATGAACGCCAGTCGCGTGGTGCTCGGCAAGGAGGCCCGCACTCTTTATAGCGCGACGAAAGGAGCATTACAGTCGATGGCCCGCACTTGGGCGCTAGAACTAGCTGCTGATGGCATTACGGTTAACTGTGTGGCACCAGGACCTATTGCCACGACAGCATTCTGGGAGAACAACCCACCCGACTCAGAGCGTGCGCGCCGTATCATTGAGAACATCCCTGTCCAGCGTATGGGGCAACCCGACGATGTTGCTCAAGCAGTTAGTTTCTTCTGCGACCCACGCAGCAGTTTCATCACGGGACAAACATTATTCGTTTGCGGTGGTGTCACGGTAGGTTGAGGCAATAGCTCAGCTTGCTAATCGAAAAAGTACGGCGGCCATCATCAACGAGGCCGCCAGGAATGCTCCGTTCCAGCGCAGGCCAATTTGACCCGCCGTTATACCTGTGAAGCGCGACATAATCATCATTGCCGCCGTGAACGGCGACGACACCATCGTCAATGACCACCCCACCAGCATCGCCGCCGCCAACAGCGGCAATGACACCCCCTCTAGCCCTACCTGGGCGACCATGCTGGTTAAGAAGGTCACGCTGATAATGGGATTGACGCCTATCTGGGCAAGCACCACGATCAGTAAGAGCGCGAGTGCTGGCAACCAGTTGCCAGCAGCGATAAGGAGTGATGCCACCCCATCGAGCTGGGCCGGATTAAGCAGCGCCACGCTGAGATACCCAAGATAAGCACCTGAACCCAGCGCGACGACCTCATTACCAATCCCACCCAGTACATCAGGCAGACGACGGGAGAGCAAAGCAGTGGCTGACCCCACGCCAGCATGCCCAATATCACGGCACTGCCAGGCCAACCATACCCATGCTCCCAGTGGTACACCGATCACAACAGCCTGAGGCAATCGCAGAGATAGCATGGTGGCAAGTGCAAAAACAAGCAGGACCAGAGCCAGCAGCAGCAGGCTAAAAGCTACTAGCGGCATCAATGAGGGCCTCTCACTCCCTGCTGCGCTGGCTCTCGGACGAGGACCAGCAATCTGATCACAAGCCCACCCCATCAGAAATAACACGACTGCCGATGCCAGCACATAAGGAAAGAGCTCACCCCAGGTCAGCGGTTCCAGATTACCCAAAACCACCGCAACGCCGATACCTAACGGGGAAACCAGAGGTGCCAGGGTAAAGCCGCGTAAGGTTGCCAAGAGCATGCGTCGGCGACGCACCTCCTGCAGCCACACTCGTCCCTGGGCCGAGCCGAGAGTATTAGCCTTATCGATCATCGACATGAACAAGTTCAACACGCCAAAGTTGAGCACGATACCGAATAGGGTAGAACCCAACGAGAGCATCGGATAACGCCATGTGGGAGGCTGCAATAGTAGGCTCTGTCCACAGCGGCGAATGAGTCTCGACCGATAAGCCGGCAAGCGCAGCACCGCAAGTGCCGTCATGAACGCCGCCAGAAAGACAAAGCCATTAGCCGCCTCATAAAGCACTACCCAAGGAGAAGGAAGTCGCCACAGTGCAAAAAATGACACTGCAACACAGGCCAACGCTAGCATGCGAGCCATCGCGCTAAAACGGATCCAACCAAGCACTAGAAAGCCTGCCAAAAGTAGTTGAGCCAAGCTTGCGACCCACGTTGCGCCACTCAACAAATGCACCACGGTTAGCACTGCCACACCCGCTAGCAAACGGCTAGACCATACGTTTGTAACTGGCATCTTTATGCGGGAACTCATGGTTGGCTCCACCTCACTAGTAAAAAAAAGCCGGCACCCTACGGTGGCCGGCTCGATTTCCTTGCGCCTTAAGCCCACTTCGCGGGCTTAAGGCAAAACACCACTTAGCGTAAGGTCGACAGCATCACGCTCCCGCCCCAGGCTCACTCGCACTCTGTTTCGCTTTTTGCCGCGAGGTAATAAAACGATAAAGGGCCAGCAATATGGAGCCTAAGGTTAGAGCGATGAAGAACCAGGTGATCGGACCACGCACGAAAATCGACAGATCGTTGGAACCGATTAACAGCGAGCGACGCAGGTTATCCTCGAACATAGGCCCCAAAATAAAGCCTATTAGGAAGGGAGCAGCCGGGATACCGGTACGATTAAACACATAACCCAGAACCCCAAAAGCCAACATCAACCACACATCGAAAGTATCATTATTGACCGCATAAGCCCCATATACGCAGAACATCAACACAATCGGAAAAAGAATCGATTTGGGAATATCTGCGATCAGGGAGAAGTAACGGATTGCCGCATTCCCCACAAATAACAAGATCACGGAACTGAGCATGATACCGAGGAAAAGTGCATAGATGAGCGGCAGGTTTTCCTGAAACAGCAGTGGGCCAGGGGTCAGCCCATGGACCATGAAGGCTCCCAGGATAATGGCGGTGATCACATCGCCGGGAATTCCTAATGACAGCAGTGGGATCAGCGTGGCTCCAGCGACGCCGTTGTTTCCTGCTTCGGAAGCAGCGACACCTTCTACTTCTCCCTTTCCAAAGCGCTCTGGGTGAGGCGAACGACGCTTGGCATCACTGTACGAGATGAAAGCCGCTGCAGTTGCCCCAGTGCCTGGGATAGCGCCGATAATGACACCTATCAAACTACCTCGAACGATGCTTTTGAGGCTGCCCTTGAGCTCGCTGAAAGACACGCCAGCACCACTCGCCTTGGCACGTAGGTGAGGTATCACCTTTTTGCGATAAAATTCGATAATTTCAGGTATCGCAAACAGACCGATCAATAGCGGAATGAACGAGATACTGTCCATCAGATTGTAGTTGCCAAAGGTCAGGCGCTGCGAGCCAAACACTGAATCGAGCCCTACCAACGAGAGCAGGATGCCCAAAAGAGCCGCAATCAACCCCTTGATCATTGAACCACTGGCAAGCGAGATGATAATAGTCAAAGAAAAACAGATCAGCCAAAAGAATTCCGGCGCACCGAAGTTAAGTGCAATCTTGGCTAAATAAGCAGCAAAAAAGATCAATGCAATATTAGAAATGAAATCCGCAATCACCGACGCATAGAGCGCCATCTTGAGCGCCTTTTTTGCTTCTCCTTGCTGCGCCATCGGATAGCCATCTAGTAACGTACAGGCCGAAGCTGGCGAACCCGGCGTACGAATCAAAATAGCGGTGATTGAGCCGCCATACATACCACCTTTATAAATACCTACCAACAACAGTATGGCCGCGACCGGCTCCATAGAAAAAGTAAACGGTAGTGCCAAGGCCACCGCCATAGTGGCAGTAAGACCCGGGATAGAGCCAACAGTAACGCCAATCACCACCCCTACAGCTATTGCCACAAAGTTCTCTGTGGCCAGAAACAGCTGCAGTACTTCTGTAATGTTTTCCATAAATCACCAGATCTTAAAGGTGGCAGTGAGCTCAGAACGGCCACATCGGCAGCGGCACGTTCATAATCCCCGTAAACAGTAGCGTCACGCCCGCCGGGAAAACGATAGCTAGACCGTAAACCCACCAAGTACGCACCGGGTGGGCGATGAAAAGTATCAAAGTGGCGAGGATGCCACTGATTACCGCGCCTAACATTTCAAACAGGCCAGCGTAAACAATCAGAGATAGTGCCATCAGAGCAAAGCGCAATAATGGACCGCGTTCAAAGCGACGCCCGTTATCCTCCGCATCGTCAGCAATTAGCACACCTTGAATAATCATCAGTACCGAGAACACCAGCAGCAACCAGCCCACAATGTTTGGCAACCAACGCGGCGACATCATCGGATTCTGCATGATGGGGGGTTGACCAATGTAATTGGGAACCAGATAGAAAAGCAGCAGCAGGGAAAAGCCCAGCAGCATAACCCCGGCGACTACATCCCACGGATCCTTGATCAACGTGCCACCGGTAGAGTGAAACTTCGTCATCGGGGTAATCTCTCAACGTAAAGACGTAAAAAAGCTCTACAAGGAAACCAATTGAGGCGAGAGTCGTAACCCCCGCCTCACCATGCTATGTACTAGCCAATGACTTACTCTTGACGAATACCGGCTTCAGTCGCTACTTCGTCCCAGCGAGCAACTTCATCAGTGATGAAAGCTTTGAACTCATCACCAGCGATAGTGCCTTTTTCTGCACCCAGCTGTTCGACAAAGCTAGTGAACTCCTCACGCTCCATCACCTCTTGCAACGCTTTTTGCATGGCAGCTGTCGCTTCTTTGGGGAAAGAGTGATGGGCAATCAGGCCAAACCAAGCGGTAGTGACAAACTGGTCGAGGTTATACTCACCAATTTCCTTGAGGGTTGGCACGTCTGGTAGAAATTCAGAACGCTCAGCTGAAGTAACCGCCAGCGCTCTCAAATCGCCGGACTGAATATGCGAGAACACAGTCGGCATGTTCTCGAAAGAGACATCGACATCACCTCCCAGTAAGGCTGGTAAGGCTGCACCACTGCCAGCAAAAGGTACCGCAGTCATATTGGTTTCAGTCAGCGTCTTAAACAGCTCTCCAGACATGTGGATAGAACTACCCACACCACTGTGGCTAAAGGTCATATTCTGTTCTTTCGCTGCCTCAACAAACTCAAGCACGCTGTTGTAAGGACTGTCAGCAGGCACCACCATCACGTTAGGAATATCAATCATATTCTGAATGAATACGAAGTCCTCGACCGGATCGTAGGTGAGACCAGGATAAATAGCAGCGCCAATGGTATGCCCAGGTGACGCCATTAATATGGTGTGATCGATATCACGACCACCGCGAGCCAAACGGCCAGTAGCAACAGTAGAGCCAGCCCCTGGGCGGTTTTCTACCACCACATTGGTATCGAGCTCTTCCTGCAGCAAGTCGGCCACACGACGTGACAACACATCAGTAGTTCCACCAGGCGCATAGGGAACCACCAAGCGTACATCATCAGTGGGCCAATCCTGCGCCTGAGCAGTGGATACGGAGAGAGATAGTGCGACGGCACCACCGCAGGTGGCAGTGCAAAGAGCGTTTAGAATTTTTTTCATAGTGGACTCTTCATGGGTTAGAGTACTTATAATTTAAGTTCGCAAGACGAACAACTATTCGCGTTTTATACCCATAGGTTACTGCCATCGAACTCATGCCAGAAACCCCGACTTTAGTTTATACCACGCCAAAAATGTGACTCGCTGCTCAAAAATGGCGAGGCTGATGGAATGAGGTCTATCTCATGGTGGGAGCTCAACAGGGCTTTTCAGGGCTTATCGATAGCAATAGTAACTGGCTTACGGACAACCATTCTGACGGCATAGCTCCTTAATGGTCATTCCGCTTTACGTCTCCCAAGAAACCCATGATCTTTTTTCGCAGAAACGCTTCTCCCTACGGCGTCTCAGCCAGTGCGGGCCTGGGGCAGCAAGTTCGCAATGCATTAACCCCGAGGCACACAGTTTTCTTTTCAAGAGGGGAACAACGCGTTTGATAAGCCTAAAAGCGAAGGAAAACGCCTCAAGCCTTTAGCTTACTTGAGGCTGCCTGCGTTACTTCAGTTCAACTTCAACAAAAGAAAAAGCGTTCTCGCCAATATTGATGACATTATGTTCGGTGCCTTCTACACGGTTGTAGCATACACCTGCTTGTAGCATCACTTCACGGTTGCCTTCTGGCGTTTCGAGTAACATCTTGCCGTCATGAATTGGCACAATCACATAATCATGATCGTGACGATGCCAGCCGGTTTCTGCTTCAGGAGGGAAGTCCCAACGGGTGACGATTACTTGATCGTTATCTATTTGTCGCTGACTGCTTGCTTGGGGTCTGGTCATAACATTGCCTCGCACTGATTTAAGTTTATTTTTTGGGGGGAGAAGCTCTAGAAATACCTAAACTACCTGAAACCGCAGTTCACTGGCCGAGTAGCCATAATGCTGTTTGAAGGCTCGACAGAATTGTGCCTGATCGGAGAACCCCCAGCGATAAGCGATCTCACCGATATTAATACCAGTGGGCGTCGCTTCCAGGTCTCGATGGGCTGCTTCAAGGCGCTGCACCTTTACCCATTCACGCACGGTATAGCCCGAACCGGAAAATAGTTTGTGCAGATAACGTAATGAAATGCCGCTGTAGTGGGCGATACGAGCAGGTGTCAAATCAGGGTCACCAAGGTTGGCAGAAATATAGCGCTCGATACGCATAAGATGTGCGGTTTTGAGGTGCGACTGATCACTATTAAGAACACGCTCATCCTGCTCTAAGACGAGTGTTAGCATATTTAACGCCTGCTCAAACAAGCGGTTCTGGTCATTGATACTGCATTCATTGACCCTTTGAGAGCAGATCATTAAGAATTCTACAAAGGCACAGCCAATACCTTTTTCTGCTGAAAAACAGTGCTGCGAATATCGTTCAGGCCTGCGAATTCTGTGCTTCATCGATTGACTAGGAACTTTGAATACCCACATATCATTAGGTAATTCATAGCCAAAGCGGTAAGGGGCATCCCCCTGTTCAACAATAAAATGACCTGGGGGACAATTCAGACTACGGCCGTGTTGAGTAAAGAACACATGGGTGCGCAGTGGAATTGTGACCAGAAAAGAAGCGTGGTCATCTTGTGCTATTTGCGCCTGGCAGCGTGAGTACTCTGCTTGGTAAGAACACAGTCTCGATAGTGAAAAATCACTGCCTTCCGCCTTCCATACTTTCAAAGATCCTTGAAAGCGTGCTTCCGGGTTCCCGTAATTCAGGGTCAGTGGGAAATACGTTTGTGAAACCAACTTGGTCCAGCGTTCCTGCGAGCTGGACATTAACATGGCACTAGAATGGCTTTTATCGATGCTGGCATTATTCATTTTATTCGCCTCATCATCGAGTCGTTAGAGCCCCACCAAAATTTGCGGCGGGGCGACGAGTCGTAGGCCTCAATGGCTTTTATTAATGGCGATAAAAATACCCTGGATCATGCCCAATGGTCCGATGAACGCCTGCGCAGTGACTCACGGTATTGCTGGGTTGATTTTTCAAGCAATTCGCCAGTTCCCCAATCAAGCACCACGCCATAACGACGAATCACATCCAGTACATCTAAATCACCATCACGGTATTGGCGAGCCACTTGTTCAGGCGGTGACTGTAACCATTGATGGCGCTCTTTACGAATCATATCCCGAACTTTAGATGTGCCTTCAGTATCTATCGCATAATCATCAATATCTGCATCGTTTACGGTAATCACCACCCCATAATCTAGCTCAGCCCGAGCCACTGAGACGTAGCCATCAATAACGTCTTCAAGCACCTCTTCAGGCAAACGCTTTAGCGGGTCCCCAAAGCCTCCTCCACCTGCGGAGGGTCGTGTAAACGTATCGCCTGAATGCACTGGCACATTGGAGAATGTTGCGCCCAGATATTTTTCATCTGGAGTGCCTTTATTAATCCACACGCCGTGTGGAACGGAAGGTAGGCCGCCATTAAGCCCCCAAGTTACCGAGCGACCACGGTCACAGCAATAGCTCATTACTGTCTTGTCGACCTTGGTAAGCACTCCTCCTTTCTGCACCCCACATCCACCACGAAAACGCCCTGGGCCACCTGAGTCCATGCCGATTTCATGACACATCGTCAACACTGGGTTAAGACGTTCCTGACCTTCTACAGGCTGCACAGCGAGACCTGTACCAAAAACAGGGGATGTTGCCGAAGACCCATCCTTCGTTTGGCGGCCTCCCCAGCCTCCCGCCATCCAGTCATACCACATAAAGTAGTTAGTTGACTCTGTTCGTCCATCATTACCGCCAATCAACAAATACTCTAAATTGAAGGCACAGGCCATGGCCCGTTCCGGCATGATACCGCTCCATAATTCGAAGACACCATTCATGATTTTTTCGTAGGGGCCCGAGCAAAAGCCAGTCACTGCATGCGGCCAGCCTGCATTAACCACACTGCCCTCTTCACCAATATTTGCTGTCACGGCTCGATAAAAGCCTGAGTTTAGCGGTACATCTGGAAAGAATGTCTTAGTACCCGCGTAAATGGCTGAGTGGGTTGTGCCATAACCAGAATTTAGAAAGGTGGAGACGGCTGGTGCCGAGCCTGATAGGTCATAGTGGATGCCGTTACCATCTAGTTTCAGCTTAATACAAATAGGAACCATGCCTTCTCCCTGTGCAGGATCGACATCAATATAATCCACTGTTTCCCATTCGCCCTTAGGCATGTCCGCCAAGCTTTTCAATACGATACGTTCGACGTAGTCCTGTGTCTCCTGCATGGCTTCGATAACTGTTTCTTTGGAATATTTCTCAACCAGGCGCAGGATTTCTCGTTCGCACACGGCAGTGGCCTCCGCTTGCGCATGCAAGTCGCCCAGTGCCTGACTCGGAGCCCGCGTATTGGAAACCAGCAACTGAGCAACATCATGTAAGAAGGTTCCTTGACGCCAGACCCGTATCGGAGTAATCCGCAGCCCTTCACTAAAGTGAGTACTAGCATTGACATCAAAAGATCCAGGAACATTGCCTCCAATATCCGCCCAGTGCCCTTTATTTTGGGCGAAACCTATAATCTCATCAGCTACGAAAATCGGCCGGATGAAGCTAACATCATTAAGATGAGTACCTCCACGGTAGGGGTCATTAATGGCAAATACGTCACCAGGCTTAATATCATCGGCAAACTCTTCTAATACTGCTTTACATTGAAAGTGAAGAGTGCCCACGTGCACGGCGATATCACCACTGCCCTGCATAACGGTATTACCTTTGGCGTCACACAGTGCAGAAGAAAAATCACGGGAATAAATCACAAACGAATAACAGGTACGCAGGATCTGCTCACTCATGAGATCAACGCTTGTAGCAAACGCATTTTTCAGCACTTCAAACGTAACCGGATCTAGGGTGCCTACGTTAATTTTGTTGGGCATGTTCATGCGCGCTCTCCTGTTTCGATGATCTGAATCCGGATGTTTTTCCACTCATCAATTAACGCCGTCGTGTTAGGGGGAACGACAGTTGTAGAATCCAACTGATCAATAATCGCTGGGCCTGCCAGTTCAAAACCGGGTGGAAGTGTTTCACGTTGATAAATGGGGGTGGCGTGCCACTGGCCATCAAAGAACACATTCCTTTGAGCATGCGGTTCTACGGTTGCACCGACAATCTTTTCAAAGGGTGTGAACGACGGCTTAGGAGTTTTACCAATGGCACGAAGATGCAACTGATAGATTTCGACCGGCTGTGTATCCTGGCGGAATGAGAACTGGCGTTCATGCTCCTGATGAAAGGTTTCCATCGCATCTTTTAGTGAGTGGGCGCTGTTATTCATCGGCACTTGCAGTGAACGCCATTGCCCCTGGTAGCGCATTGAAATCCCTCGCTGAAGCACGACATCTTCATCCGCAACGTTTTCATGGCGCAGGCGATCGGCTGCCTCCTTCTCCAGGCCACAGAACTGATGCTCAAGATCATTAGTATCAGCGCTATCAGCGGATGCGGTATACATCATCGACAGATCATGCTGGATATCCACTAGCAAGCAGCCCATGGCTGATGTAACCCCCGGATTGGGCGGTATGATCACTGCAGGGATACCAAGCTCTCTGGCAACTTCAGCGCCATGCAATGCACCTGCTCCTCCAAAAGCAATCAGGGCAAAATCACGCGGATCGAGACCACGGCGAATGGAAACTAAGCGAACAGCATCCGCCATGTTGGCATTCGCTACCTTTAGGATAGCTTGGGCAGCCTCGGCTGTTTCTAGCGATAGCGGTTGGCCGATTTTATCTTTGATCGCGTCAATAGCTTTATCTCGGTTAAGCTCTAGTGCTCCACCGGCCAAGCTAGTACCCAGGCGATTTAATGCTATGTTGGCATCAGTATTAGTAGGCTCCATGCCACCACGCTCGTAGCAAGCTGGACCTGGATCCGCGCCAGCTGATTGGGGCCCATTGCGTAAGGCACCAGCAATATCGATATGGGCTAGCGAGCCGCCGCCAGCACCAATGGTCAGCACCTCGATGCTAGGAAATACAATTGGGTGGCCGTACTCCACACCCCACTGCTTGGTTACCCGCAGTTCACCATCATGGATTAGGGAAATATCTGTTGATGTCCCGCCCATATCCAGGCCGACTGCATTTTGGTAGCCGCACTGTTCGGCGATATGCTTAGCTGCAATGGCACCGGCCGCAATGCCAGATGCTGCCAGACGTACAGGAAAATGTTTGGCCATCGCTGGTGTCATCGATCCGCCACCAGAGTGTAAAAGCAGTAAATCATTGACGTAGCCACCAGCGGTCAACTCATCATCCAACTGCTTAACATAATCGGATACCAGCGGCCCTAATACCGTATTGGCTACTGCAGTATTAAAACGATCATGCTCAAAAATTTCGGGCAGTATCTCTGAGGACGTAGATACATTGGCGCCGGGAATCTCTTCTTCGAGAATCTGACGCATGCGCTGCTCATTATGTGCATTGGCATAAGAATTCATAAAACATACAGCGATCGTTGTGGTGCCTCGTCGCTTAAGTTTACGTGCCAGCTCTCTCGCCTCCTGCTCATTCAGCGGGGTGACAATTTCACCGGCATAATCAACGCGCTCAGTGACCTCAAAGCGATCACGCCGCCGAATATAGGGGCCGCTTACATCCGCATAAGCATCCCAGAGATTATCTTTAGTACCATCGCGGATTTCGATAACATCACGGAAGCCTTTGGTCGTCACCAAAGATGCCTTTGGGAAGCGTCGTGTAATCAATGCATTCGTAGCGACAGTCGTTCCATGAAAGAACAGGTCTACATCAGCCAGTTCGATTTCACCTCGCCTAACCCCATTGATCACTGCCTGCATGGGATTATTTGGCGTAGAGGGTACTTTAGTGACACGAAACTCTTGAGTGGACGAGTTATAAATACACACGTCAGTGAAAGTTCCACCTGCGTCAACGGCAACTCTTATATCAGGCATATCGACTCCTTATAATTGTTTTACTCATGTTTTTCGCTTGAGGAAAGAAGAAAATATATATTTATATTTTCATGCCAACAAAAAAACCACCTAAAACCAAGAACCCTCATTAATAACCAGTAAAAAAACGTATTAACAAGCTATTAAAAAAAGTCTTAAAAAAACGTGGACAGAGCTGCTCTAAAAGTTAGCAACTTGCTCTCAACTGCCCACGCAAAGCTCTATTCAAACTATAAAATAATTACTTATTAATTGGATGCTACTATTTAAGACTAGCAACATACCACTCTTCTCTTGCAAACTTTAGACCAAGACTATAAGCAACATAGGCAAAAGCAAAAGTGGCTGGAGCAGAGAAGCCAGCGATAGCAGGAATATTCATTATCACAATGCCCGTCAATGTGGCGCCACACCAGGCCAGCAAACCACAAGGATTAAAGGCAGGTATATAGGCGTTATCTAATTCGACATGACCATTGAAACGATCCTGATAGGTTTTGGATAAGATATGCGCTAATGCGACGCCCACCCAAGCAACCACAAAGACCCCTTGATATGCCAACGCCTGGAGGATGTACGAAAATACATCTGCCATCATCAATACATAAGCAATGACACCAATAGCGCACCCAGCAGCCACTTTTGACATCTGAATGCCTGTTACTTTGCGGATAAAGGATTCAAAATTGACGGTTGCAAGATAGAAGTTGGCCGTATTGATACGACTCTGTGTCACCCAAACCAGCAACAAACCACCAAATCCCATCAACTCCAGTAACCCTAGTACGATTGATGCTTCGGAAAGACCGTCCGTAGGTATCATAGAGTCTAATAAAATGCCTACCACCCCACTAAATAGGAAGGTCATAGTGTAGAAAGGAATACCAAAAGTGATATGAGTGTGAAAGCCGGAGTCTTCAGTACGTCCAAACCGCGCATAGTCAAAGGTAAACATCATTAATACCCAGACACCCATATAGTAGGCAAAGGTATGTAACCACCCCAAGCTTGGGGCGCCACTGTCTGGTACACGCGTCAGCCAACCAGTGGGATAACCAAACTCAGCGATCGCCATGCCAACCGCAATCAACATTCCTACTACATAGACCGGCAATAGCACGCCATTAAACTTATCGAGCCAGTGCTGCACACTTCCAAATATCAATGCAACCCCAAAAAACACCACGATTGCAGTAGCTACAGCCATGGGAAGAGTGCCGCTCCATTCAGAGAGCACCAGAGCCATCACGTAACCTTCAAAAACGGCGTAGTAGAGAGCTGTTGCAAAAAAGATCAACGTTGCAACTACAGCACCAAAATGGCCAAATAAAATTTTTGAAAACAAAGCAACTGTTAACCCTGTTTTCATTGAGTAGCGACTGATTACACCATTAATAACGCCATAGGCAATCACCGTCAGCACAATACCGATCAGTGCGTTAGTAGTACCATAGCTACGGGCCATGGCCGCTGCCACCACCATATAAAAAATGGCGCTACAAACTGCCCACCAAGCCATCATTAAATTTAATTTAGGCATTCGGCCTTCGAGTGGAACCGGCCGTTCTGAGAAGTCGAGATCAGATGACTTATTTTGATTTTTATTACTCATTTCACTTTCCTTTATATTGTTTCGTTTATTTTAGAAACAACAGTCCAGCAACAACTTCTCTGTAATTTAAAGAGAGATGTTATTGAGTAGTGAACCGCTATTATGGGGTTAGTTGTTATTGTCCCGTGAGAAAGCGCTGATGCACCTAAACAATAGCTTCTACAACCGATAAGTGTTTGGCCTACGGTGTACTGTCAATTAACCTGACGTGCACCGCAGGCTTCTCTGGGAACAAATTGCCGTCGTTAAGGCATCTGCCTCAATTGATCCAAAGCTTTTTGATAGTGGGCTCGCGCTGCTAACGCCTCTTCAAGCGTGACTTTTAAGAAGCGTACTTTCTGATGAGCTTCTGATGTGACCGAATTGATGCCATTTACTGGCAGCCTGAGCGTGAAAAGCAGTGTCTCCGATAGGCTCTGTGCACGACATATTAGCTGTACATTTCGAACCCAGTTATTGTGGCCTGCCTGACTTTGGAGGATTGCCATGATTATCGATCAAAAAAACCTTAAACGCTTGCCACAACGGGCTCCGATAACGCTCTGGATGCCACACCAATGAAAAAATCCTGGTGAGCTTTAACCCACTGTTCAGCGAAATCAATTCTCCTCTTTCAAGCTCCCCTTCCACACTGCGATGAGAGAGGCAGCCCAAACCGAGGCCAGCTTTCACTGCTTGCTTGATGGCTTCATGCTGACTGAGTTCCATGCGCACCTGCAATCGTTCGACATGATGTAACACAGCAGCCTCAAATACTTCACGCGTGCCTGATCCAGGTTCGCGCAGTATCCAGGCGGCAGCTCTGATATCAGCGTCATCCAGCCACTCCTTCCTGGCAAGGGGATGCTGTGGGGAACAGACAATCACAAGCTGGTCTTCGCACCATGTTTCACTCTTCAGGCGCGATTCGTGGCACTGCCCTTCGATCAGCCCCAAATCGGCATCAAAACGCAGCAGATCCGTAATCACCTCTCCGGTATTACGCAATCGTAGCCGAAGATCCACCCTCGGGTTCTGATTGCTGAAGTATCCCGCCAGAGGGGGGAGCAGATAGGTCCCCGTGGTAGCGCTGGCCGATATATTAAGCGTGCCCTGCAATTGGCTTTCGGGATCCTCAGCGACAGCAACAAAATCGGCCATACCTTCCAGAAGGCGCTCAGCACGGGGTAACAGGTAGCTTCCCATGCTATTGAGCTGCAAGCGTCGGCCTAGCCGCTCGAAAAGCTCGACACCCAGATGACGCTCAAGATCTGAGAGCGATTGGCTAATAGTCGATTGAGACAGTTTTAAGTGATCAGCAGCAGCAATAACCGTGCCGTCACGAGCAACAGCGACAAAAACCTGTAACTGGCGAAAAGTCACATGAGGGGTCATATATCGTTTTTACCGAACAGCCATATGGTTATATGTTGATAACCATACAGCATTTTTGCCCCTATGCTAGCCACGTACGCACCAACAAGAGAAAGCATCATGTGGCAAGGTCTGATTCTGTGTAGCACCCTAACCTTGGCAGGTTTTGGCTTGGCTAACCTCCCCGGACTCGCTTCCAAAGGTATTAGCCCATTGGTATTCGCCTTACTGTTAGGCCTGGCTGTGGGTAACCTGCCTCTTGCACACCGCCTTCCCAGTACTCAACCAGGATTAACATTCGCCACCCGCTGGCTGCTGCGGGGCGGCATTGTACTGTTTGGACTGTCATTAACTCTGCAACAAGTCTTCGCCCTTGGTTTTAAGGTGTTGCTGTTGGATCTGGTGGTGATCTGCAGTGTTCTCATCATCGGCTATCAGATCGGCACCCGCATACTGGGTATGGATCGTGAAACAACACTATTAACAAGTGCAGGCAGTGCCATCTGCGGTGCAGCGGCGGTGCTCGCAACCGAAACGGTCATTCGTTCGCGGCCCGCTGCCTCCTCCATAGCCGTCGCCACTGTCGTACTCTTCGGCACAATGGGAATGCTTGTCTACCCTCTTTTATACCCGCTTGCGGGAATGAACGAAGGTCTCTTTGGGGTCTATATCGGTGCGACTGTCCACGAAGTCGCCCAGGTCGTGGCCGCTGCTGATGCGGTGGGCCCCGAGGCATTGGCCAGTGCTGTCATTGTCAAAATGGTTCGCGTGATACTGCTGCTGCCCTTCCTATTGATCGTCGGGCAATGGTGGCTTCGTCAGCAGGCCCGTGACTCAGGATCAGAGGCGGGCAAGCCCATAATCCCCTGGTTTGCCTTCGGGTTCATCGCCATGATTGTGTTCAACAGTGTTATCCACTTGCCTAGCAGCCTCCATCAGATACTCGTTCTGGCGGGTCAGATTGCGTTGACCATGGCCATGGCCGCACTGGGGTTTGAAACCCGAGTCGAAAAGCTCAAGGAGTTGGGTATCCGCCCTTTTATACTGGGGTTCATCCTGTTTGGCTTACTTCTGGTGGGAGGTGGCCTAGCCAGTCAGCTTCTGATGGGCTGAACAGAGGCTGCACCATCTCACACCTCCTCGCCTCTACAAGTTCAAACGTCATGGTCTAAAAATAAGAACGCCTACTGACTTTCATTAGTGCAGTTAAGTTGGGGGTGACGCTACTTTCATAGATAACAGTAAGGCCGACAACGTTTTTCCGTGGCCATCTAAGTTGAGTGCGCCATTAACTCCCCCTTGTAGCGCATCATCCAGAACTAAGTTCATTCCATTGAGATGTGGTAGTAAGTAGCGGGTTACGTGACTAACGCCTCGATGCTCAAATAGCGCGGCAACGCTTGATGCCGAGAGTTGTTCGATGAGCCAGGAATAGTGAGCCTCCTGATACACAAAAACCCCTAAGCTTAGTCGGTCACCTTTATCGCCTGCCCGGGCATGTGCGTAACGGTGCAATAGCTCACTCATCACCTTCTCCTTTATGCAGTGTTACAACAGGAGCAGCTTGCTGCCTTGGTACTAGATAAGAGGCGGTTTTTAACCGCTGAGTATGATGCCGACGTATACCGCCACCGCCCGCTGGTCCACAGCAATAAAGTGCTAATAACTCCTGTGTTGCCCGCTCCACTACGCATTTTTCAGCATGCTCTACCGCGAGGCGAAGGCGAATGTCGCTCGCTGTTGCGTCTCTGTGTTGAGTGTTTAGGTGGGCATCGCCATCAAAAACGCTAGAAACACCAATTAAGTCGTAACGGGCGCGCAGATCGGCGGGGCAGCGTAATGACAAACGCTGACGCAGCGTCTCTCTGGCTAGTTGTGCTCTGGCGAAAGCATTCGGGCCCGCATAAGATATTTCAGCTTCACCTTGATAGCCTGCGAGGAAGCTAACGGTGGTTTTTAACCGCGCTGGCGAGGGTTTGCCACGTACCCCGGTAACTTCAACACGGTCTTTGGCCAGTTGCTTTATGCAAACATGCTCAAGATCAATAACCACATCCGGTGTGATGTAGGCGCTGGGGTTGTGTATTTCATATAACAGCTGTTCTTTTACTGTTTGCTCAGTGACCAAGCCCCCTGTGCCTGGGGGTTTAGTCACAACGAGTCGCCCATTACGCTCAACTTCGACAAGTGGATACCCCAGCGAAGCCATGCCAGGCACGTCTTTCACCCCGGGGTCAGCAAAGTAGCCACCCGTCACTTGCGTGCCGCACTCGATTAAATGACCTGCTAATGCCCCTGCTGCCCGTCTGTCCCAATCATCGCTTGCCCAGTCGTGGTGGTAGCAGATAGGAGCAAGCGCCAGTGAAGGGTCGGCCACGCGTCCTGTGATCACGACTTGAGCCCCCTGGGTCATTGCCTCTATTAGGGCATCTGCACCGAGATAGACATTAGCGGCAACAACTTGCTCTAAGGTTGAAATTGCGCGCTTTTCGCCTTCCCAAGCCAGCCAGTCGAGCTCATGCAGGCGATCTCTTACGTCATCGCCTTGAATAGTGGCCAAGCACGCTTGAGAGTGGCCTAAGCGCTTAGCCAACTGCTGAATGCGACGACGCGCGGCATCTGGGTTAGCCGCGCCAAAGTTACCCAAAATCGTAATGTGGTGAGCCAGACAGTCACTCAGAACAGGCGATAAAAACTCTTCCAGCAGCGGCTCATCGCCGCTGTCAGGGTTTTTGATCCGGCGTAACTGAGCAGCCGCCAGCGTGCGCTCCCCGAGTGTTTCAAACATCAGCGCACGAGGGGCATCATAAGACATGAGGGCATCGACCAGCGGCCTAGCCGCATCGGTACGATCACCAGAGAAACCCGCGCCACAACCTACTACGACCGTCATAAGGTCACCCCCGTGTTAGCAGCGGTGGTAAGTGCAAGAAAACGACGTGCTTCGGATGCGCTCATCACCCGACGTCCCGTTGCTTCAATACGGGCTTTAGTCGCGGCGACTAGCTCGGCATTGTTGGTCGCGAGTTGGCCATCCGCTCGCCATAGATTATTTTCAAAGCCGACGCGGGCATGGCCACCTTGCTGGGCTGCCAGCGCTAAGCAATCACCTTCGGTCGGCCCAAACGCACAGACCGCCCAATGGTCGCCAACCACTAATGCGTGTAAAAAGCTCGGTAGGCGGTTTGGATCGGCAATGGGTGGATCCGCATAGCGCCCAAGCACGAAGAGTAAGAAAGCCGGGCCATTAGGCACTTCACCTTTCTCTCTTAACTGATTGAAATAGATGATGTCTTCAGGCGAATAAACGATATATTGAATATGAGTGCCGCAACTTGCCAGGTAACGGCACAGCTCGCCACTGGCTCGAACCTCATAAGCATCGCCGAACCATTCACGCACCGCGATAGAAACGTAGTCTGGCTGTAACGCCTCAATGACACGTCTCTGCTCTGAAGGCGAATAACGCCCACCGGCTTCGCTGGTGACCTGAAGGAGTAACTGATCTCCTACGGCATCCTGAATGGCGCTAATCGCATCTTGATAGGCACCAGCATCAAGTAAATGGCGTCCGTCGGTTTCACGCACATGCACATGCATAGCTGAGGCGCCAGCCGCTAGACACTCTTGAGCATCCCGCGCGAGCTCTTTCGGGGTCAGTGGGATGGCAGGATGGTCTTGATAGACGCGCCGAGCCCCGTTGGGAGCAACCATTAGCAAACAAGGTGAGGCGCTCATCGGGCCTCCTCCTGTTTTACGTTAGTCGCTAGCGCTTGCTGAATAGCCGTCAATTGACGATCTCGTTCAGAGAAAAGGTCAGGCAGTGATTGGCCATGCGTAGCCGACTCCACCCCATGGATCACTTGCGCATAAAGTTCGTCGTTCATGGTCGGTTGGCCTAAGCTTGCCCAGCGATACTCCTGACTAGGGCCGAGGTGTTCCAAGTAGTGGCGAATACCCCCTTGACCACCACCCAGATGATAGGTCAGGAACGGCCCTTGAATGGCCCAACGCAATCCAGGGCCTGCCGTCACAGCCAGGTCGATGTCTTCTACGCTGGCCACGCCTTCCTGTAATAGATAAAGCGCTTCCCGCCACAATGCCGAAGAGAGGCGATTCGCAATATGACCGATCATCTCTTTACGTAACATCACCGGCTGCTTACCGATGCTTCGATAAAAATCGACCAATCGCTGCACCAGCTCAGTATCTGGCCCATAGAGTTCGACCAGAGGGACTAGGTGGGGTGGGTTGAAGGGGTGAGCGATAATAATGCGCTCAGGCGCAGGCACACCCTGGGTGATATCAGAGTGCTTTAAAGAGGAGGTGCTGCTCACCACCAACGCTTGCGATGGCGCTGCCCGTTGAATATCTGCTAATAGCTGTTGCTTGAGCGCTACGGATTCAGGCGCATTTTCGACGACCAGCTCTGCGCCCTGTAAGGCCTCTGCCAGTGTTTGCGCTACCACGGGCGTGCGGGTATCGGTGCCAAGGGCACGCATATCCTCAGCCACACGCTGAGTAAAGTTGGCGCGGGCGGTGGCATCCGGGTCAAAAGCGGTGACATGTAAACCGCGAGAAAGAAAGTAGGCGGTCCAACTAATGCCGATAGTGCCACAACCAATCATCACAATATTCGTCATGCTCACTCCTTGATGACTCATAGCTCCACTCCTTGAAGTGCAATACGCCGAGAGGATTGCCACGCCCATAGATAGAGCCCCGTCAGGCTCGCAATGCCCAATAACCCAAGTGCGATATTCGGCACCAGCGCCAATAGCCCTGAGGTTGCCAGTAGCGCACTATCCAGCCATCGGTTGCCGAAGAGCCGGGCCCCCCCCAATATGCCGGCGAAAGCCAAGACAAAGGCCATGGCACGAGCAGCGGCTAAGGTAATGTCCCAGGCATCGCCTAAACCGATAAGCGCGGGGTACGCCAGAATCAGGAAAGGGATAATGTAGGTGGTGGCCCCTAGGCGGATCGCGTGACCAGCGACCTGTAGCCAGCCAGCCTTAGCGATGCCAGCGGCAACAAAAACCGCAATGCACACGGGCGGAGTGATGACAGAGATGGTCGCAAAATAGAAGACGAACAGGTGGGCAACCAGCGGCTCGATCCCGATGCGGGTTAGCGCAGGCGCCAGTACAGCGGCGACCAATACATAGGCTGCGGTGGTAGGAATGCCCATGCCCATAATGAGGCAGATGACCGCGACAATTAGCGCCACCAGGAGAACCTGCTCACCAGCGACACTGACTACTAGCGTCGAAAGCGTGACGCCAATACCCGTTAGGTTGAGCATTGCCACCAAAATCTGTGCCCCTGCTAGCAAAACGCCAATGATGACCATGCCCTTGCCGGCATCCTCCAGGCCTGTCACTAGCGAACGTACGATTTGACGGGGCGGCGTTCGGTTCAAGAGAGCAAAGAAAAGATAACTGATCAACAGAAAGGTAATGCCCAGGAAAGCTGCGAATTGGATGGAGTAGCCATTAAGAACGCCACCAAACAAGCCACCCAACGCGGCAACAATAGGGGTTAGACGCTTAAATTGGAGTACATCTGGCCACGCGGGAAGCTCGCTTTCAGGTACTAAAGGAAGTTCGCTTCTCACAGCTACTAAGTGCAGCGTAAAAAAGACAGCCACATAGAAAAGGAACGCGGGTAATACGGCAGCTAGGGCAATCGTGACGTAGCTGACACCAAGTATCTCCGCCATGATAAACGCCGCCGCGCCTAAAATCGGCGGCGCGATCTGGCCCCCAGTGGAGGCAACAGCTTCAACGCCGCCAGCAAAGGCCGGTGGGTACTTGAGCCGTTTCATCATAGGAATGGTGAAGTTGCCCGTAGTGGCAACGTTGGCTACCGCACTTCCGCTGACCATAGCGAACAGGCTGGAAGCCACCGTCGCAATTTTGGCGGCCCCCCCTTGGCTACGCCCGCCAATGCGCATTGAAAGATCAATAAAGGTTTGGCCACCACCTGTGTGGAGCAGCAAGCTTCCAAAGAGTACAAACGCGGCAATGGTGGTAGCGGCTACGCCGAGTAGCATCCCCCATACGCCTAAATCACCGAGAAACAGCGTTTCCGTCACGAAACTAGTATCAAAACCTCGATGGCTGAGCGGTCCTGAAAGTCGGTCTCCCAGCAGAGCATAGGCGATACCCATTGCCACTAGTAGTGGAAATACCCATCCAATAGCCCGTCGGGCAACTTCCAAAATGGACACCACTAAAATGGCAGTGAACACCATATCCTGCGTCGTTGCCCAGGGTAAGGTGGTCAGAATGCTATTAGCGTTGAAAGTAATGAACAGGCAGGCGGTTATTGCCCCCAAGGCTAATAAACAATCAATGACTATCCCTAAGGGGCGCCATGCTTTACCAGCGCCCAATGGATAAGTGAGTAACCCCAGCCCGATAACCAGCGCAAGAAAGAGACTGCGGTGAACCAAGCTTTCAAAAGGCCCGGTCGCTGAGGTGTAGAAAATGAAGCCGCCCAAAAACAGGGCGACCAGCATGAGCAGTTTATTGCGCATGGAATCGAGCTCCTCGCCTTATTCTGACGGCATCAGATGTTCAGGAATCTCGTATCCCTGCTCTTCAAAATAGCGCGCGGCACCTGGGTGAAAGGGCACCGTTCCACTGTTTAGGGTGAGCTCGGCGATATCAACATCGGCAAGGTTAGCTAGCGCACTGACTTGCGGCTCGGGATTCTCCATCACGGCTTTAACAATTTGGTAGGCCGTTTCTTCATCAAGCTCTGGGCTTGCATGCATCGCTAAGCCAAAGCTCCAAGTGGAGTAAGCTGGCACTCCATCAGCTGCTCCCTCAGGAATGTGAACGACAGAAATATCTGGCATTTGCTCATTCAGAATTTCAGCTTGTTCATCGCTAAGCGACAGCACTTGGATCGGCGTAAACGTCGCAATATCCATGGAGGAGCCATCCAGCTTTTCACCCACGCCAGATTTAACGTATCCCGCCATACGGTTATCTTTTACACCGGCAACCACATCCGTAGTAGAACCGCGCACATACTCAGGGGTGAGCCCAAGCGTCTCCATAACGGCAATCGTCGTGGCTTCGGTAGCAGAGCCGGTAATACCAGGGTTAAGGCGCGCGCCGTCTAGTTCTGCCATGCTCGTAACGCCAGAATCTTCGCGCATCACGACATTTTGTGGTGCTTGGGAGTAGACCCAAAGAAGGCGGTTATCCACAGGGCGACCTTCAAACTCACCTTCACCCGCATAGGCGTGATAGCCCACGTTGGTGGTGACGAGGCCCATATCGACCTGGTTTCTTAAAATGCGGCGCAAATTGTCGACCGTGGCACCGGTCTCTACTACCGAGGTGCGCACACCATCCACATGCTGATTAATAATTTGCCCAACGGCAACGAAATAGCCGTATTGGCTAGAGGATGTGGAGGTAGAGCCAATTAAAAGCTGTTCTTCTGCTTGGGCCGCAGTGCCAACGATCAAGCCAGCACTGAGGATAGCGGTTAAGAGCGGCGTTTTTAGCGAATACATAGTCATTGCTCTCTCTGGGTATTGTGGGTTGTTGGTTCCAGAAGATGTACGTCATTTGACTTATTAAGAATGAGAGAGCCTGCTAGTATTTGTCTAATATAATTATACGAACGAGACTTTTACTTTATTTATGCAGCCTTCTATACGTCAGTTAAAAGCTTTTGTAGCAATCGCCGAGTTCGGCAGCTTCATTGAGGCTTCTGAGCGCCTCTACATGTCACAGCCAGCGTTAAGTATTGCCATTCGCAAATTAGAAGAGTGTGTCGGTGGCGTGCTGTTCAACCGCTCTCCTCGCGGCGTGCAGCTCACCCCGGAAGGAAAGTTTTTTCTGCCCACTGCTAGACGACTGATTAGCGATTGGGATGAAGCTCTGGGCGACCTTGGAGAGCTGTTCAACAAACAGAGAGGCAAAATAACGTTGGCAGCGTTGCCAACATTAGCGGCGGGTTTTTTACCGACCGTGCTCGCCGACTACCGCCAACGCTTTCCCAATATTGCCATTAGTGTTCACGATGTGTTGGCCTCCCAGGTGGATGACTTGGTGAGTGACCAGCGGGCAGATATTGGGCTATCGGTACAACCGCTACTCGCAGAAGCGACCCATTTTGAATCACTCGTAGAAGATTACTTTGTAGCGGTATGCCCGGTTGGGCACCCCTTGTTGACGTTGGATACCATTCCTTGGGAGGCACTACTGCACTATCCCATTATTGGGTTGAGCCGTCTTTCGAGCACGCGTGCTGCGATTGAGAGCGTGTTGAGCGAATTGAGTTTGGAAATGGATTTGATGTGTGAAGTGAGCCAAATAGGTACAGCTGGACGAATGGTCGCCGCAGGCCTAGGGGTTGCTGCGCTTCCTTCACTCAGTTTCCGTCAGATTTCTGCAGAAGGTATAGAGTGGCGTCCTTTAATTGATCCTTATGTGCCCCGCTCGCTGGGAATCATTACGCCATCCCGAGTTTCACCTTCTGCTGCGGCAACCACCATGTTGGAAACTATACGGGCACACGCCGGACAATTAGGAGGTATTTCTACCCATGAACACTAAAAAGCAGCTCCAACGTTACCAGGGCTTACTCCATCGGTTTCAGTATGCTGCTGGATACCCTGGGCTGCCTGTTTGAAGGGCTATATATTTACGATAAGTGGGACTGGCAAGCCAAGTCACCTAGTAGGCGCGGAGTTTTCAAGCGCTCAACGGGCAAATAGCGGCGTTTGAGATAGAGATGCTATAACACATTTCTACTTATCGCCCGAACAACACAAACTGCCAGCACTTGATTGGAGAACATAATGTCATCCCCCCTTGTGACGACCCAATGGCTGCAAGACAACCTAGATAACAAACGGTTAGTGCTGATCGATGCGAGCATGGCGACGGTGATTGGTAAAGAGCCTATCGTCTATGATCGCCCGGTGTGGATACCGGGTAGCCGCCAGATCGATCTTGAAAGTGTGCTTTGTGATACCGGCTCTTCTCAGACTCACGCCTTTCCAACAGAGGAGCAAGTCACTGAGGAAGCTCAAAAGCTGGGCATTACGACCGAAAGCCTCGTCGTACTGTACGATAATCAAGGCATCTATTCGGCGCCGCGGGCCTGGTGGATTTTCCGATCAATGGGCGTTCAACACGTTTTTGTTCTGGATGGAGGATTGCCACAGTGGCTAGCCGAACAGCGGGACGTTGTTTCTACCATCGCGGAAACGACAACCAAACCCGGCAACTTCGTCGCCAACCTTGATCACAGCCGAGTGCGAAACTCAGCGTACGTTTTGCACCATCTGGACGATAGCCGAGTAACCGTTGTTGATGCCCGATCACGTTCACGTTTCCTGGCACAGGTGCCTGAACCCCGCCCTGGGGTACGCAGTGGTCATATCCCCAATTCCCATAATTTGCCGTTTACAGAGGTGCTAGAGGGAAATTGTTTTAAACCTGTTAGCGAGCTGAAGACAATCTTTATAACGCTTGCTCCGTCTCTCCAATCCAACAGTGAACCCCAACTGGTGTTTTCCTGTGGCTCGGGCATCACCGCCTGCATCATTCTGCTGGCCGCCGAACTGGCGGGATACCATCAGCTATCGCTGTACGACGGTTCTTGGGCAGACTGGGGGAGCGATGAGTCACTCCCAGTGGCTTAGGCTTTGTATGAATGGCTCTGACCAGTAGCAATGGACGCTTCACAAATCTCTACGCAAACAGCAAGCGTCGGGCTTGAATTCGCTACACTCCAAGCACACAGAGGCTATGGGTCTCAACACGATGGCGAACGCCACGAAGTGCATAAAGGAACCAAAGGTGGGAAAACGGGGTGCCAACAAAAAAGCCCACGATTTCTCGTGGGCTTTTTCATTAATTTGGCGCGCCCGGTAGGAATTGAACCTACGACCTTCGGCTTCGGAGGCCGACACTCTATCCAACTGAGCTACGGGCGCTTTGGGTGCGTATCGTACCCGTGTGGGCGCGCTGTGTCCAGCTAGTCAGCTGTTTTACAGGCGCTTTGATTGACCGTTTTCCGCAGTGTGGTGCATGCTTTAGGAGCACTTCCTATCTTTAGTAAAACTGGGAACACACTATAATGAAAACTTTTGCACGTAACACGCTGGCACTGGGCATTTCACTGGCGCTAGTAAGCGCCGCGAATGCCGCTGATTTTGCTGATATGGACCCCGTTACCCTGCGTTTGGCCCACGTGGTCAACGAGCAAGATGGTTTCCATATCGCCGCGACCAAGTTTGAAGAACTGGTGGAAGAGCGCACCGATGGCAAGGTCAACATCGAAATCTATCCCAATGCCTCGCTGGGTGACGAACGCACTCTGCTGGAAGGCATGCAGATCGGCACCGTGGATATGGGGCTGATCACCAACGGCCCGGTGGCCAACTTTGTCGAAGAGATGGCAGTATTTGAACTGCCGTTCCTATTTCCTTCACCAGAAGCTGCTTATGGCGTGCTCGATGGCCCGATCGGCCAGGAGCTGCTGGATAAACTGTCTGACGTGAATCTGAAAGGCTTGGCCTACGCAGAGCGCGGCTTCCGCAACCTGACCAACAGCGAACGCGCGGTGAATTCGCCGGAAGATCTGGATGGGCTGCGCATTCGTGTGATGGAAAACCCGGTGTACACCGACACCTTCCGCGAGCTGGGCGCCAACGCTATTCCCATGGCGTGGACAGAAGCGCTGACCGCCATGCAGCAAGGCACCATCGACGGCCAGGAAAATCCGGTAAACGTGATCCATTCGTTCAAACTGGATGAAACCCAGAACTACATGACCCTTTCCCGCCATACGTACGCCCCGGCCATTTTTGTAATGGGCATGCCCGTTTGGAACCAACTGCCAGAACAGGCACAAACCGTACTGAAAGAAGCCGCCCAAGAAGCCGCCGAACATGAGCGCCAAGTGAATGCGGATATGGAAGCCGACCAACTGGCGGCGCTGCGCGAAGCCGGTATGGAAATCAACGAAACGCCGGATATGGAAGCCTTCCAAGCTGCTGTTGTGCCGGTGTACGAGAAGTACGGCGAGCAGTTTGGTGATTACCTGCCGCGCATTCAGGAGGCACTTAAGTAAACGGTCTTTGCTACCTGCCCGGCTTCCCGTAGCGTGAGGTTGGTTTTATTGAAGTGACCGATAGCTGTTTGCGCAGTGTCAGCGTACTGCGTGAACAGCCTTTGCCAATTAGAGACGCCTGATGACTGAACCAACCAATATAAAGTTGGCAACGAGACTACATAAGATAAATCTCAATTTATTATTGGTTTTTCATACGCTTTATTGGAAAAGGAGCTTAACCCTTACCGCAGAAGCGCTCTGCCTTAGCCAGCCAGCCGTCAGCCATTCGCTAAAGAAGTTGCGCCTGCTGATGGATGACCCGCTATTTATTAAAACGCTGGATGGCATGCAGCCAACTCCGCTTGCCCGGCAGATGGATGCCGCTGTGGCCAAAGGGTTGTTCTACTTCGATCAGGCGGTGTATAGCAACAGCGAGTTCTCACCGGCTACATCGAAACGCGAGTTTCGTGTCAGCCTGGTGGACTATGTAAGCCAGCAGTTACAACCTAAGCTCATTCAGCACTGTTTAACCCATGCGCCCGACTTATGCTTCAACATGTTGTCTACCCGCATAGCCAGTGCCGAAGATGCTCAGCACGCCATACAAGCCCACGATATCGACCTCGCCATGGTGCAGTTGGAAAGCTTGCCACTCACCTCTTATCACGAATACCTGTTTGATGATGTAATTGGCTGTGTTGGTGATGCTTCCCTATACGGAGACAACGACACGATCACGCTTGACGCTTTTTTAAACGCCCCACAAATCGCATTGTCTCACCGCGAAGACAGCCCATTGTTAATCAATGAGAAGCTGAGAATACTGGGGTTAGAACGCAAAATCGTCGCCAAAACACCCTATATCACTCCTCTCCAAGAGATACTGGTCTCGACGAATTTACTCTGTGTGGTGACTGAGAGTGCCGCCAAGGTGATTTGTCGCAACAATAGCCTGAAGTTCTACGCCCTGCCCCTAGATGTAGCGCCCTTTAAAGTATGCCTATGCTGGGATGAAAGGAAGGATCACGACTCAGGCATACACTGGTTAAGATCGCTAATTAGGGAGCTGATAACACCCGCTCCCTAAAGGCTGGCGATACTTACTGACCATTCAGGCAAACGCTAGTCCAGCGCTATCACTTTGCCGGGGTTCAATAGCCCTTTGGGATCCAGCGCGGTTTTCAGGCGTTTCATTAAGGCAATCTCCTCACTGGTACGGGAGACTGACAGATAGTCCTTCTTCTCAAGACCTATGCCGTGTTCTGCAGAAATGGAGCCGCCAAACGCTTTTAGAGGCGAATAGACAAGCTGTTCAACCTGGCGTCGGCTGTCCGGGCTATCGTCACGTACCGTGATCATAATGTGTAAGTTGCCATCACCAAGGTGACCAAATACCACCATTTTGCCTGATTGAGGCCACTGGGCTTCAAGGTTCTCTTCTAAAATATCGACATACGCTTGCATACTGGGAATCGGCAGGCTGACATCGTAGGAGAACATCGGTTTCAGCTCGTTCACCAGCACTTCGATATCTTCTCTTATGGCCCAGATCGCCTGACGCTGGGCTTGGGAGCTCGCCAAAGCCGCATCGGTGATCAAATCGACCTCTAGTGCCTTTTGCAGCACTTGGGAAAAACGCTCAGCGTCCTCGGCCTCATCCAGCCCCAGTGTTTCAATAATGGCGTAGAAAGGTGAGTTATCCGCTAGTACAGGCGCATGCTTACCACTTTCTGTGGTCATCAGTTTATAGTGATTATTCCACAGCGCTTCAAAGGCACTGAGGCTATTGGCTAGCTCACGAGAGACAAGATTCAGCAGCTGAGTCAGCGCATCGAAAGAGGGCACCGCCACTAATGCCGTTTGCTCGCTGGGCATGTTGGGTTGTAACCGTAGTACTGCACGGGTAACGATTCCCAGCGTACCTTCACTGCCAATAAACAGTTGCTTCAGATCGTATCCTGCATTGTTTTTCAGCATTTTATTCAATGAGCTCACTACGGTGCCGTCGCTAAGTACCGCCTCTAGTCCCAGTACCTGCTGGCGCATCATGCCGTAGCGTATTACCCGTATACCACCGGCATTGGTGGCGATGTTGCCACCAATGGTGCAAGAGCCTCTTGCCCCCAAGTCAAGTGGGAACTGCATATCGATCTCTTGCGCTGCTTCCTGTACGCGCTGCAGGGTCACCCCAGCCTGAGCTAGAACTGTGGAACCAACCGGGTCGATCTCCTCTATTTGATTCATCAACTCCAGCGACACGACGATTTCGTCTGGGCTTGCCACCCCGCCATGCACAATGCCGGTCATGCCCCCGTGTGTCACCACAGGCTGGTCGGCCTGATAACACAAAGCCATGACACGGCTCAGCTGTTCTGTGCTGCGCGGCCTAACAATCGCCTTAGCGCGACAAGGCGCCCCTGTAAACCAATCTACGCTACGCTGCGAGACATCATCACCAAGCAGTACCCCCGAAGGGCCGACGAT
Source organism: Halomonas sp. IOP_6 (assembly GCF_021151565.1). Lineage (NCBI taxonomy): Bacteria > Pseudomonadati > Pseudomonadota > Gammaproteobacteria > Oceanospirillales > Halomonadaceae > Halomonas > Halomonas sp. IOP_6. The sequence goes on along the minus strand of NZ_JAIRBO010000004.1, from coordinate 345,108 downwards.
TGCAACAAGGTCGTTCAGCAACTTATCCATTTCTTATTCCTGATTTAGCTGACCACACCATTGGTTTAAGCACTTGGCGTTTAAAACCCTGTAGTGCTTCATTCAAAAGTGCGCAATTAAAAGTAACCTCTTGCAGGTTATCGCCAACCTAAAAATCACTCAAGTACAAGTTATATAAAGATTTTTCGGATTAGCAGAACGAATAATGGAATAAAAATAAGTAATTTGCCCCCTATAATCAATGTGATATAGATGAGCATTAAGAAAACAATAAAACCACGCCTCAATATAATTAAAACCACTAATTCTTAGGAGATAATGTGAGTAACCTTGCCTGCTTTACGCTGAACGCTGTGACTAAATCGGCACGCCAACTTAAACAGCTAACTCTTCCCCTTATTGGAGTAGGTCTACTCAGTTTGCCCCTCGCTGGACAAGCGGAAGAGATAGCCCCTACTACGCTGCGCCTAGCCCATGTAGTGAATACGGAAGATACTTACCATATTGCTGCTGAGCGCTTCCAACAGCTGATTAGCGAACGTACCGATGGCGCGGTTAGCGTGGATATTTATCCGAATGCCTCGCTGGGCGATGAGCGCACCTTATTAGAGGGTATGCAAATCGGCACTGTGGATATGGGCATTATCACCAACGGGCCGGTGGCTAACTTCGTCGATGAGTTCTCCGTTTTCGAGCTCCCGTTTCTCTTTCCCAGCTCCGAAGCGGCCTATACTGTGCTGGATGGTGAAATCGGCCAGGAAATCCTAGGCAAATTACAGGATGTGAACCTGAAGGGATTGGCATACGCTGAACGTGGCTTTCGGAATATCACTAATAGCCAGCATGCAATCAATGCCCCTGAAGACCTTCAAGGCCTAAGGCTGCGGGTCATCGAAAATGAGGTTTATGTTGATACATTCCGCGGGCTCGGTGCCAACGCTGTACCCATGGCCTGGACAGAGGCATTAACCGCCTTGCAGCAAGGCACTATTGATGGCCAAGAGAACCCCGTTAACGCTATTCATGCCTTCAACCTTGCGGAAACCCAGGACTACCTAACGATGACTCGGCATATTTATGCGCCAGCAACGTTTATTATGAGCCTTCCCGCCTGGAACGGCCTCCAGGTAGAGCTTCAGCCCATTGTTCTGGATGTCGCCAAGCAAGCATCTGCATACGCAAGAGAGCAGAATGCTATCATGGAAGCTGAACAACTGGCTGAGCTTCGCGAGGCGGGCATGGAGATCAACGAAACTCCAGATATTGAAGCCTTCCAGACCGCCGTGGCGCCAGTGTATGAGAAGTATGGCGAGCAGTTTGGTGATTACCTACCGCGCATTCAGGAGGCGCTAAATCAGTGATGGCGTTTGCACAGCCACTTTTAACACTATTGAAACGTAGCGAACGCGGGCTGGATGCCATCATCCAGCCCGTGGTGTTTGCAGGCATGGCAGCTTTAATTGGTGTGATCACTCTGCAGATTGTGTCGCGGGTACTGTTCAGCGCCGTTGGCTGGACGGAAGAAGTCGCGCGCTTTCTGCTGGTGTGGATTACGTTTTTAGCCAGCAGCTTAGCCTTCCAACGCGGGCGGCATATCGCCGTGACCTTTGCCGTGGATGCGCTTCCCCTGCCCTTGCGCAAGCTGGCGCGCCTGGCTGCACTGGCGGTGGTACTGGCGTTTATGATCGCGCTCATCGTGATTGGCTACCGCTATATGCAGGTGCAAAGCTTTCAGAAATCCGCCTCACTGCGGCTTTCGATGACCTACATCTATGCAGTCATCCCACTCTCTGCCGCCATCATGGCGTGGTACGCCCTGGTGGATATGATCGACGTACTGGTGAACGGTGAGCCGACGGTCGCCGCGCCGGAGGAGCCACTATGACTCTGGTGCTGTTCGGGCTGTTCTTCCTGTTTATGCTACTGGGAGTGCCGATTGCCTTTGCGATTGGGGCAAGCACGCTTTATGCGCTGTACCAGTCGGGCGTGCCACTGATGGTGGTCACCCAGCAGATGTTCCAGGGCATTAACTCGTTTGCCCTGGTCGCTATCCCGATGTTTATTCTGGCCGGTGACTTAATGGCCCAGGGTAAGGTCAGCGAGCGGCTGGTGAGCTTTGCCGATTCGCTAGTCGGCTTTATGCGCGGCGGGCTTTCGGTGGTGTCGGTAATGGCAGGCATGTTCTTCGCGGCAATCTCCGGCTCTGGTGCAGCCACCACCGCAGCGGTGGGTTCAAGCCTAGTGCCGGAGCTTAAGCGCAAAGGCTACGACCCTGCTTCAGCGGCGAGCTTAATTGCTGCCAGCGGCACTATCGGGGTGGTGATTCCCCCTTCGGTGCCGATGATTATCTACGCGGTGATTGCTCAGCAGTCGGTATCAAAGCTGTTTTTGAACGGCTTTTTGCCGGGGCTGGCAATGGGGCTGGGGCTGATGGCCATTGCGATCACTCAAGCGTATAAGCGTCAGTATCCCAAAGGCACACCGCTGTCGCTGCCGACCATTTGGCGCACGCTGAAAGCGGCTAGCTGGGGGCTGATGACGCCGATAATTATTTTGGGCGGTATCTTCTCGGGCATTTTCACGCCTTCAGAAGCGGCCGTGGTCGCAGTCAACTATGCGCTGCTGGTGTCGCTGTTTGTGTATCGGGATTTAACCCTGCCCCAGGTGTATAAGCTGCTGATTCGCTCGGCGATGACCACCGCGGTGATTATGCTGGTGATTGCCATGTCGGCAGTACTCAGCTGGACACTTTCAAGCTGGCAGGTACCCGGCGCCATCGCCCAGGCAGTGCTGTCGCTTTCCACCAACCCCTACGTGATTATGCTGCTGGTCGTGGCCGTAATTCTGCTCACGGGGGTATTTATCGAGACCGCTAGCGCTTTGATTATTCTTACCCCGGTGCTGCTGCCACTGGTACTGCAGCTGGGCATCGACCCGATCCACTTTGGTTTGATTATTGTGGTGGGGCTGTCGATAGGCATGATTACCCCACCAGTAGCAATCAACCTTTATGTGGCTTCGTCAGTGACTCAACTACCGCTGGAGCGCATCACCCGGGCAATTATCCCGTATCTTTTAGGCTTGATTGGGGTGCTGCTATTAGTGGTTTATGTACCGATTCTGCTGGGCTGGTCGGGAAGTTAACGCTGGGCTGAAATGAAAAAGGGGCTTGCCATGTGGCAGCCCCTTTTTTTCTACTACGTTCTTTCTACTACGTTTTTTGCGACGACGTTTCGTCTACTGGGCGTGTTTGCTACTGCTGGCTGTTTAACAAGGCGTATTTCCAGCCAGCAGGAGCATAGCGTTAGGCTTAAAACTCTTCCCAGTCGTCTTCGCCAGCGTTAACCGGAGCAGGCTTAGAAGAGAGCACGGGGCGCTTGAGCGCCTGTTGCGCACTTGGTGTGCTAGAAGGCAGAGACTGACGCGGTTGGTTTAACGCTGGCCGTGTCGATGAAGCTTGTGGCTCATCGTCGCCAAGCACAAAGGTGTTAATCAGCTCATTAAGGTGCTCGGCATGACGGCGCATGTTGCTAGCAGCTGTGGTGGATTCCTGCACCATGGCAGCGTTTTGCTGGGTCATGGTATCCATTTCCGCGACGGCGGTGTTGATCTGGCCAATACCGCTACTTTGCTCCTTGGCACCCGCCGTAATCTCACCGATCACATCGGTCACCTTGGAGACACTTTCCACAATGTCATGCATCGTCGCACCCGCCTTACGTACTAGCTCGGCACCGGTGTGGGTGTGCTTAACAGAGCTATCAATCAGCGTACGAATCTCTTTTGACGCGTTGCTAGAGCGGCTAGCCAGTGTGCGTACTTCTTGCGCGACGACCGCAAAGCCACGGCCATGTTCACCCGCCCGTGCGGCTTCCACCGAGGCGTTAAGCGCCAGAATGTTGGTTTGGAAAGCGATGGCATCAATCATGGTGATGATTTCGCTGATACGCGTCGCCGAGTCGTTGATATCGTGCATCGTCCGTTCGACCTGTCCCATGGCTTCTTCACCATGGTGGGCTACTTCAGCAGTGGACTGCACCAGCTGATTGGCCTGCTGGGCATTATCTGCACTGTGATTCACGGTCGAGGTAATTTCTTCCATGGAAGCTGACGTTTCTTGCAGGTTGGCAGCGGCCTGCTCGGTACGGGTGGCCAGTTCCTCGGAGCTATGGGAAATTTCCCCCGCCGAATGATAAACACTCATGGTGCTACGGCGCACATCACGCAGGGTTTCCTGCATGCGCTCGACAAAGGCATTGAACTGAACCGCTAGGTTACCCACTTCGTCGTTGCTCTCTACCGCTAAGCGGCGGGTAAGGTCGCCACGCCCTTGGGCGATATCGTGCATAGCGCTGGCGGTGCGTTTAATCGGCCCAACGGTACGACGCACAAAGCCAAATGCTAGCAGCGCCACTGCTAGAAACAAGGCGGCACCCAGCAAAATAGCGAACAAGATAGACTGGCGTAGATCCGCGTTAGCAGTCGCCGCCAGTTCTGCAACAACCGCATCAACATCGGTGACGTAAACCCCGGCACCGATCATCCAACCCCATTTTTCCAGGCTATCGACGTAGGAGTGTTTCGGCTCAATTTCACGAGTGCTTGGGTATTCCCATAAGTAGCTATGAAAACCACCACCGTTCTTGGCAACCTGAAGAATATCGCGAATAAGGTAATTTCCGTCTGGGGTTCTTACGTCCATCATGTTGGTACCTTCACGCTCTGGCGCAGGGGCCGTCACGATGTTGTTACCATCGAAGTCGTAGATAAAAACGTAGTTATTATCTTCAAAGCGCATGGCGCGCACGATCTCGGCTACCTGCTGTTTGGCTTCCTCATCATTGGCACCTGCTTGCTCATAAATAGGAGAAATAGCGGTCGTCGCCATTTGCACAATGTCGCGTACTGCATTGCGGCGCTCTTCAATCAGCACCTCACGCTGATTCGCCAGCGTCTCATGGGTGTTTTGAATGCGGCCGTAGGCGTCAAACGCGACTAACCCTGCGGTCACTATGAAAAGTGGCAGTAGGACAAGCATCAGCACCTTAGCCTGTAAGCTAAGGTTCCGTTTTGGCGAGGTCGAAGCAGGAGGAGTAGCCATAAAGTGTTTCTCAGTAGGTCATCGGAAGAATTTTTAGTAGTTTTATGCATTCTTTATCGACCTAACCTGTGTCGACTTGAGCCATCTCTCGTGTTTTTTGTTTATGAACAGCGAATTAACGTCGCTAAATAGGACTTTCATAACCTGCGTTAAGGTTATCTTTGCCCTATCCGCTCACTGTAGGGGTGTGGTGGCCAAGGACGGCCCGTTTTAGCAAGCCGCTAGCCACGTCTTTTTGACTGCTCTGCCCCCTATTGGGGCAGGGCAGTTTTTTATTATGGGCGAGATTGTCACCATCAGTCGCTTCTAGCTTCCGCCTCTAAACACGGTGTGGTAAACGTGGAACCTCCGTCCCTAACGTTATAAGAAATCAGGAATTTCAATAACACTACCGCATTGATGGGGACTATAGCCCGGCAAACGGTGCACCGCTTCTTGAAAGGAAGCGCTACGTAACGCCTGCAAGAAGTCATAGAACTTCGGCTCCTTTAAGGAGTGATAGTGACAGGCCAATACGTAGTCCTCAGTGGCTAGCGGCACAAAATCAAGCCCAAACCGTTGCGCGGCAGCCGCTACACCAAAGCCTGTATCCGCCATTCCCGCTGCTACATAGGCCGCCACTGCTGAGTGGGTATACTCCTCAATTTCGTAACCATCCACGTTGGCTGCTGAAATACCAGCTTCGGCCAGCAAGTTATCTAACAGCTCCCGGGTACCCGACGACGCCTGACGGTTTATAAACCTTACCGGCCTGCTGGCTAGAGCGGCAACGCCATCAATTTCCAACGGGTTACCCGGCGCCACCATTAACCCCTGTTGACGTGCGATGAATCCCATTAGTCGATGATTGCGGGGCTTGAGCAGACGACGGTATTTACGCCGCGCCTTCTCACCCACCTTCCCCCGGGGCAGATGGCAGCCTGCCAGATCACAGCTATTGCGGTTAAGCGCGGCTAGCGCTTCCAAAGGGCTGCAGTACTGCAGATCAAGCTGGAGCTCACCCAGATGTTGTGGCAATAGCTCTATCGCAAAACCATGGCTGGCATGCAGGCGCAGAACGGGGTGAATACCTTCCTGATGCTGTTGGATAGCAAGATTAAGCTCAGATCCCAGGCTATCAAGCTGTGGGCTTAACCGTGCAGTGGCTCGCTGTTCGGCCCATAGCAACTTTTCCCCCAGCGGCGATAACCGCGCCCCACGCCCACGCTCAAGTTCAACAAGCGAGACACCAAAAAAATCCCCGCCCTGGCGCAATAAATTCCACGCGTGACGATAGGAAATCCCTACTTCCTCGGTGGCAAGAGTCAACTTGCCATGACGATGCACTGCCCCCAGCAGGCGCAAAAGGTTGGTATCGAGCCGATGCCCATCGTCATCGCTAAAGCACCAGGTGGGCGTTACCTTGATTCGCTTCATAGGCACACTATTTCATATTTTTAAGTCGATAACTTGATGCTAGCTTTGTCGTAACCGTGATGCACGCCTTTTTAAATATGAAAAGTAGTGCATATTTAAAACATAATAAGCAGTCGCGAGGCAGGCACCATGAACCATTCCCAGGAGTGGGCGCCACAGGCTATTCAGGCCGAAGTCGACGCCCTGAAGCACAAGCCCGGCGCCCTACTGCCGATCCTCCATGCCCTCCAAAATCGTTTCGGGTTTATCCCCGAGGCAGCAGTCCCCATCATCGCTGAAGCACTCAATCAAACCCGCGCCGAAGTACACGGTGTCATCAGCTTCTATCACCACTTTCGCACCGCGCCGCCAGGCCGCCACGTGGTTCAGATCTGCCGCGCCGAGGCCTGCCAGGCGGCGGGCGCACGCCAGCTCGAAGCCTATGCTAAGACGCGCCTAGGGGTCGATTACCATCAGACGACCAGCGACCGTGAAATCACCCTTGAGGCGGTGTACTGCCTAGGCAACTGTGCCTGCGGGCCGTCCATCCGCGTGGACGACAGCGTGCGCGGACGGGTAACCCCAGAGGCCTTTGATGCACTGTTGGATGAGCTGCAAACCCGGCCGCTGGAGATAATCGCATGAGCATCCGCATTTTTGTCCCTCGCGATACCACCGCTCTTTCCCTGGGTGCCGATGCCGTCGCCAACCGACTGGTAAAAGAGGTGGCCGCCCGAGGCCAATCGATTTCCCTGGTGCGCAACGGCTCCCGCGGGCTTGCTTGGCTTGAGCCGCTGGTGGAAGTTGAGACGCCTATCGGGCGGTTCGCCTATGGCCCAGTCACCGTCAACGACGTCGCGGCGCTGCTCGATAGCGGCCTGTTAGAGGGTAACGTCAGCCATCCCCTGGCGCTGGGGCCCACAGAGGAGATTGACTACCTCGCCCGTCAGCAGCGCCTGACCTTCGCGCGTATCGGCATTACTGACCCGCTGTCGATTGAGGATTATCGCGCCCACAGCGGTTTTTATGGTCTGGAGTCAGCCGTACAACGCGAACCGCAGGATATTGTCGAGGAAGTTAAAGCCTCCGGCCTGCGCGGGCGCGGCGGGGCCGCCTTCCCCACCGGTATCAAGTGGCAGACCGTGCTCGACACACCCGCCGACCAGAAATATATCGTCTGCAACGCCGATGAAGGCGACTCCGGCACCTTCGCCGACCGGCTGGTAATGGAGTGCGACCCTTACATGCTGATCGAGGGCATGGCGATTGCCGGGCTCGCGGTGGAGGCGACCCAGGGCTATATCTACCTGCGTTCTGAATATCCGCTCGCCAAGGAGATTCTTGACGAGGCGATTGCCCGCGCCGAACAAGCCGGTTACCTGGGTGATAACCTACTGGGCAGCGGCCGCGACTTTCACCTGGAAGTACGCCTGGGCGCTGGTGCGTATATCTGCGGCGAAGAGACCTCCCTGCTCGAAAGTCTAGAGGGCAAGCGCGGCTTGGTTCGCTTCAAGCCACCACTGCCCGCCATTGAAGGGCTATTTGGCCGCCCCACAGTGGTCAACAACGTGCTCTCGTTGGCTGCCGTACCCTTCATTCTTGCCGAAGGCGCCGAGGCCTACGCCACCCATGGCATGGGGCGCTCGCGAGGCACGCTGGCACTGCAACTGGCGGGCAACGTTAAGCACGGCGGACTGGTAGAGCTGGCGTTCGGTACCACACTGCGCACCCTGATGGAGACATTCGGCGGCGGCACGCTAAGCGGCAAATCACTACGCGCCGTGCAGGTGGGCGGCCCGCTAGGCGCTTATCTGCCGGAATCTCAGTGGGACTTACCGCTGGACTACGAAGCCTTTGCTGCTGAGAGCGCCGTACTGGGCCACGGTGGCGTAGTGATGTTTGACGAAAGCGTCGACATGGCTGAACAGGCGCGTTTCTCGATGGAGTTCTGCAAGGTGGAGTCCTGCGGCAAATGTACACCTTGCCGTATTGGCTCAACCCGTGGCGTGGAGGTAATTGACCGTATCCGCTCCAACCAAAACCGCGAGGCCAACCTCGCCCTGCTCCATGACCTCTGCGAAACAATGGTGGATGGCTCGCTCTGTGCCATGGGTGGTATGACGCCCTTTCCAGTACAAAGCGCCCTAGCGCATTTTCCTGATGATTTTCAGCGGACGGCGAACGGAGATAACTCATGATTAACCATTTCGACCCCCGTCAGCACTCTAGCAACGCTGAGGTCACCAAAGACCTCGGTACGCCTTTCCCTGCCTTGGCTGCTGACGCTGCCTTGGTGAGCCTCAATATTGACGGCGTGACCATCAGCGTGCCGGAGGGCACCTCGGTACTCCGCGCCGCCGCGCTGGCGGATATTAATATCCCCAAGCTCTGCGCTACCGACAGCCTGGAGCCTTTCGGCTCCTGCCGGTTGTGCGCGGTACAAGTAGAGGGACGACGAGGCATGCCCGCGGCCTGCACCACACCGGTGGCTGAAGGTATGAAGGTGACCACCCAGAACGAACGTCTGGCCAAGCTGCGGCGTAATGTGATGGAGCTATACATCTCGGACCACCCGCTGGACTGCCTGACCTGTCCCGCCAACGGCGACTGCGAACTGCAGGACATGGCCGGTAGTGTAGGGCTGCGCGAAGTGCGCTACGGGTTCGAAGGCGAGAACCATCTTGAAGCCGTCAAAGACGAAACCAACCCCTACTTCAGTTTCGATCCTAGAAAATGCATCGTCTGCTCACGCTGTGTGCGCGCCTGCGAAGAGGTGCAGGGCACCTTTGCCCTGACCATCGATGGCCGCGGATTTGAATCCAAGGTGTCAGCGGGACAGGCGGATTCGTTCATGGATTCAGACTGTGTTTCCTGCGGTGCCTGCGTTCAGGCCTGCCCAACAGCCACGCTGATGGAAAAGAGCGTCATCGACCACGGTGTTCCCGAGCACAGCGTCGTGACCACTTGTGCTTACTGCGGTGTGGGCTGCTCGTTCGAAGCGCAAATGAAAGGCGACCAGTTGGTACGCATGGTGCCCTACAAGGGCGGCGACGCTAACCATGGCCACTCTTGTGTCAAGGGCCGCTTCGCCTTTGGCTACGCCACCCACCCGGATCGCCTGACCACACCGATGATCCGCGACAGCATCGACCAACCCTGGCGCGAGGCCAGCTGGGAAGAGGCAATCAGCTTTGCCGCCAGCCGTTTGAAAGCGATTCAGGCCGAGCACGGCCGCGAGAGCATCGGCGGTATCACTTCATCGCGCTGTACCAACGAAGAGACCTATCTGGTGCAGAAGCTGATTCGCGCCGCGTTCGGCAACAACAACACCGACACCTGCGCGCGGGTCTGCCACTCGCCCACTGGCTACGGCTTGAAGACCACGCTGGGCGAATCCGCCGGTACCCAGACCTTTGACTCGGTAATGCAGGCCGATGCGATTATCGTGATTGGCGCCAACCCCACCGACGCCCACCCGGTGTTTGGTTCGCTGATGCGCAAACGCTTGCGTCAAGGCGCGAAGCTGATCGTCGCTGACCCTCGCCGCATCGACCTTTTAAAGACTCCGCACATGAGCGAGGCCCAACATCTGCCGCTGCGCCCGGGCACCAATGTGGCGTTGATCAACGCGCTGGGGCACGTGGTGGTCACCGAAGGCCTGGAAGACCAGGCATTCGTGGCCAAACGCTGCGATACCGAGGCCTATCACAGCTGGCGCACCTTTATCAGTGAGCCACGCCACTCCCCGGAGGCCAGCGAAGCGATTACCGGCGTGCCCGCCGAAGCCGTACGCCAAGCGGCGCGCACCTATGCTAAAGCAGCTAATGGCGCGATCTACTACGGCTTGGGTGTGACCGAACACAGTCAGGGCTCCACCATGGTGATGGGCATTGCCAACTTAGCCATGGCCACCGGCAATATTGGCCGGGAAGGTGTGGGCGTGAATCCGCTGCGCGGTCAAAACAATGTGCAGGGCTCTTGCGACATGGGCTCCTTCCCCCACGAGCTGCCGGGCTACCAGCACGTGGCCGACCCCATCGCCCGCGGCCGCTTTGAGTCCGTGTGGGGCGTGAAGCTCGACGACGAGCCGGGGCTGCGCATTCCCAATATGTTCGACGCCGCCATCGAAGGCACCTTTAAAGCGCTCTACGTGCAGGGCGAGGACATCGCCCAATCCGACCCCAACACCCAGCATGTTGAGGCCGCACTACGCTCGCTGGACTGCCTGATCGTGCAAGATATTTTCCTCAACGAAACGGCCAAGTTCGCCCACGTGCTGCTGCCCGGTTCAAGCTTTCTGGAAAAAAACGGCACCTTCACCAACGCCGAGCGGCGCATCAACCGGGTACGCAAAGTAATGCCTGCGCTTGCTGGCAAGGAAGACTGGGAAATCACTCAGGACCTGGCCAATGCGCTGGGCTACCCGATGCACTACACCCATCCGTCCGAGATCATGGACGAGATCGCCCAGTTAACGCCAAGCTTTGCGGGCGTCAGCTACGCCAAGCTGGAGGAACGCGGCAGCCTGCAGTGGCCCTGCAACGCCGAGTACCCGTTGGGCATGCCAACCATGCACGAGGTTGACTTCCCCATTGGCCTAGGGCGCTTTGCGATTACCGAGTACGTGGCCACTGAAGAGCGCGCTAACCGCCGCTTCCCACTACTGCTCACCACCGGGCGGATTCTCAGCCAATACAACGTGGGCGCCCAGACCCGGCGTACCGACAACCAGCGCTGGCACGACGAGGATGTGTTGGAGCTGCACCCTTCAGATGCGGAACTGCGCGGCGTGCGTGACGGCGACTGGCTGGGTATTACCAGCCGCTCGGGGCAGACGGTGCTACGCGCAAGGCTCAGCGAACGCATGCAGCCGGGGGTGGTCTACACCACCTTCCACCACCCCGGCAGCGGCGCTAACGTTATCACGACGGATAACTCGGACTGGGCCACCAACTGTCCGGAATATAAGGTCACGGCGGTGCAGGTGGAAAAAGTCAGCCAACCCTCCGCCTGGCAGCAGCGCTTTAACACTTTCGACCTGATTCAGCGTGACCACCTGGCCAACGCTCATCAGGAGGCGCCATGAGCACCCACCACACACGCGACGCGGTAGCGCGCCAGCCGGTGGAGGTGCGCCGTGGCGCTAACGGCTGGTACACCGATACTCAGGAGGACCTACTGGCCTTGGAAAGGCCGGTGGCACTGGTCTACAACGGCATCTCCCATGCGGTGATGATGGCAAGCCCCGCCGACCTTGAGGATTTTGCCCTCGGCTTCAGCCTTTCCGAAGGTATCCTGGCCAATATCACCGAGTGCTATGACCTCGATATCCACGAAGCGCCTCAGGGCCTCACCGTTCACCTCACCATTGCCAGCCAACGGATAGCTGAGCTCAAACAGCGGCGGCGCAGCCTAACAGGGCGTACCGGCTGCGGCCTGTGCGGCACCGAAGCCCTGGAACAAGCCATTCGTCCGATCCCCTCTGTCGTGGCACCGTCGCTTAGCGATGCCGCCATTCAGCGCTCCCTGCAGCAACTGGCCACCCACCAGCCGCTGCAAGCAGCCACTGGCGCTAGCCACGGTGCCGCCTGGTGCGATACCCAGGGTCGTATCCAACGACTACGCGAAGATGTTGGCCGCCACAACGCGTTGGACAAACTGATCGGCGCGCTCGCCCGCGAGGCTGCCCCTCTAGAAGAAGGGTTCGCGCTAGTCACCAGCCGCGCCAGCTACGAGATGGTGCACAAGTGCGCTAGCGCGGGCATCGGCGCACTGGTGGCTGTCTCGGCGGCCACCGCGCTGGCCGTGGAGCAGGCCCAAGCGTCAGGCTTACTACTGGCAGGCTTTGCGCGACCTGGTCGCCACTTGATTTACCACCGCCCCATTACAACGGCGATTGCCCACGGCTGAGGAGACACTCAATGTCGACGCATAACGATAAAAACCTGATTCACATGATTAACCAAATCGCCGTGAACTTGCGCGGCGGCCACGACGAAGAAACGGCGGCAACAGCCATCTGTCGACACTTGGAAACCTTCTGGGCAAGACCAATGAAGCAGCGCCTGGTGGCCTCACTGAAACGTGAGGATGATGAACTGTCACCGTTGGCACGGCGCGCTGCTTTGTTATTGGCTGAGCGACAAACCCGCTCGACATAGTGGCTTGCCACTTGGCAAGCCACTGCTAGCGAGTACTTGTTATTTTATTGCAGCAACTTTCTACCGATTATGCTGTTGCCGCCTGGGGCCGACGCTCATCCAACATGCCTTTATCGAGAATAAAACGGATGATCTCCTCAAGCCCAACCCCGTCGTAGAGGTTGGTAAACACAAAGGGACGCTCGCCGCGCATTTTCTTCGAATCCCGCTCCATCACCTCAAGCGATGCATGAACCTGTTCGGCAATATCGATTTTGTTGATAATCAGCAGGTCTGACTTAGTAATGCCTGGCCCGCCTTTACGGGGGATCTTATCGCCTGCGGAAACGTCAATCACGTACAGCGTGAGGTCAGAAAGCTCGGGGCTGAACGTCGCAGAGAGGTTGTCACCGCCGGACTCCACTAGTACCAGCTCTAGTTTTGGATGGCGAGCGTGTAGCTCATCGATGGCCGCCAGGTTCATCGAGGCATCTTCGCGAATGGCGGTATGCGGGCAACCGCCGGTTTCCACACCTAAGATGCGGTCAGCAGGCAGCGCATCGTGCTTGAGCAGAAAGTCGGCGTCTTCACGGGTATATATGTCGTTGGTTACGACGGCGATATCGTAGTAATCCCGTAGTGCCGAACAAAGCTGCTTAAGCAGTGCCGTTTTGCCGGAACCCACCGGGCCACCCACACCTACACGTAAACAGTGCGTCATTGTCATCTCCTACTCATAAGCGTTTAACTTCTAAACAAGCGTGAATATTGTGTTTCGTGCAGAGCGCTTGCCAGCGCCACGCCGGGCAGTACCGGGCCAAGGTCATCATCTTTCAGCAATAGTGCCTGATCGACGGCCGCCACCAGTTCCCCGCGCAGCTGTTCAATCACCCGCTGGGCGGCGGTATGGCCCAGGGGAAGTGCTTTGCAGGCCACTGCCAGCTGGTTTTCCAGCCACGCCCAGCCAAACCCTAATAGCGCTTGGCGCGGGGGCACACGGCGCATAAAAGCGGCGTAGCTAAATAGCGTCACATAGCCTGCATGGGCAGGTAATAAAGGCGGCAGACAGCATTCACTTCGCTCATCCTGGCGGGGTAATAAATCCAGGCTGCCCAGCAGGCGCTTGAGCGAAGCACCCAAGCGGCTATCTTCAGCGGCTAATTCAGCGGTTTCGCGGGTGGCCGCCAACCACTCGTCCCACTGAGCGATTGCATCGCTGTCATGCTGCTCAAGGGCAGTGTAAAAGCGCGCGATCAGCGGCAGTTCACAGCGGGTTAGGCCATCTTCCAGTACGCCCGAAAGCCACTCAGCCAGACTTTTCTCATCACTTACCCAGCCGAGTTCAAAGGCACTTTCCAGCCCCTGGGAAAACGCAAAGGCACCAATGGGTAGCGCGGGGCTGACCAGCTGCATTAGCCCTAGCAGGGCTAAGTCATGGCTTTCTGGTGCGGCATACTCAGTGGGCATGATGATGCTCATGCGCGTGTGAATGGTCGTGGTCATGAGCGTGGTCATGAGCGTGGTCGTGGGAGTGCCCATGACCATGAGAATGCCCGTGAGAATGTCCGTGAGAGTGCCCACCGCCACCTACTTGGTTATAGGCCCCTGGTTCTGGATCGAAGGTGGCGTTGTGGTGCTCAAGCTCAGCCCCCAGTAGTTCCGCCAGTTCTTCTAGCACATGGTCGGGTGGGAAACGCACCCAGCCACCCTTCTCGTCTTCGCCCAGCGCCAGCTGTACATGGCGGTTGCCAAGGTGGTACGCCAGCCGCGCCAGGGGTAAGCCGGTGCTAACTCGCGCGGTCACCATCGGCTCGATGGCGGCACGTATGCGCACCACTTCGCCATTTTCCGCTTTTAAGCCTTCGCCATCGCGCAGCACTGGGCCACGGTCTAGAAACAGCCCCAGATCGCGGCCACTATCGCTTTGGGCTTTTAGGCGCCCGCGAATGCGCAGCTCAAAGGGCAGCGTCAGCGTGTCGCTGGCGGTGCTCTCTTCCACCGGCCCTAAACGTTCTATCAGTTTCAGCATCTATCTCTTCCTATTAAAACCACCCAACGCCTAGCCGGAGGTAGGTCGAAGTGAGGGTCTTTTGCCATGGATGGCAAAAGTAGCGTACAAGGATGTATTCACAGCGCCCTCACGTAGTCCTACCTCTCGGCGCTCCTCGTATTGCGTCAATCAGAACAAGTGATAACGCTGGGCTAGCGGCAGTTCGGTGGCGGGCTCGCAGGTAAGTAGCTCGCCATCGCAGCGCACTTCATAAGTTTGCGGGTCGACGGTGAGTTCTGGGCAGGCGTCGTTGAGCTTCATATCTTTTTTGCGCACGCCGCGTACGTTTTTACAGGCGGAAAGCGTGCTCTGCAGGCCCAGCCGCTCTTTAATGCCTGCGTCAATCGCTGCTTGGCTTACGAAGTTGAGCCGCGTTTGGCTGGCGGCCTTTCCAAACGCCCCAAACATAAAGCGATAATGCACCGGCTGAGGCGTGGGAATCGACGCATTGGGGTCGCCCATGGGCGCCGCTGCAATCATGCCGCCTTTTAAAATCAGCGAGGGCTTTACACCGAAAAATGCCGGTTTCCAGAGCACTAAATCAGCCAGTTTGCCAACTTCGATGGAGCCCACCTCATGGGCAATGCCATGGGTAATCGCAGGGTTAATGGTGTATTTGGCGATATAACGCTTGGCGCGCAGGTTATCAGCGCCCAATGCTTCATCTTCGGGCAATAAACCGCGCTGCACTTTCATTTTATGGGCCGTTTGCCAGGTACGGCAGACCACTTCGCCCACTCGCCCCATGGCTTGGGAATCCGAGGCAATCATCGAGATCACGCCCAAGTCGTGGAGAATATCTTCGGCGGCGATCGTTTCACGGCGAATACGTGAGTCAGCAAAGGCCACATCTTCGGGAATGTTGGGGTCCAAGTGGTGGCAGACCATCAACATGTCCAGGTGTTCGTCGATGGTGTTAACCGTATAAGGCCGCGTCGGGTTAGTGGAAGACGGCAGCACGTACTCTTTTGAGCAGGCGGTCAGGATATCCGGCGCGTGACCGCCGCCTGCCCCTTCGGTGTGATAGGTGTGAATGCCACGCTCTTTAAACGCCGCCAGGGTGTCTTCCACAAAGCCGGATTCGTTGAGTGTGTCGGTGTGGATTGCGATCTGCACATCATACTTTTCTGCCACACTGAGGCAGGTATCAATGGAAGCAGGCGTGGTGCCCCAGTCTTCGTGGAGTTTAAGCCCCATGGCACCGGCTTCCAGCTGCGCCTCCAACGCTTCCGGCAAGCTGGCGTTGCCTTTACCCAACAGGCCAATATTCATCGGCAGGTCGTCCACCGCTTGCAGCATTTTGCCAATATGCCAGGCACCGGGAGTGCAGGTTGTCGCATTAGAGCCCGTTGCAGGACCAGTGCCGCCTCCCAGCATGGTGGTCACGCCGCTCATCAGCGCTTCTTCTACCTGTTGGGGGCAAATAAAGTGAATATGCGCGTCGATACCTCCAGCGGTGAGAATCTTGCCTTCGCCTGAGATAATTTCAGTGCCGGGGCCAATCACTATATCTACATCGGGCTGGGTGTCGGGGTTGCCTGCCTTGCCAATCGCGGCAATGCGCCCGTTTTGCAGGCCGACATCGGCTTTAACAATGCCCCACCAGTCTAAAATCAGCGCATTGGTAATCACCGTATCCATCACCGTGGCGTCGTTACGCTGGCTTTGCCCCATGCCGTCGCGGATGACCTTACCACCGCCGAATTTCACCTCATCGCCGTAGTGGGTAGCGTCTTGCTCCACTTCGATCCACAGTTCGGTATCGCCCAGGCGCACGCGGTCGCCCACAGTGGGGCCATACATATCGGCATAGGCTTGCCGACTGATTTTGTTAACCGGCTTCATTGTTTATCTCCATCGAGCGTACCCATCACATCGCCACGGAAGCCGTAAATTTCGCGCTTACCAACGAAGGGAATTAGCGTGACCTCGCGGGTCTGGCCTGGCTCAAAGCGAATCGCGGTGCCCGCTGCCACATCTAAGCGAAAGCCACGGGATTTGCTACGATCAAATACCAGCGCGGGGTTGGCTTCAGCGAAGTGGTAGTGAGAGCCGATCTGAATGGGGCGGTCGCCGGTATTGGCCACTTCGACGCTAATCCGCTCGCGGCCCACGCATAGCTCAATATCACCGTCTTTTAACTGGTACTGTCCTGGAATCATTGGGCCGGAAATCATGGCAGCCTCCTGGTTGCTGACGACTAGTTGATTGGCGTGTGAACGGTCACAAGTTTGGTGCCGTCCGGAAAGGTGGCTTCTACCTGCACCTCATCCACCATTTCCGCCACGCCATCCATGACGTCATCACGGCTAAGGATTTCACGGCCGTAGCTCATTAAGTCGGCGACACTTCTGCCGTCACGGGCACCTTCGATAATTTCAAAGCTGATCAGCGCGACAGCCTCGGGGTAATTAAGCTTTAGGCCGCGTGCTTTGCGGCGCTCGGCAAGCTGGGCAGCAGAAAATAGCAGCAGCTTATCTTTGTCTCGTGGGGTCAGTTCCATGGGGGCTCCATTGGCTCGATCAGTGGGAGCGCTCAACAGAAACGACGGTGCAGGATTTGGAACAACGCTCCCAGACTATCGAAACCGAGCACGCCTATTTGAAGCAATGCAGCGCAACCGCCGTACCAAAATGGTGAATAGAAAAAATAGTCATTATTATTCAATAGCTTGAAAAATACCGACTTTCCCTTATTCGCACCAAAATTGCACCACGCCAATTAACCAACCCTTTAATCGCACCAAAACAGTGCAACAAAACTCCCACTTAGCATTTACTATCAAATAGAAATAAAACACATTACTATTTGTGCGCGTCTTTTAAATAAGGCTGTTTGTTGAACCTTTGTTTCTACACCAGGTTGAGACACACCACGTGACCATTAGCACCCGCTATACCGTTGATCATTTTTTAGGCTACGGACGCCGATACAGTATCGATTACTGCTTTCCCATCACTTCCAACGCTGCCTGCACGCCGAAAACATCAATCGCCCAAGGGCGTGTAGAAGAAGTTAGCCTAGCGGCGGGTGTGGAGCTTTTTATTTCCGATTTGGATGTGCTGCGACCTTATCAATCGTTCTCTAAGGGCAATACCGACCTGCTGATTGTGGTGATGTTAGAGGGCTGCGCACATTTCGATATTGATGGCCAAAAGCGTTGGATAACGGCAGGGGAAGCTTGCTGGCTAAGGCTGGACACAGGTTTAACGCTAAGCGCTTTTCATCCTGCTAATCAACGGCTTCGCACGCTATGCCTATCGCTCGACGCACCAGCGATGCAGGCTTGGTATGGTTCTTACATTTCATCGACTTCCCCCCATGTCTGGCAACTCAGTCCTGGATTACAGCTCACCATCGATGAAGCGTGCTGTGCTTCCAGTAGCGATGAGTCGCAACGCATGCGCTTTCAAGGACTGGCACTGCAAATCATCGCCCAGGGGCTGGACTGCCGTTCGCCATATACGGCTGACAGTGGCGCACTATATCGACAGCGCTTGGCGCTGATACGCCGCTGGCTGGATGAAGAGCCGTCGTTTGACCACACGCTGCAACGCTTAGCGGATCGCGCGGCCATGAGCCCAAGTACGCTAATGCGGCATTTCAAGATGGCTTACGGTCTAGCGCCTATCGACTATTTGCGCAAGCGTCGGCTTGCGCTAGCCCGCGAGCTGCTGCTGAGCGGCCACAGCGTTCAACAAGCGGCACATTTAAGCGGCTACCGTCATGCCAGCAACTTTATTACTGCATTCAAGAAAAACTACGGCATTTCACCGGGTGCTTTGACAGAAAGTTCCCTTGAGCGCTCCTGAAGCGATACGGCTGACGTTTGCGCATAATCAATTGCGCGGTGAGCATAACCGCCCGTCCAGCATAAGTGGAATAATTCTCATTATGAAATATTAACTATTGGCAACATCCACTTTGGAAAACCGCTCCATGCCCCTTTCATATAGATCAAAATGCACTGCGCTTATTCTTTGCTACCCTCTGCTTGCCTTCGCTGAAGCTCCTGACGAAACACTGGATGATGTGTTAGTGACCGGTGAGCGCCTCAGCACCAGCAGTGAAGGCACTCAACGCTATACAGTTCCCGCCAGCCGCAGTGCGGTCGGGCTGTCATTAACGCCTCGCGAGACGCCCCAATCAACAAGTGTTATTACTCGCCAGCAGATCGACGACCGTGCGGTACAGACAGGCGGTGATGTTTTAGCCCAAGTACCCGGCGTTTCGCCAAGCCGAGCTGACAGCAACCGAATTAGCTATGCCGCGCGTGGTTTCTCAATCCGTAGCGTGCAGTTTGACGGACTCAGCATTCCGCTCAGCGGTTTTTGGAATTTTGGCGATACCGACTGGGATGCGGCGATTTATGATCGTGTTGAAGTAGTGCGCGGGGCAACCGGTTTATTGACCGGCGCTGGCGAACCTTCGGCAAGCGTTAACTTTATTCGCAAACGCCCGTTGTCCGAAGCGGCTGCCTCTGTTTCCGCAGGCATCGGCCGTTGGGACCGGCGCCGCGTCACCGCGGATGTGTCTGTCCCATTAAGCAGCGATGGCACGACAGGGGCCCGCTTTGTCGTCGCCAAAGACCAGAACGATAGTTTTATCTCTCATCTCGAAGATGACCATGAGACGCTTTACGGTGTTATCAGTAGCGAGCTTACCCCCGCTACTCAATTAACCGTAGGGGTTGAATATCAGCACAACGAGACGCTCGGCGCGGGGGCCAGTGTCCCGGCTTTTTATGCTGACGGCAGCCGCACGGACTTTGACCGCAGCGCATCTAACAACACCGACTGGTCAACGTTTTACAACGAGACCACTCGCGTGTTCGCTGACCTTAGCCACCAACTGGATAACGGCTGGACGTTACGCGCCGCGGTCAGCCATAACGATGGTAACTATGGCCTAGAGTACCTTTATCGCGGCGGTTTCCCAGACAGGGAGACAGGCCTTGGTATGTCCAGCTCCTTCTTAAATTACCGCGGCAACCGCACTCAACAAACCGTTAACGTGACGGCCGAAGGTGATTTCAGCTTATTTGGCCGCCAACACGAGCTGGGCTTTGGCTGGATGCATAACGAAGATGACTTTGAGATAAAACTGGCCACCCCGGTTGGCACGCCGCCTTCCGCGGGTAGTTACCTTAATTGGCGAGACAGTGTGGTGGCCAAGCCTCAATGGGGGCAATTCAACAGCTCAGATAATATGCAGGTAACGCAAAGCGGCGGCTTTATGGTGTCGCGCTTTTCGTTGAGTGACCCGCTTAATCTCATTCTTGGTGCACGCCTGAGCGATTGGGAATTGGATCAGACTTATTATGGATCTGAGCGGCAGTACCGATATAGCAACGAAATAACGCCTTATGCAGGCATTATCTACGATATTAATGACTACGCCTCTGTTTACGCGAGTTATACCGAGATTTTCCAGTCTCAGAATGCCCGCCGTGAGGATGGCTCTCTGCTTGATCCTATTCAGGGTCGCAGCTATGAACTGGGGGCTAAGGCAACCCTTCTGAACGGCCACTTGGATAGCAGTATTGCACTGTTTAGAACAGAGCAGAACGGTGTGGCCGAAGCTATTCCTGGCGTTGATGTGATCGGCCAGCCGGGTACGTCCGCCCACCGCAGTGTTGATGGTAATCAGGTCAATGGCATTGAAGTCGAATTGATTGGCGAAGTGGCCTCTGGCTGGAATGTGAGCGCCAGCTACACGCTAGCCAATGCAGAAAATTCCGACGGCGAGCGGACTAACACGACCCATCCGCGCCAACAGGTCAAATTGTTTACCACTTACCAACTGCCGGGTGCATGGAGTGGCTTAACATTGGGCGGCGGGGCACGTTGGCAAAGCGATATTTGGCGGAACACATCCAGCCCCAATGGCCAGGTTAAGGTTGGGCAAGATGCTTACGCCGTTGCTGATCTGATGGCACGCTATCGCTTCAACGATCAATTAAGCGCGCAGTTGAACATCAACAACGTGTTTGACAAGGACTACTACGAGCAAATTGGTTTCTACAGCCAGTACTGGCTTGGCGAACCGCGTAGTGCCGTTATGTCAATCAACTGGGATTGGTGAGAAGCTGATGCTGTTACGCTCATTAATCACCCTGTTAATTGCGGCTGCCCCCATGACGGGGGCAGTGGCTGATGCCGATCGGTTTCCCGTTGTCATCCCAAGCCCACTGGGAACAGCCACCATTGACGAGCCACCGCAGCGCGTCGTCACCCTTGGCGTTGGTGCTGATGATATTGCTCTTTCACTTGGCGTGGTGCCGGTAGGCGTCAGCCGTGCGGAGTGGGGCGGCGATGAAGACGGCTATTGGCCATGGGTACGAGACGCTCTGGAAGCACAAGCAGCGCCGCTCCCCACGACGATTACGCAATACCCCGAGCTGGATGTTGAAGCACTGCTCGCGCTGGAGCCGGATGTCATTCTGGCACCTTCCAGTGGTGTTCCAGACGCTATTTATGATCTGCTGTCGCCACTGGTGCCCATTGTCGCTTACCCAGAGCGCCCTTATCTCACCTCTGTTGATGAGCAGATTGAACGTATTGCACAAGCGCTTGGCGTGCCGGAACAAGGCGCTGCTTTAATACGTCATCTCGACACATCACTGAGGACTGCAGGCGAGTCTTATCCAAGTCTTGCGGAGACCACTTTTGCTTATGTTCGGCCCGACCCAGCCTCCGGAAACGTCTCTGTGTATTTAGCAGACGACCCTCGTGTTGGCACACTGACAGGCCTTGGGCTTCACTTGTCACCAACGGTTGAAGGCCTTTCTCCAAGCGGTAATCACTTTGCGCACTACCTAGGGTTTGAACATCTGCCCATGCTCGAAGATGTCGATTTAGTGGTCTCTTGGTATCACAGCGCAGAGCAGCGCGATAGAGTCGCTGAGCTACCGCTGTTTGCCTCATTGCCAGCCATTTCAGATGGCCGTTATCTGGCGCTAACCGATCAGCCATTAATCGTGGCTAGTTCTGCCGGTTCGCCACTAGCGACTCAATGGATGATCGAGCGGCTCTTGCCACGCCTTGCCGAGGCAGCAGAACAGCGATGAATGCTGGAGCGGGTATGGAGAACGGCCTATTTCCCTCTTTACGGCAACGAACACGCTGGCTGGTCGGGCTAATGGGGGCGGTACTGCTGTTTGGCTGGGTCAATCTCTCGGTGGGAGCAGAACACCTCTCCCCTTATCAAGTATGGCGGGCACTTCAAGCGCTAGACACTAGCTACGCCAACGACTTAGTGGAAGCACGCCTATCACGCACACTGCTCGCCATCGCTACCGGCGCGGCGCTTGCTGTCGCCGGTACACTGCTCCAAAATTTAACTCGCAACCCGCTGGCTGAGCCTGGGCTTCTAGGTATCAATGCAGGCGCAGCCGCGTCTCTAGTCACCGCTGGTTTGGTGCTTGGCTCGTTGCCTGCAGGCGCTTTTTGGTTAGCGCTACCTGGGGCGCTTTGCGTGGCTGTTTTAGTCGGAGTGCAGAGCGCTTATCGCCAGCATGACCCATCGCACTTGCTGCTGTTAGGGGCGGCGCTTAACGCCGTTCTCTTTGCCTACGTACAAGCCATCACCCTTACTCACCCCGCCTTATTTGCCAACTATCGCTTCTGGATCGTTGGGTCCATCAATGGGCATACGTTAGATGAGGCTCAGCGGCTATTGGGCTGGATAGCGGTCGGGCTAGGCCTGTCGTTTATCCTCCCGCGCTTTTTGCACGTCCTGCAAATGGGTGACGGCGTGACCAAAGCGCTGGGACTGAATGCGGGTTGTTTAAGGCTGGCGGTGCTTAGCGGTAGCGCGCTGCTAGCGGCGATTTCAACCGCCACGGTGGGCCCTATCGCCTTCGTGGGCTTAGCCGTGCCGTTATTAGCCAAAAAAATTGCCGGTCATTACGTTTATTGGCAACTTGCCATCGCGCTAGTGATGGGCCCCCTGATGATGATACTTGCAGACCTGCTCGCACGCCTTTTGCTAAGCCCTTCTGAAATCATGACAGGGATTCTGACAGCGCTGCTAGGCGCGCCATTTCTGTTAGTCGCTGTGCGCATTAACCAGCGCGGTGTGTGAGTTATGATGAAACGCTTTAATACGTTACTGCCAGCCTCCCGTCTTTTGCTCCCCTGGCGTTTGCCACCCTGTCTTTTGCCACCCCGTGCTTTAGCCCCCTACGTGTTGGCCAGCATCATCGCTTTAGGGCTATTACTGGGTTCTCTCATGCTGGGAAGCCAAGGGCTTAGCAAGGAAGCGCTTGGGCACCTTATCCAAGGTAATGCGACACCGTTTGAACAGTGGCAGGCGTTTACGCTGCGCTTACCACGGGCATTCGTCGCGCTGTGTGCTGGCTTTGCGCTGGGTGTATCGGGTGCCCTGTTTCAAGGCATCACCCGCAACCCGTTAGGCAGTCCCGATATTATCGGCCTTACTGCCAGCGCTAGCCTGGGAGCACTGCTGGCAAGCAGTTGGCTGGTGGGCATTATGTCTACCACAACGGGGGCCGCGCTGGGCGCGATCATCGGCACGCTGGCGGTCTATAGCGGCTCTGGGCGCGGTTTTCGCCACCCCTCTTCAATGATTATTGCTGGCATCGCTATCAATGCCTTAGCCCTAGCAGGCGTGCAGCTACATTTGACCTGGCTGGGCCAAGAGCAAGCGCGAGACGCGATGATTTGGCTTAGCGGTAGCGTAGCAGGACGCCAATGGCACGATCTTTGGCCAATGCTTGGCCTGTGTTTGCTGTTACTGCCCGGTATTGTGCTGATAGCGCCCCGGCTGCGTCTGATGGCGCTTGGCGACCCTGTCGCCAAAAGCCTCGGCGTTAATCTGGCAGCCTCACGCTTATTAAGTGCCTTAATGGGGGCTTTTCTGGCGGGTGGCGCGGTCGCGACGGTAGGGCCGATTGCGTTTGTGTCCCTTGCCGCGCCCCAGTTGGCGTTACGCCTGTGGCGAAAACCTGGGCCGCTCCCCTTAGCGGCAGGTGTGGTCGGAGCCCTGCTCCTGTTAGCGGCAGACTTAGCGGCTCAGTACTCCTTACCTTCTGGGGCGTTACCCGTCGGGGTTTTAACAGCCGGGCTGGGCGGCGTCTATTTGGTTTATTTATTGAATCGCCAGCGGCGGGGGTAATTACGGCTGCTGGCGGAAGCGCTCAAACATCGCCAGAACAAGAAATACCACTCCCGCCGAGATGCTTAGACAGCCCAGCCATAGCGTTATTGCCAGCCCTGTGCTCCAGGTTTCCATCGCCAACCAAAGCGGCCAACCGAGTATCGCGCTGCCCGCCCAGAACCAAGGTTTTTGTTGAACAGGCTTAAGGCCACAACGGCGTCGATGGCGGCTATCCGACAGCGCAATTAATGCAAAACCCAGCGTACAGAGTGCCAGAATCGTGGTGAGCATCATGACGCCACCTGAATGGGCTGCACACGGGTGCTCGCTTTTTTAGCAGCTCGTTTCATCTGCCAGACGATGGTCAGCGCGCCGACCAAGCACATCAGGTCAACGCTAACACGCTGCCAATTACCTGCGGCAAGATCACCTAGAACACTATAGGAAGGAGCCAGGAGGTTCAGTATTGGCAGGCAAAGCAACAAGATAACGGTCAGTGTTAACTGCTCCCGCCACGCCTGCGAGGCCGAGCGCCTTAAAACAGCGTGTAGCAACGCCAGCAGCCAGGCGGCAAAGAAGCAATGGATTTCCCATTGGGCACGCCCACTAAGCGCCACCGGTAAAAGTCGATTGCTGGCTAAAAAGGCCAATACGGCAATCGGCATGCCGGCCAGCGTGGCTATATTAAGCCGCTCGACACACCACATCCCCACCACACTGCCCTTCTTATGCTTACGCTTTGACGTCCATAGCAGTAGCCCGGTTGCCACCATGCCACACCCAGCAGCGCCCAAGGCAAAATAGATCCAGCGCATGCCCCAGTTAGCAAAACGGCCTGCATGTAGCCCCACCATGACGCCGTGTGCTTGTTCATCGACACGTTGCGACTGAGTCTCTGCTAACAAGGCGCCCGAACTGGCCTCATAAATACGTTGTGGGCGGTGTGCAGACAACGCCTCGTGGGCACTCTGCCAAACCACGGCACGCGCGCCTGCATCGCCAGGGTGGCTGACCCTCAGGGACTGCACCGGCTTCTGCCAATGCGCTTCAGCATCATCGACCAGTTCACTAAGGGCATATAACGCTGCAGGCTGCCCCGTGGCTGAGCCAGAGAGGGGAAAAGCATGCAGTTCACTGGTCGCTTGGCGGCGCGCGTCAGCATCGGGAAACGCGTGTTCTACTCCCCAAGGCATATAGAGCGACATGAGCGTTATCAAGCCGGTATAGGTAATCATTAGCTGAAAAGGCAGCGTTAACACAGAAAATGCATTGTGCGCATCAAGCCAGCTACGGGCGCCCTTTTGGGGCCGGAAAGCAAAAAAGTCGCGCAGGATTTTTTTATGGGTTATCACGCCGCTAATGATTGCCACGAACATCATCATGGTGGCGATACCAATGAGCCAGCGGCCATAAACGGCGGGGAGGTGATGCAATTGAAAATGGAATCGGTAGAAAAAATCCCCCCCACGCGTTTCTCGCGGGGTAACCAACGCCAGAGTGGTTGGGTCAAGTACCGACTGCTCTCTCCCATCCGCCCCAAACCAAACGGCTGTCGAGACCGACATGCGCTCATTAGGAAAGGTAATCTGCCAGCTTCTCGCCGATGAGGCATGTTCAGCAAGATAGTGCTGCCAGTAATCAGCCAGACGTCGGTTATCCCACTCAGCGTTCGCGGCGACACTCGGTAGTTCGGGCTGCATCCAAAACGAGATACTCTCTTTGAAGTAACTCAGTGTTCCCGTCAGAAAAACGGCAAACAGCAGCCAAGCGGCTAACAAGCCACACCATGTGTGCAGCTGAGCCATGTTACGCCTCACGCTGCGCTTAGTGGACGCCATAGTTAGCCACCACTAGAAGGCCGCAAATGGCTAAACCGATAACCCCCCAAAGACGTATCAAACTTGGCGTGATAAACGACCAGATCGCCACACCCGCCCAAATAATGAAGCTCCCCATCATGCCGATACGCAGAGACATCATGATATCTAGCGGTAAGCCAAGCGCCGCCACCGAGAACAGTGCAGCGACTGTATAGCCGCCAAGCGTCGCGGCCAGGATGCGTAAGATAAGCAGCCAATACGAAGAGGGTAAAACGTTAAGCAGCATGGTGCATCTCGGTGCAGGTCACAAACAGCCATCTTAATGCAAAAGGTTTTCATTTGCATTAGTGACAATAACTTATTTAGCACCTGCTGCATAACGTTTAGGTTAACCAAATGCGCGGCGTGTGGGCGGCGCGAGCAATCCAGCGCGGGCGCAGTAAATGCCAAGCCTGCTCACACAGTGCCCAGGCTTCATTACGTGAGTTTCCGAGGTAACGTAATAACAGTACGCCCTGGCGAACGGTGACCGCCCAACGCGGGTTGTCCGGCAGCGCTTCGCGTAGTTCATCAATCGCCGCACCGGCATCTTCTAAACCAACCGCCCACAGCGTGGCTTGCACCGTGGCGCCCCCCTGCCCCCAGCGCCCGTTAAAACGCGGATGTGCAGGATCCAACGGTTGGCGTTCAAGCCACAGCGGCTTGCCATCTAGGGTTAAACGAAAGTGCTGCTCAATTCGGCCTGTTACATAGGGAAGTTCACTGGCGGGGCGGCCCAGCGCCAT
Organism: Halomonas sp. IOP_6; assembly: GCF_021151565.1. Taxonomy (NCBI): domain Bacteria; kingdom Pseudomonadati; phylum Pseudomonadota; class Gammaproteobacteria; order Oceanospirillales; family Halomonadaceae; genus Halomonas; species Halomonas sp. IOP_6. The sequence goes on along the minus strand of NZ_JAIRBO010000004.1, from coordinate 318,697 downwards.
GATTTCCCAACCCAGGCAACGGGCACTGCCATGCAACGCAATATGCGTTCGCTGAGTGCCTTTGGAGCCATCAAAGGCAATGGTTTCCTGAGGCAGCCACTCAAGGATGCCGCCATCATCCACGTTCAGTTCCGTCTGTTGGTTCCAGGCGACGCCCTGACTGTCCGCTTTATAAAGCTTGTTAGCCGCAGGCGTGGTGAGCAGCGCATGAGCACCACGCTCGATGTGGGCGCGAATCGTCAGGGCATCGCCACTGACTAAACCACCGGGTGGATGCAGCACGTACACATGGCAAGCTTCCGTGCTGCCTTCTGGGTAAAACGGGCGCTGTACTCGTAGAGGCCCTTGGTGACGAGCCTGCACCAACCGGGTTGTGCCCTCACGGTTAGCAAAACGCAGCGCCAGCGATGCCGCCCAGTGGCGCTCGCCATCAAAGCGATGGCCTGAGCCAGCAGCAGGTGTCGCAAGTTCACACAGAGTCATGGGCGCTATCGCTTCCTGTTGGTCAATATTTCAACTTGAAATGCAAGGAATGCGCCAAAATGGTGAAAAGTGCTTATGCGCCGCCATAGCGCCCGTATGAGATGGAAAAAGATAGTTTCAACCTGCCCATTCCGCACCAAAAAGAGTCAATCTAAAGACAGACTGCACCACGGCTGCACACTAATCCGTTTTGCTCGCGCCGTCACGTCAGCCCGCTTGGCTCGCTGGACGTACTTGGTGGCCGTATTTGGTGATCATAAGTACCGTCGGCGATATTTTGGTTCTCTTGACATTCGATGCAGAACGCCAGAAACTTAGCCAAGGCTATACTTCTTGCTTCATGCAAAATCAATGACGCCTTACCACATTGCTTAACACACATCGGTCAAACGCTTATTGATCACACACTCATCAATCCTTAACCCAATCTGTCTCAACCTATCGTTTAAGCTGGCTTTCCGGCTGGGGGGAATCATGGCAACAAGATACGCAATTGCTCTGGCAAGCTTACTTCCGCTAAGCAATATCGCCTCCGCCGACGAGGCGCCGCTCAATGTAGTCGCGACCATTGGGATGATTGCCGATATCGCCCAGGAGATCGGCGGTGAGTGCGTTAGCGTAGACGCGCTGATGGGCCCCGGCGTAGACCCCCATTTGTATCAGGCAAGCGCTAGCGATGTGGCAACACTGCGAAACGCAGAACAGATTTTCTACTCAGGCTATTCGCTGGAAGGCCAGCTAGGCGACGTACTGGAAAGGTTCTCCGAGCGCACACCTACGCTTGCCGTAGCCCCTGCCTCGATTGACCCCGCGTCATTGATTACCTCACAGGATGTGTACGGCATCGATCCTCATCTGTGGATGGACGTTTCTTTATGGGCGCAAACACTGCCCACGCTCAATGCCTCGCTGAGTGAAGCGCGCCCCGACTGCGCCGCGACGTTTGATGCCAATACCGAGCGTTATCAGGCGCAACTGCTTGCCCTGCACGAATGGGTGGCAGACAGTATTGCCAGCATTCCCGATGAGCAACGCATTCTGGTCACCGCTCACGATGCCTTTGGTTACTTTGGCCGCGCCTACGATATCGACGTGGAAGGCATACAAGGCATTAGCACAGAAACGGAAACGGGGATTGCTGATATTCGCAACATGACAGATATTGTGGTGGATCGCGCGGTTCCAGCCCTTTTCATCGAGAGCACCATCAACCCGCGCACGGTTCAGGCAGTTATTGATGCCGCCCAACAACGGGGCCAGACTGTCGAAATTGGCGGCGAACTCTACTCCGATGCCATGGGCGACCCGGACACGGTCGATGGCACTTATATGGGGATGATCTACCGCAACACCCAGCATATTGTCGAAGCGCTTGGCGGTACCCTGGCACCGCTTCCCGATGAAATGAACGATTGGGCTACCGAGTGGACGCTCTAATCACTCAACAAGGCATTGCAACAATGGCGACACCCGTAACGACCGACACGGCGCTCAGTATTCAGAACCTGACCGTCAGCTATCATAATCAGCCCGTTCTCTGGGATATTAATCTGGAGATTCCTACCGGCGTGATGGCAGGCATTGTCGGCCCTAACGGGGCGGGTAAGAGTACGCTGATCAAAAGCCTGCTGGAGCTTGTACCATCGCTTTCCGGCGAGGTCATGGTGCATGGGCGCCCCTACGCCTCACAGCGCAGACGCGTTGGCTATGTGCCGCAGCGCTCCAGCGTCGACTGGGACTTCCCGACCACCGCGCTGGATGTGGTCACCATGGGTCTTTACGGTCGCCTGGGCTGGCTCCGGCGCCCAGGGCGTAAAGAGCGTGAGGAGTCGCTGGAAGCCTTGGAGATGGTGGGAATGAGCGCCTATGCCGACCGCCAGATCAGTCAGCTTTCTGGCGGCCAGCAGCAGCGAGTGTTTCTAGCCCGCGCACTGGTACAACAGGCCGATGTGTACTTTCTCGACGAGCCCATGGCCGGGGTTGATGCCACCACCGAGCGCGCCATTATCGACATTCTGCGCCGCCTGCGCGATGCGGGTAAAACGCTGATTGTTGTCCACCATGACCTGCAAACCGTACGTAATTACTTCGACTGGCTGTTGCTGCTTAACGTACGCGTGATTGCCAGCGGCAAGGCTGAAGACGTGTTTAATATTGATTATCTGCGTCAGGCGTACGGTGGCCAGATTGCCCTGCTGAACGATAGCGACGCCTTGATGTTCACTGCTTCAAAGGTGAAATAACCCATGCAGTGGCTCGACCTTCTGTCTGACTACACCTTTCAAAACGTGGTGATTGGTGCCTCGCTACTGGGGCTGATCAGCGGCCCTCTGGGCTGTTTTGCGGTGTTACGCCGCCAGAGTCTGCTCGGTGACGCCATTTCGCATGCGGCGCTGCCCGGCGTGTGTTTAAGCTTCATCATCACCGGCAGTCGGGATATGGGCAGCGTTATCATTGGCTCACTGGCCACCGGCTCGTTAGCCGCGCTGACGATGCTGCTGCTGACCCGCAAAAGCCGCTTGAAAACCGATGCCGCTCTCGGAATTTGCCTAAGCATTTTCTTTGCCATTGGCATCGTGCTGCTGACCTATATCCAGGGTACCAACAACGCCTCCCAAGGGGGGCTCGAAGCCTTTCTGTTCGGTCAGGCCGCCGCTACGCTACGCTCGGATCTGTGGGTAATGGGTAGCATCACCCTTGTCACACTCACGCTGCTCGCCATCTTCTGGAAACAAGCCAAGCTGGTCACTTTTGATGGGCAGTACGCCCGCTCGCTCGGCATGCCCGTCAACGCTATCGAAGCCGCGCTTACCGCTATGGTGGCGCTCGCCGTGGTGGTCGGCTTGCAAATGGTTGGCGTGATATTAATGGCCGCCATGATCGTGGCGCCAGCAGCAGCGGCCCGGCAGTGGAGCCGTCATCTGGGGGGGATGCTGGTTATTGCCGCTGGTATCGGTATTGTCAGTGGGGTCTCGGGAGCAACCATTAGTACCCTATCCCGTGGTCTGGCGACCGGCCCGCTGGTGATTCTCACCGCAACGGCTATTGTAATCATCTCACTGGCGCTTGCCCCCGGCCGGGGCCTGCTATGGGGCTTCATCAAGCATTACCGCCAAAAAGAAGCATTGCAGAAGCAGCAATTGCTCTACGCGCTTTACAAGCATCCCTCCGCTTCACAACACTACCGCACAACATTCGGCGTGCGCAGGGTGTTGAGTCAACTTAAGCGTCAAGGATACCTTATACGCTCTCCTGATGGCGGAACCGGATGGGCGCTAACGTCGCGGGGAGAAAAGGCAGCGAAACAGGTGGTCGCCACCTTCGAAGAGGTCGTGACATGATTGCTGAATTACTGACCGACACGGCGCTGCCCATTATTCTGGTAGGTGCCATGGTTGGCATTGCCTCCTCGGCGGTGGGTACCTTCCTTGTGCTGCGCGGCAATAGCATGCTCACTGATGCGATTAGCCACTCAATTGTGTTTGGCATTGTGATTGTCTGGCTGCTGACAAAGCAGCAGAGCGGGCCCGTGCAGCTAATAGGCGCCGCATTAACTGGGCTATTAACCGTGTTGCTCACCGAAGCACTGGCCAACACCAAGCGAGTAAAACAGGATGCCGCCATCGGTCTGGTTTTCCCCGCCCTCTTCTCCATCGGCGTGCTGTTACTCAATGTCTACGCCAACGATGTACATATCGACACCCACACCGTACTGCTTGGCGAGATCGGCTTTGTATGGCTGGATACCATCGACCTGTTTGGCCTGCCCATCCCCCAGGCGCTCGTCTCGATGAGCATCATGACACTGCTGAATTACGGTTTTATCGGCCTGTTCTACAAAGAACTGAAACTTGCCACCTTCGACCCGGCGCTGGCAAAAACCTTCGGTTTTATGCCAACCATTCTGTTCTACGTGCTACTGATGCTGACCAGTTCCACTGCCGTTGCCGCCTTTGATGCGGTAGGTGCGGTGCTGTTTATCGCCTTTGCCATTGTGCCCGCCTCAGCCGCCTACCTACTCACCGACCGCCTGTGGATGATGTTTATCATCGGCGCACTCATCTCCATTGCCGCCAGCATTTCCGGCTATTATCTCGCCGTTTACCTGAACGTTTCTATCGGCGGCATGATGGCCGTCATGACCGGCGTATTCCTGATACTCGCCTTTCTGTTGGGCCCGCGCTATGGCCTCGCTACGCAGCTTCTCAAACGCCGCCGCGACCGTCAGTCACCGGTGGAGCCGCCTGCCAATCTGTGAACGCCGGTTTCTCCGCTGCATCAACAAAGCGCCCGCCTGATGGCGGGCGCTTTACTTGGTTGAGGCAACCGGGTGTGGATAACTTAAACGGTCAGGTGCTGCTTGATCAGTTCATTGGAAAGCTCGGCGATTTCACCTTTGGCGACCGGACGGCCACGATCCATAATCACAAAGCGGTCGGCGTATTTGCGCGCAAAGGGCAATTTCTGTTCGACCAGCAATACCGTTAAGCCATCTTCCTTGATCAGTTGGCGAATCACCTGGCCGATTTGCGCCACAATATTGGGCTGAATCCCCTCCCCTGGCTCATCCAAAATCAGCAGCTTGGGTTCTATCACCAGCGCGCGACCGATGGCGAGCTGCTGCTGTTGCCCACCGGATAAGTCACCGCCACGGCGATGCTTCATCTCTTTTAAAACCGGGAACAGTTCATAGATACGCTCGGGGATTTTTTTCAGCCCATCACTGCGCGCTGCCAAGCCGGTGCGTAGATTCTCTTCCACGCTGAGCAGCGGAAAAATCTGCCGTCCCTGGGGGACAAAGCCAATGCCCAAACGGGAACGTGCCTCAACGGCTTTTTTGGTCAGCTCAATGTCGCTACCCTCACCCTGATAGCGTAGCTGGCCACTCTTTACGGCCACTTCGCCCATAATGGCTTTCATTAAGGTGGTTTTACCCACCCCGTTACGGCCCATCACGCAAGTGCACTGGCCTTCAGGCACGTCGAGGTCTAAATCCCACAAGGTGTGGCTTTCCCCGTAGAACTGGTTAAGCTTTTCAATCGCCAGCATTAGGCAGCCTCCTCGTCGTCTGCACCCAGATACACCTCGACCACTTTCGGGTCGCTGGATACCTGATCCATACTGCCTTCTGCCAGCACGCCGCCTTGGTGCAACACGGTCACTTTACGGGCAATGGAACGTACAAACCCCATGTCATGCTCTACCACAACCACCGACTGTTTACCCGCCAGGCCTGTTAGTAACTCTGCGGTGCGCTCCATCTCCTGTTCCGTCATCCCGGCGACGGGTTCATCTACCAGCAGTAAACGCGGGCGCTGCATTAACAGCATGCCAATTTCCAGCCACTGCTTTTGACCGTGGGAAAGAATCCCTGCTGGCTGGTAGCGCAGCTCGGCCAAGCCAATCGTTTCAAGCACCTCATTGATACGATCTTTAATTTCATCAGTTATACGGGCAGTCAGCGTGGGAAAAATACGCTTGTCGGCGGCCATCGCCAGCTCCAGGTTTTCAAACACGCTCAGCGCTTCAAATACCGTGGGCTTTTGGAACTTACGACCAATTCCCAAGCTGGCGATATCCGGTTCATTCATTTGCAGTAGATTATGACGGCTGCCAAACCACACGCTGCCTGCGTTGGGGCGTGTTTTGCCAGTAATGATATCCATCATGGTCGTTTTACCGGCCCCGTTAGGGCCGATAATGCAGCGCAGTTCACCGTCATCAATAGTCAGGTTTAAGTTATTGATTGCCTTGAAGCCATCGAAGCTCACCGAGACATCTTCCATATACAGAATCGGGCCATGGCGCACATCCACCGGTGAGGCCTGAGGAGCCATAAAATCAAATACCCGATCCCGCGTGGTTAGCGATTGCAACAAGCTCATGCGGTAGCCTCCTTCGGCAAGGTATCGGATTTTTTGCGGCGTTTTAGGTGAAGCAATAACCCCGCCACGCCTTTGGGTAGCAACACGGTGACCAAGACAAACATCGCGCCCAGGGCAAACAGCCAGGCATCCGGCATCACGCCGGTGAAAATTGTTTTGGCGTAGTTGACTAAGATCGCCCCGATAACCGCTCCATAAAGCGTGGCGCGGCCACCCAGTGCCACCCACAGCACAATTTCAATCGAGAAAATCGGTGAGAACTCACTGGGGTTGATAATCCCTACCTGAGGGACATAAAGCGCGCCAGCCAAGCCTGCCAGCATGGCGGAAACCACGAATACAAATAGCTGGAAGCGTTCGACCCGGTAGCCAATAAACCGCGTGCGTGCCTCAGCATCCCGAGTTGCCACACACACTCGACCTAGCTTGCTGGTAACAATCGCTCGACACAGGATATAGCCCAGCGCCAGCGCAACGCCGGTGGCAATAAACAGCCCTAAGCGGGTGTCGTTGCTGCGTAGGTTGTAGCCCAGCAGCTCGCGGAAATCGGTCAGCCCGTTGTTGCCACCAAAGCCCATCTCATTGCGGAAGAATGCCAGCATCAGGGCAAAGGTCAGCGCCTGGGTAATAATCGACAAATACACCCCAGTGACCCGCGAGCGAAACGCTAAAAAGCCGAATACCAATGCCAATAACCCAGGGGCCAATAGCACCATGGCAAACGCAAACCAGGCCATATCAAATCCGAGCCAGTACCAGGGCAGGCTGTCCCAGTTGAGAAACACCATAAAATCCGGCAGTACCGGGTCGCCGTAAGTACCGCGGTCACCAATTTGGCGCATCAGGTACATACCCATGGCGTAACCGCCAATGGCAAAAAACGCCCCGTGGCCCAGGCTCAGAATGCCCAAATAGCCCCATACCAAATCCACCGCCACTGCTAGCAACGCGTAGCTTAAGTACTTACCGAACAGGTTCACGGTGTAAGCATTAACGTGCAACGGGTGGCCTTGGGGCAGCGCTAAATGGAGCACCGTAACCAGTAGCAGGGCGGCAAACAGCACGCCAAGAAAAATCTGCGTGGCCCGTTCGCTAAACGGGCGGGTTAGCCAAAACTGGCGTGAAGATGATTGCGTCATTAATGAGATCGTTGATGACATCGCTTAGCCCTCCGCAGCCCGGCCCTTCTGCGGGAAGAGTCCACGCGGGCGTTTTTGAATAAATAGAATGATGAACACCAGGACAATAATTTTGGCCAGCACGGCACCTGCCCAGGGTTCCAACACTTGGTTGATAATGCCCAGGGAAAGCCCGGCCACCAGGGTGCCCCATAGATTTCCTACGCCGCCGAAAACTACGACCATAAAGGAATCAATAATGTAGTTCTGGCCCAGATTGGGGCCGACGTTGGTCAGTTGTGATAACGCAACGCCTGCCAAACCAGCGACGCCAGACCCTAATGCGAAGGTCATAATATCGACCCGCGTGGCGCGGATACCCATGGAGCGTGCCATGGCGCGGTTTTGGGTCACTGCACGCACTTCAAGCCCTAGCCGCGTGCGGCGCATAATCAGCATCAGCGCGGCAAACACTACCAGTGCAAAACCGAGTACAAACATACGATTAAGCGTCAGCGACAGCGCATCGTTAATCACTAATGAACCGCTCATCCATTCGGGCGTTATGACCGTACGGTTTAGCGGTGAAATCACCGTTCGCACCAGCTGTTGTAAAATCAAGCTGATACCGAACGTCGCCAGCAAGGTTTCCAACGGACGGCCCTTCAGGAACTGAATAACGCCTCGTTCAATGGCAATGCCCACCAGCGCGGCCACCATAAAGCCTGCAGGAATCGACAGAATTAGCGCCAGCCCCGGCTGGCCGGGTAACAGTTGCTGCATCATCCAAGTGGTATAAGCACCCAGCATGATTAGCTCACCATGAGCCATATTGATAACGCCCATTACGCCAAAGGTAATGGCCAGGCCAATCGCCGCCAACACCAGTACCGAGCCAAGCGAAAGCCCGAAGTAGAGCGTTTCCAGGCCACGGTTAATTTTGAGATTCTGCTCAATGCTGCTCAGCGCTTCATTGGCGGCATCGGCAATAATAGAGTCATCGCTATTCGCTGCCCGACTAAGCGCTACTCGAACACGTGGATGCAAACTGCCTCGCAGCGTTTCAACGCCTTCAAGCTCGCCGCTTTCAACTTGGTAAATCGCCAGCGCCTGGGTAAGCCTGCGCGCTACCTCGGCATCTTCTTCTTCAGCGATCAGTTGACTGAGCGGTTCGGCCAGCTCTTCATCGACCTCGCCCAGTAGTCGGCTGGCTGAAATACGCCGACGCTCAACGTTTGGCGAATACAAATCTACTACGGCAATAGCGCTGCGTAGCTGGTTGCGTAAATTGTTATTAATGCCAATACGATCCAGGTCACGGCGGGACATCTCCCCCAGCGGTTCATTGGTCAGCGCATCTGCAACTGGCCAATCGCGACCTTGATTATCGAGCACCACCACAAAGCGGCCGTCGTCAGTGCGCTGCAAGCGACCATCCAACAAGGACTGCAGCCAATCACGCGCGCGCTCATCATCGCTTTGCAAAATAGCGTTGATCGCTTCGCCTTTGGCGGAATAGGAACGCACGTCCAGCGCGTTTAGTAGCTCAAGCGCCGCTGCGTCATCAGCCTCAACGGTGGCGCTTGTTTGTGCTTGGGCGGTGACTGTGACGCTTAACAACAGCAGGCACAGCAACCCTAAGGAAAAGAAACGCCTCATGGGGTTCTTCCTTTGGTTATATTAGAAACAGTGATCTAAAAAAGGGAGGTAGCGTGCTCCCCCACCACTCAGCGTTTAGCCAAGCAGCGAGGGGTCATCATTTACTCAGCGAGGGCCGCTTCAGCCTCTTCTGCGGCGGTGCTGCCGCCACACGAGCCGTTCACCACGTTGAAGTTGCCGCACTCCATGGGCTTGCGCCAATCGGCAATCAAATCACGTGAGCCAGGCAAGTAGTCAGACCATGCATCGCCCGCTACGGTAGAAGGCGTTTGCCAGACGATATCGAACTGGCCATTGTCTTGAACTTCACCAATCAGCACCGGCTTGGTGATGTGATGGTTGGGCATCATCGCCGCATAGCCACCGGAAAGGTTAGGCACAGCGACACCGATAATCGCGTCTTTTACCGCATCCACGTCGGTAGTGCCTGCTTTACGCACCGCTTCGGCCCACATGTTAAAACCAATGTAGTGCGCTTCCATGGGGTCGTTGGTGACGGCCTCTTCGTCGCCGGTGTAGTCAATCCAAGCGTCGATAAAGTCGTAGTTGTCATCAGTATCGACGCTCATAAAGTAGTTCCAGGCCGCCAAGTGGCCGACTAACGGCCCCGTATCAATGCCGGTGAGCTCTTGCTCGCCCACAGAGAAGGCGATGACCGGAATATCGGCAGCATCGATGCCTTGGTTAGAGAGTTCGGTGTAAAACGGTACATTGGCATCGCCGTTAATCGTGGAGATAACCGCCGTGGGTTTCCCCTCTTCACCAAAGCGGCGTATTTCTGACACGATGTTCTGCCAATCTGAATGGCCGAACGGCGTGTAGTTGATCATGATGTCCTCATCAGCGATGCCATGCTCATCTTTGAGGAACGCTTCGAGAATACGGTTGGTGGTACGCGGATAGACGTAGTCGGTGCCGACCAGCGCAAAGCGCTCGATGCCGACTTCATTAATCAGATACTCAACCGCAGGAATCGCCTGCTGGTTGGGGGCGGCACCGGTATAAAAGACGTTTTCTGAGGACTCTTCACCTTCATACTGCACCGGGTAGAACAACAGGCCGTTAAGCTCTTCCACTACCGGCAGTACTGCCTTACGGGAAACGGAGGTCCAGTTGCCGAAGATCACGTCGACCTCTTCTTGCGCCAATAGCTCTCTAGCACGCTCGGCAAATAGCGGCCAGTTAGAGGCTGGGTCGACAACAACTGCTTCAAGTTGGCGGCCCAGCAAGCCACCCGCATCGTTTTGCTGCTCAATAAGCATCTCAACGGTGTCTTTAAGAACCGTCTCACTGATCGCCATGGTGCCAGAGAGTGAGTGAAGGATACCGACCTTGATCGGGTCGTCATCCTGGGCAATAGCTTGTGTACTGGCCCCCATGACGGCGGCGGCCATTAAGGCGGTAGCGAAACGGCCAACGGTACGAGGGTGTGTCTTGCGCTGCAATGTGGTCACTTGAACCTCCTTGCGCCCCTTATGACGGGGCTCGTTATTTGAGCTTCGCGGCCAAGGACTCCCGTTATGTAACGTGGGAACGGTTATTACGGGGCTTGGTGCATCCACTAGCTCCTAGCTTTTGCAAGGTTTGCGCCACACTACAAAAAGAAACACTAAAAAGCTTAAAATCAAAAGGTTAGTTTTAAAAAAAGCAGCCCCATCTTCACCGGCCGCACTATCGTGGCGCGCCAGCATCCAAAAAATGCACGCTGTTTATGCACCACAACGACACCTCGCACCAATAGTGCGCTTTCTGTTGCATACGCCTATTAATCCCGCCTATTTCTTGCACAAAAAAAAGCGCCCTAGGAGACCCTAGGACGCTTTACACGCATACCTGTGTTCTATTCCGCAGTATTCAAACGCTTAGTGCGGCGCTTTTTCAGCAACGGTAAACCAAGCGACAGTACAGCGATGACCAGTAAAGACAGCGAAATCGGCTTGTCGATAAAGGTCGTCCAATCCCCACCGGAGATCTGCAGCGCGCGACGCATGGACTCTTCCATGATGTTGCCTAGAATGAGCGCCAGAATCAGCGGCGCGGCAGGGAAACCGAACAAGCGCATCCCTAGGCCAACCAAGCCAAAACCAAGCAGTAACAGTAGGTCGAACACGCTGAAGCTCATACCGTAAACACCGATCATGCAGAAGATCAAAATCAGTGATAGCAGCAACGGTTTGGGCAGATCGAGAATCTTGGCGATCAGCGGAATCAGCGGCAGGTTAAGCACCAGCAGGAAGATATTGCCGATATACATACTGGCGACCACGCCCCAGAACACATCCGGGCGCTGTTCAAGCATCATCGGGCCAGGATTAACGCCCATCACCAGCAGTGCGCCAAGCAGTACGGCGGTGGTGCCAGACCCCGGCACACCCAAGGTTAACAGCGGTACAAACGAACCGGTACACGCCGCATTATTTGCCGCTTCTGGCGCAGCAACGCCTTTGATATTGCCTTTACCAAACGTATCGCCATCTTTGGCAATGCGTTTTTCCATGCTGTAGCCAAGAAACGAGCCGATGGTCGCGCCTGCGCCCGGCAGAACGCCGGTAAAGAAGCCCAATACTGAACTGCGGCTAACCGGCCCTGCAATCTGCTTCACTTCACTGCGGGTCAATTTTAACGAACCAATCGCATTACGCGGTGCTTCTTTACCACCGCCTCCGCGCAGCAACATGTAGAACACTTCGGCTAACGCGAAGATACCCAGCGCGACGACCAGAAAATCGACACCGTCGAGCAGGTGGATAGAGCCAAAGGTAAAGCGCTCGGTGCCGGTTTGCATATCAATCCCAATGATCGAGATCATTACCCCGATAACGGCGGCAATTAAGCCTTTGACCAGCGACTTATCGGATAGCGACACAACCGCGGTTAAGCCCAGCACCATCAACGCGAAGTATTCAGCAGGGCCAAAGCTCACCGCGACTTTGGAGAGCAGCGGCGCAATCAACATCAAGAAAACAACGGAGATCGTACCGCCAACAAAGGAGGAGTAAGCGGCAATCGCCAGCGCCTTGCCTGCCAACCCTTGCTTGGCCATCGGATAGCCGTCAAAAGAGGTCGCAACCGTTCCCGCCACGCCGGGGGCGTTAAGCAAAATAGATGAGGTGGAGCCGCCGAAAATAGCGCCGTAATACACCCCGGCCATCAAGATCAGCCCTGAAGAGGGCTCCATAGCGAAGGTAATCGGGATCATCAGCGCCAACGCGCTGATCGGCCCAAGGCCGGGCAACATGCCGATAATGGTGCCAGCAAAGACGCCGGCAAAGACGTAAGCGATATTGATAGGCTCAAGCGCGATGCCAAAGCCGTACATTAGATTGTTAAAGGCATCCATGGGAGTGTCTCTCTTTTAAACCCGCTAACAGTGGGCAAGCGCGGCTTAGTTAAAACGGCAGCACGCCAGTGGGTAGGTAAACATCCATTACCCGCGTCATGGTCAAATACAGCGCCAACACCACCCCAAGCGATGTTGCCAGATTGACCCCATGGCGGCGGTAGCCGTAGTAAGCGGTTAGGCCAACACACAGTAGCGTCGAAGCCAGCACAAAGCCTAACGGCACGAGCAGGAACGCGTAGGCCGCAATGGCGATGGCGGTGACGATCACCCGCGCCCAAGGCGTTAGCAGTAGCGGCCCCTGGGTTTCGGCTTGATCAATCTGATCGGCCCCCGCAATAGGACCAGGACGCTCAAAAAACAAGCACGCCGACAGCAATAGCAAGGAAACACCTAGCACTTTTGGAAATAGGTCTGAATCCACTGGGCGGGGCAGCGGAAAGTTGGGGATTTGCCAGGCCATTGCCAGATAGGCAGCCGCCACTAACGCCAACACAAGCGCTAGCCATTGGTTGGTATTGAATCGAGTCATGGGAAAGTTCTCCGAAGACGTCATTGCTGAACAGCAAGACCCTTGCGGTATCAGACAGAAGATCCCGGTGGCACGCTGCCACCGGGGGAGCCTTTGGGACGAGCGCTTACTGGCGCATCAGCCCCAGGTCGGTCAACACGCTGCTGAACTGCTCTTGCTGCTCATCCAGGAAGGTAGCGAAGGCGTCGCTATCCTGGTAGGCATCAATCCAGCCCAGCTGGTCGCTTGCTTCGCGCCATGCATCAGTTTCGAGCATTTCCGCGAAGAGCGTCTCGTAGTATTCAACCGCCTCTTCAGGCATTTCCGGCGCACCCATTACGCCACGCCAAATATCGAAGGTGTAGTCGTAACCCTGCTCTTGGTAAGTGGGTACATCGGCCAGTCCACCGCCCAGGCGCTCTTCGGAAGAGACACCCAACGCGCGCAGCTGGCTACCTTCACCCAACTGACCTACCGCTTCACCGGCACCGCCAACCACTGCCTCAATATGGCCACCCATCAGGTTAGTCATGGCGTCGCCACCACCCGAGAAGGGAATGTAGTTGACCGAGGAGGCTTCCATACCCGCCGCGGAAGCAAGACCAGCAACCGAGATGTGATCCATCGAGCCCGGCGCACTACCACCGCCCACGCTTAAGCTAGGGTTCTCTTTGAGCGCTGCAAAAAGATCATCCAGGTTTTGATACTCGGAATCTGCCGCCACCAAAATAATCGAATAGTCGGTATTGATACGCGCAATCGGGGTGAAGTCGGTGTGGTCGTAACGCGATGCGCCTGCCAGGGGTACTAAAATCATCGGCGGGCTGGTGGCGAAAAGTTTATGCGGATTGCCGTTATCACGGGCTACCTGAGCCCAGGCAACTGCACCGCCACCGCCAGGCACGTTAATGGCTGCAAAGCTTTCGTCGGCCAGCTCTTCTTGCTGAATAACGCGGGACATGGTGCGCACTAGTGTGTCCCAACCGCCACCGGGGTTGGCGGGTGCAACAAACTCAATCGAACGGCTCGGTGTCCACTCTTGGGCGCTGGCAGACGTTGTCATGGCAAGGGCTGCCATCGGTAAAGCAAGCACGGCAAAGCGCTTTAGGGGAAGCATGGTCATGGGCGTTCTCCACATTAGCTATGTTGTTATATTAGCTGTGTTATAGATGGTTGTTATCTACGTATCTTTGTGTGGTTACACCCTTCACATTAGAAGACCGCTACTCCTCGCGACAAGCTTATGACCATTAATGGCAAAAAGTGCTTTTTGTGCGTTTTGTTCATTTTGTTCACGGCTGGTTAGAACGGCTCGTTTACAGTGATTCCAGCCATGTGGAAGAGGATTCCAGCAGCCGATAGCGGCGCTCAGGGCGGCCGACATCGCCATAGCCAATTTCTGCATTAACCGCTTGTTCAGCTACTAAAAACTCCAAATAACGCCGCGCTGTTGAACGGCTTGCGCCCATTGCCTGAGCTACCTGCATCGCCGTTTGGGAATCATGCTCGGCTGCCAGCGACTCCACCACACAGCGCAGGGTCAAGCGGTCGATGCCTTTAGGTAACGTGCGCGTAGCTAGCCGCGGAGGTTCACCTGGTTGTAAGCGAGCAAGCACCTGATCCAGCTCGTCTTGACTCATTTCAGCCCGATTCGCCAATGCCTCTCGCTCGCGGCGAAAACGTGTCAACATTTGCGTCATACGTGTCGCTTCAATTGGTTTAATCAGATAATCAAAGACGCCACCACGCAACGCTTCGCTGATGGTTTCTACTTCGCGGGCGGCTGTCACCATGACGATATCCACATGCACATAGTCGCGGCGAATGGCCCATAGCAGCTCCAGGCCCTCCACATCAGGCAAGTAAGCATCTAATAAGATGAGTTGAACAGCATCAGCATGCTGAGCCATCAAGGCTTTTGCTTCGTTGCCGTTACGTGCCAACCCCACCACATAAAAGCCGTCGCTCTGCTCAATAAAAGCTTTGTGGATATCGGCAATGCGAAAATCGTCTTCGACGACCAAAATACCGTACTGCGTCGCAGACATAGTGTTTCCTCTTCCTGGCGTCGTTATTATGATTTAAGGCGTTGTGGCTATTGGGTCGCAAAGCGCGCGATCCAGCACGGCAATAAAGCACGCGCCGCCTAACTCGCTCTCTTCTAATGTCACCTCGCCGCCATGCTGACGGCACAACCGCGCGACCAGTGCTAAACCAATGCCACGATGTTTACCGGTTTTGGTAGAAAACCCATCTTGAAAGATCGATTCCGCATGCTCGCCGGGCACACCTGAGCCGTTATCCTCTACTTCAATCAACAGCTGCTCGCCCAGATCCGTAAAGAACAGGCGAACTTTCGGGGTGTCACTGTTTGGACCATTAAGCGCCGCATGACAGGCGTTATCTAATAAGTTGCCCACAACGCTCATCATGACCTCTTGCCCAGTGACCGTCAGTGGGCAAGAGAGCGAGCTCTGTTCATCAATTTCCAGCGCGACGCCTAGCTCTCGTGCTCGCGTCAATTTACCCAACAAGATGCCGCTGAGTACTGCGTCAGCCACGTGACGCATTAAAAAGCTCATTTGCGCCTGAGCACGTTCGGTTTCGTGGTGAATCAGCGCTAGCGCCTCATCAACGCGGTTAAGCTGCAGGAGACCAGAAATGGTGTAAAGCTTGTTGGAAAACTCGTGGGCCTGGGCACGCAGCATATCGACATCACGACTTGCCTGGGTAAGTGCCTGGGAAAGATCAATAATTTCGCGGCGACTGCGAAATGTCGCAACGGCACCTTCGATCTCACCTTCGTGCAAAATAGGCACGCGGTTGGCCACCACAGGATGGTCGCCCAGCCACATTTCCTGGTCAAACTCCTGCTCGCCGTGCTTTAACACCTCGCTTAAGCGCGAGTTGGGCACCACCTCACGGATTGGCTGCCCCAGCAAAACCTGTTCATCCGATAGCCCTAGAAAACGGCGTGCCTGCTGATTCACTAACGTGATCTGACCATCGCGGTTAACCGCCAGGATACCTTCGTGGATAGATTGCAGGATGGCCTCTTTTTCCATGGCCAAGCGGGCTATCTCATAAGGCTCTAAACCAAGGATGACTTTTTTAAGATGCTGCGACAGCCAATAGGCCCCGGCAAATCCTAGCAAAATCATCAGCGCCACCAGCGCCCACCCTAAGCTGGTATAACGGGCCACATCCATATCTACTCGTTCTAGCATGAAGCCCACCGAAACCACCCCGATGATGTTGCCCTCTTCATCCCAGATGGGCGTTTTGCCCCGCATGGCGGTGCCTAACGTTCCGGTAGCTTCCGATACGTATGACTGACCATAAATCAGCGCCTGATCGTTATCCCCGCCCACCATTGGCTGGCCGATACGCTCAGGCACTGGGTGCGAGTAACGAATCGACTGGGCATTACCTACCACAACATAACGGGCACCGGTCTCATGACGAACGCGTTCAGCAAGCGGCTGGATAATCAGCGCAGGATCGGGTGTCGAGAAAGCATTAACAATTTGCGGCATGCCCGCGACGGTCTTGGCCACTGCCAATGCCCGCTCGCCCATTTGGTGGGTGATAATTTCTGCTTTACGGTGGTTCAGATAGGTGCCTTGCGCTAGCAACATACCCGCCAGCAGAAAGCCGACCAGCAGCATGACTTGCAGGCGAAAACTTCGCTTGTACCAGCGGCGTTTGGCACGAGTACGGCGCCAGCGCTGTAATTCGGCCAACGTACGTGGGCGTGGGGCGGTCATAAAGGAACTCACTAGGCGCGACAGCGTCATTATGGCATGCAGCGCCAAGCGGCGTTAGCCGTTGCGCTTTTTCGACTATTTGCTTATTTAGCAGCCACTGATTTTGTTTTTATCGATATACTCAGCGCTTTTAAAGCGTGCATGACGAACTCTCATCCTGCAACATCGCAGCCGCTCACAAAGACCGCTACTCAGGAGGAGTTACGTGTTGAGTTTCTTAAGAAATGTCTTATTAGCTAGCTTGTCGCTATGGGCAACTTCCGCCGCCGCTTATCCATTTTACGCCCCACCACCGCCACAAGATGATACGCCGGTGTTCAGCGGCGATGCCGAACTTGGTTTTACCCACCTTTCCGGCAATACCAATAGCCAAACATTGATCGGCAAGACACGCCTGACGTGGCTGACGGGAGATTTCACTCATTCGCTGCGCGGTGAAGTCCGCAATGTGAGCAAAAATGGAGAAACCAGTGCTGAGCAATATTTAGTGGCGGGCAGAGAGCGTTTTGACTTTAGCGGGCCCCACTATTTGTTTGGCTTTGCCCGCTGGGAAAAAGACCGCTTTGCTGGCTACGATCAGCAGCTTTCTGCCATTGGTGGCTATGGCCGTCAATTGCTATCCGGTGAGCAACACTCACTATCGTTAGAAGCAGGCCCAGGGTATCGTAATGACCGATTACGCGACGCCGATAATGAGCAATTGGCAGTTGCTTATACAGCACTCGACTATCAATTTGGATTCTCAGACTATGCTGATATCGCCCAGGAAATGTCGGTGGAATATACCCGCAAGAACACCACAGCGCGTTCATTAACGGCACTCACGGCTCGGCTAAATTCACGACTATCGCTACGCCTTTCCCATGAAATAAAACACAACTCGCAGCCGCCTGAAGATACCAGCGAACGCACTGACAGTACCACCAGCGCATCACTGCTCTATCACTGGTAACGCGCTACAGCTTCCTCCCCAAACAAGCTCCGCATTATTTTTCATTTATTATCAAATATTTAAATAACAGCCTAACCAGTTATGACTGCCATTAACCTATTCATAATGGTGCATCTCGCTTATTTTTCGCGCCATTTTTATGCAATTTCCCTCTCAGCATTAGACTTTGGTCTATGGACAAGATATACTACCCACAGTTTCCTGTCCTCGCGCCATTCATTGAATGGCGCTTTTTTTTGTTTCGAAAATCGAATGCTTTTAGGCGTTACGCCTACTCACGCACGGTTTTGTTAAGCTCAGTGCTCTGCTTACCCATCCCCCTCATTAAACATAGGTGTTCTTAATGAACCACCCTGCCAACACAAGCGAGGGTACTTCGCGGTTTTCCCTCGGCGACCCCATCGTACTGGTGCTTAGCATCGGTTTCATCTTGGCGTTTCTTGGCCTCTCCTTTTATGACATTGATCTTGTCGCCAACTCAATCAGCGCCGGTTTTGCTTGGACAGCCCTGGTGCTAGGCAGCTACTTTCAATTGTTACTGTTACTGACTTTTTTTATTGCCATTGGTCTGGCAGTTACGCCAGCGGCAAAAGCCAAGATTGGCAATCTCGATGCACCAGAAATGAGTACATTCAAGTGGCTATCCATTATTCTGTGCACATTGCTAGCAGGGGGTGGTGTCTTCTTCGCCGCCGGAGAACCGGTATATCATTTTGTGGTAACACCCCCTGCCTTTGACACCGAAGCCGGCACCGCCGAAGCCGTCTCAAGCGCCCTTGCCCAATCGTTCATGCACTGGGGCTTTTTGGCCTGGGCGGTACTTGGCTCGCTAACCGCGGTGGTGCTTGCCCACGCCCACTATGTGAAAGGCCAGCCACTGCAGCCACGCACACTGCTTTACCCGGTTTTTGGCGAGCGGCTTATGCGTGGCCCGCTAGGTGGCGTGGTAGACGCTTGCTGCGTGATTGCGTTGGTAGCAGGTACTGTCGGCCCCATTGGATTTCTAGCCACTCAGGTAAGTTTTGGCTTGCATGAGCTGTTCGGCCTTCCCGAAGGCTACCTTGGGCAACTTATTATCCTTGCGGTACTAGGCTGCATTTACGTGCTCTCTTCGATGAGTGGTGTTCATAGAGGCATTCAACTGCTTAGCCGCTTTAACGTACTGCTGGCACTTGCCATTGGCGCGGTGATCATCGTGTTTGGCCCTACGCTGTTTTTGGTCAACACTTATGTATCGAGCATGGGCGCTTACATTAGTAATTTTTTCACCATGGCAACCATGACCGCCGACACCGCTCCCGCATGGTGGATGCAGTGGTGGACAGTCTTTTTCTTTGCCTGGTTTATTGGCTATGCACCGCTGATGGCGATATTCGTAGCGCGTATTTCACGCGGGCGTAGTATTCGCGAAATGATTCTTGCCGTGGCGGTACTCGCCCCGATTGCGACTACCGTATGGTTCACTCTGCTGGGTGGCTCAGGCATTTATTATCAGCTCACGGGCGTCATTGATCTGGCAGAGGCACTAAATAATTTCCAGTTTGATGTAGCGACGCTTACCGTGGCCCAAGCGCTCCCCGGCGGCACCTGGATGGCACTGGCAATATTATTATTGACGACAATTTTTGTGGCCACCACAGGTGATTCGATGAGTTATGCCATTGCTGTAGTAGGTGCTGGCCATGATGACCCAAGCCCATACGTGCGTGCTTTCTGGGGGATTGCCATGGCGCTAATGGCGGCAGTGCTGCTGTATATGGGAGCAGGACAAATTGGCGCCTTACAGCAATTTATCGTGATTACCGCGATTCCCGTTTCACTGATTTTACTGCCATCGCTGTGGAATGGCCCACAGGCAGCCTACGCCATGGCGCGCGAGCAAGGCATTATCGAGTAACGGTTAATAGTCCTTATGTAGCCCTTATGTTATAGACCTTCCAGTAGGCGCAGAATCATCTGCGGCTGCTGGTTGGCTTGAGCCAAGATAGCGATACCGGCCTGCTGTAGAATTTGCGCGCGAATTAGATTGGAAACTTCACGGGCATAATCAGCGTCTTGGATTCGCGACTGAGCAGCAGACGTATTAATAATATTGGTATTGAGTCCATCGATCACACTTTCGAAGCGATTTTGCACCGCGCCTAAATAGCTCCGCTGGCGATCCACCTGTTGAATAGCATCATCCATCGCCTTTAGCGGGTTATCCGTGGCGCTGCCATCATCTAAAACACTAAAGCTATCCAGTCCCAATGCCTGCCTATTCATGGCTGCGAAGCGCACCGCAATGCTATCGCCATCGTTAGCACCCACCTGAATATTTACCGCTTTGCTACTATCAAACAACTTGATGCCGTTGAAATTACTCTGCTCGGCAAGGCGATCGATCTCTTCTAGACGCTGATCGATCTCATTTTGAATTGAACCAAGATCATCGGAAGAGTTAGTGCCATTAGCCGCTTGAACACTCAATTCACGAATACGTTGCAAGTTATCGTTAATTTGATCGAGCGAACCTTCCGCTGTTTGCGCCATGGAAATGCCATCATTGGTATTGCGAATGGCTTGCTCCATGCCACGTAGCTGAGCCCCCATGCGATTGGCAATCGCCTGCCCTGCCGGATCATCCTTGGCACTATTGATGCGTAGCCCAGAAGAAAGACGCTCCATAGCGGTCTGCATCGCTTGCTGACTGCTGCGCAGATTATTCTGCACGATAAGGGACATCAGATTTGTGTTTAGGCTTAGCAACACTCGTCTCCGAGGAAGGTCAGCCTGCCCAAGGATAGGAGGCTACATTGCTATTATCGGCCGCGACGCAAAAATCATGAACATGTTCGTTGTTTAAGTGTGCGGCGGCTGGCAGCAAGTACTTCATCTACCGGGCGACGCACGTAACTATGCAGGTAGTACCCCTCATCGATGACGTCTCCGTCCCACGCCACAATATCCAAGTCCATGGTTCTAGGCCCTGATTTAATGGGACCTCGCACACGTCCCAGACGGTTTTCCACCTCTTTTAAGTAAGCACGGAAAGCGTCGTGATCAAGGGAGGTACGCACGAGTAACGCGGCATTCAGGAAGTCCGGCTGGTGTTGATAGCCAACCGGCGTTGTGCGAATCGCTTCTGAGCTGGCTATCAGCTCACACTCGCTGCGCAAAATAGTCAGTGCTTCGTGAAAGTGGTGTTCTGGCTCAATATTGGTACCGAGAGAGATTAAGCATTCATGGAGGGCCGTATCTGGCGTAGTGTTTAACAATGAGAGTGGCATAACTGCATCCTAATCTTGTAGACCCTGCTCTAGAAACCCTGCGCTTAGCGTCAAAATTCGAAGGCGGTTGTCAGGTCATATTGATGATACGTAAGATTAGCTTGCCTGCTATTTTGTTCAAGCTGTGTACAAGATATTGACAAACGCTACGCTCACGCAGAAAGTCATACTCAACGCTAACGTTAATCCACTTGGGGAACTTGCATGAGTTCATCAGCTGCACTGATCACTGGCGGCGCAACACGTTTGGGACGCTATTTCGCCGAAGCCCTAGCGGCTAAGGGCTATGATATTGCCTTACATGTGAATAACTCACGTGGTGAAGCCGAAGACGTTGCCAAGACGATTCGCGCCAAAGGACAGCGCTGCGAAATACTGCCATGCAACTTCCTAAGCGACTCTCTCGAAGAGCTTGTGACAGCCGCCAAACAACACTTCCCAAACTTAAACGTGCTTCTTAATAGCGCCTCTGCATATGAACCTGCTCCCATTTCAGACACTGACATGGCCATGCTGGAAACGCAGTTTAGAGTCAATATGTTTACACCATTGCTGCTCACACGTTACTTTGCAGACGCCGTCGACAGAGGCCAAGTCATTAATATTATTGATAATAAAGTGGCCTATCACCAGTACCCGTATGCCGCGTATCTATTATCGAAAAAGAGCCTTGCTGATATGACGCGTATGGCAGCGCTAGAGTTTGCACCACGCCTGCGTATTAATGGTATTGCTCCCGGTGTGGTACTGCCCGCTTCTCAACGCACCAGCGACTATATTCAATGGCGAATTGAAGGTATACCCGTTAAACACCAGGGTGATCCCTCCCACCTTGTACAAGCATTGCACTATTTATTAGACAATGACTTTGTTGCTGGGCAAATTCTATTTGTCGATGGGGGTGAGTCGATCAATCTTGAAGGGCAACATTCCGAAAACTATCCAGGCTGAAAGCATTCCAACCTATCTTTAAAACCTATCTTTCAAACCGGTCTTCAACGCCTTCTTACGCCATACACTGCCGATGCTTATTGACCACATTCGGCAGTTTTTCGTTGATGGTAGATTAAGCTCCGCACAATTTATCCAAAGGCCACATTTCCCGCCTTCCATGGGCAGAAGAGTTGTCTGTAGACTCCTGAAAGTCGTCTTATTTCAGCTGGCATACAGCTCATCTAGGCGACTGTTCCAACAATAAAAAGAAATTTCTCTTGGACAAACTCGCGCAACAACTGGGGCTGCGCACAGACCCAACTATTTTCTTTGTCTCTGCAGGATTGATGCTGCTGTTTCTGGCTGATTCTCCTGCTGTGGATAGCACTCAGCCGTTACGGCAATATTCGCTTGGGCGGCGAAGACGATCGGCCGGAGTACGGCGTTCTAACGTTCTGACGAATATGAATTAAAGCGGATGTTTCAACAACAACGCCGCCCCTTGGGGCGGCGTTGTTGTTTAGTTAGCCGTGTCAATAACCGGCATTCTATTACACACCGTCAACATCACCATGATCAGGTTTTAGATGATCAGACTCTTTTGTGGCCTGCACTGACTGATTGGATGGCTGTTCGCTTTCCTGACGGATTGGCGATGTTTCTACCTTTTTCCGTTCAGCAGTGGAGTCCAACACGCGCACATTAGCGGGAGGTGTTTTGCCACCTTTAGTTTCACCGAAATAGAGTGTGGTATGCGGGAATGGAATCTCGATGCCTGCTGCATCAAAGCGCAACTTCACTAAACGGTTATAAGCACGACCAACACCCCACTGATCGCCCGGCGTCGTCTTGATCACCACACGAATATTGACAGAGCTGTCGGCCAGCGCGGTAACGCCTGCGACCGTCAGGTCAGCCAGCAGCTTATGGCTGTGCTCTTCGCTCTCTTTCAGATCTTCGAACGCCAACTGCAGCTGTTCAATCGCCTCGTCAATGCTCTCGTTATAGCCAATACCGTATTCACCGACGTGGTTACCGAACTCACGCATATAGTTCGACACAGTATCAACACTGGAAAACGGCACAATGTGATAGGTGCCAGACAAATCACGTATCCCTACCGAACGAATACTTAATCGCTCGGCAGTACCGGTGACACCGCCTACCGTCACCACATCACCGGTGTTCATGGCGTTCTCTACCTGAATAAAGATACCGGTAATAACATCCTGAACCAGTTTTTGAGCACCAAAACCAATCGCTAAACCCAGCACACCGGCACCAGCAATGAGCGGCCCAATATTAATGCCTATTTCCGACAACACGATCATGCCGGTAATTGTCACCATGGCAATCACTAAGGCATTACGGAACAGGCTCAACAGCGTTTTAGCACGCGCAGAGGGTTCGCCATGGCCGGTTTCTGGGTTGAGCTTATGCTCAATCAGGCTTGCTAGCCCCAGCCACACACCGAACGCAATGATCAAGATTATGGCGACGCTGGTAAGTTTCCCGACGAGGTTCGCGCCACGTTCGGAGGCATACCATGCCGCTAAGTTAAACACTCCCCAGGCATCCAAGACGACCATAATGACCGCTATTAATAACACGGTACGCAGCACACGTAGGGCATTGGGCACATAGCTATTTAAGCGCACTTCCAGCATCGGTAGCTTACGACGCAGATCATCGGATAGCTGAATACGACGGCCAATCGTTTGCGTAAGGAACGCCGAGATCAAAAGGCCGATGACCACGGCTGCCAATGTCTTCAATGTGGCAAACAGTACAAACGGCAATGCATCCCCAGGGCGTGTCAACGTCAGCACAAACACCATCAGGAAGTAGAGCAACGCGAATAAGTGCCAGGTTCGAGCAAATAAGCGCAGCGACACGCGGCTAGCGGTCATCGTCGCTCGCGCTGCCATCTGGTTAAGATTATCACGCAGGCGTACACGGTTTTTAAGCACGACGCCGACCGCGTAGATGAAGGCCAGCAACATAATAAAGGTGCCTACGGCTTGGCCTAAGGTTGCCGCGATATAGAAATTAACCAGCGGCACGACCACCATCAAGCCATAGCCGACCATGCCAATTAAACGCGCTAACCAGCGATTCCAGTAGGAAGCTTCTTTTGCTGAAATAGGTAACAAGCGCAGCCCTTCATAGCGGGAAGAGAACAGCATACGCACACCGGCTTTCAACAGCTCAATAACCAAGAAAGCGTTCAGGAATAGCGAGGCACGAGTAGAGAGTTCTCCAGTTTCCCCCACCGCAAATGCCGCCAACAAGTTACCGCCAACGTAAGCAAAAGCAACCACCAACACATCTACGACGGCAGCAATAGCAACACACAACACCAAACGCAGCACGGGCGTTAAACCGCTGCCCTGTTGAGACCAGCCGCTAATTTTAGTGAATAACGGTTTAGCCAAACGGCGGCAAAGCAAAAATATCGCGAACGTCGCAACAATCACGATACCCAGATTAATTGCCGCACTAACAAACGCGGCCATGTCGAACGAGCTGGCGCCTTGGCCGGTAAACAGGTTGCCCACCACGGCCACTGCCTGCTCTATCTGTCCACCCACATCGCCAACCACACGACTGGTTAGCTCTGCAAGCTGCCTGGGCAGCGACACATCCTCAGGGGCAAGGTTGCTGCCCTGGGCGGCGGCCTCCGGTGATAATTCACTGGTAAGCTCATTGGGTAACGCTGACGCTTGGTTTCGCAACAACTCAATCAGCTCTTGGCGCGCCTGCTCATCTTCCAGCAGATCGGCAAGTGCCGAATAAGAGGGCTGCTCTTCTGCGTTAGCGACGTCTTCGCTCTGCGCACTTAGCGTAGTTTGAGCCAGTGCTGGCGTTGTCAGAAAGGCGAATAGCATCAATAACCAGATGCCTAGCCAGGGGAATAAACGTAATGGCGTCACACCTAAACCTCCCTTTGGGTGAGTCTTTTACTCAATGTCATTACTAACTCATTTTTTGTACGTCGTTTTATGCACATCATAGTGCACGCTATTCACATTGCACTCCACGAGGATGCAAGATTTGTATAAAAGACAAACAGGGTAACATGAGAAAAAGGGTGTGGCTCGCCACTAGCTTCGTCAATATTTATTACGTCAACGCCACTTAAGTTGTCATCATCTGTAGAGTTATCCGCAAAGCGGCGCCAGCCATTGGTGGGCTAGCGCCAACAGCAGCGCATAGCGCGCCCCTTTAGCCACCACAATCCAGAGCAACGCACGCCACCAGGGCAGTCTAAAGATACCTGCGAGTACAGTAAGGGGATCACCCAGAACGGGAGTCCACGAAAGCAGCAAGCTAACTTCACCAAAACGTTTATACCAACGCTCTGCGCGCGCTAGTCCAGTGGGCGATGCAGGGAACCAGCGGCGATGTTGAAACTGGCGAGCATAACGTCCCAGCGCCACATTGATCATACTGCCCAGCGTATTGCCAACGGTTGCGACGAGCCACAGCCCAAGCGCAGGCTCGCCTAAACACCACAGCCTTGCCAACCACACCTCTGAGCCGCCAGGCAGTAAGGTGGCACTCGCTAGCGCCACCCAGAATAGGCTAAACATAATGAGTGCCGCCTTTATCAGTCACTACTGGTCCGCGAAGCACTGCTCATCGGGGCAGTTGGCCGCCCAGCTGTAGAGTAATTTCGTCGGCAATTGTGCGCACTAACGCACCTAGCGCCAATAGACGCTCTTCAGGAATACGTGCCATGGGTCCAGAGACTGAAATGGCCGCCAGCGGCGTGCCATGCTCATCGTGAATACAGGCGGCCACGCAGTGTAAACCCACCGCATGCTCCTCACGGTCGCAGGCAAACCCCTGAGTCCGAATAGTCGCCATTTCGATCAACAGCTCATCGGATTGATGCAGGGTATTTTCAGTCACACGGGCAAGGTCGTAACCTTTAAGCAGCGCGATACGCTCGTCTTCGCTCATCCAAGCCAGTAGGGCTTTGCCCACCCCAGAAGCATGCAGCGGCGCCCGCGAGCCTAAACGAGTAATCATCCGCATCATCTGCGGTGACTCATGCTGGGCAAGAAAGACCGCCGTTGCACCATCCCGAATCCCCAGATTCGCGGTTTCACCCGTTTCTGCAGTTAAACGGCGTAAAAAGGGCCGGCTTTGGGCGACGACATCACGTGCTTCTAAAAAGCTATTACCAATGCGGAAGGTTTTAACATCAATGCGCCAAAGTCCCTGCTCACTCTCTTGCGTCACGAACCCTTGGCTTTGTAGCGCTTGTAACAACCGGTGAGTGGTGGATGGCGCGAGATCAGCCATTTCCGCCAACTCCGATAAAGCCAGCCCTAATGGGCTTGCCGACAAATGCTCTAACAGCGTGAGGCCACGTACTAATGATTGGCTGTGCCCACCGCTCGCCTTGGTGGCCCCCGCCGGACGTCCGACTGACCTACGCTTTACATCACTCACCTTACTTTCTCCTGAAAGCGCCTCTCCTGAAGGCATAAAGTGAGGGAGGATAACGCGCCAGCGGGGCCGCTGTCGCGTTTACGGAAACAAATTCCACCAATGATATCTCAAGAGTTGCTAGCGATGGCGCCACTGAGGGGGGCGCTTGGCGATGAAGGCATCAATACCCTCAGCGGCATCGTCTGCCAACATGTTGCACGCCATGGTTTCGCCAGCAAAAGCATAGGCTTCCTCTAGTGGCATCGCGAGCTGGCGGGCGAACATAGCTTTGCCAGTGCGCACCGCCACAGCGCTCTTGGCGCAGATGCTCGCAGTGAGCTCGTCCACGGCACTATCGAGTTCGCTCTCGTCGGCAACCCGGTTAATAAGCCCCCAGTCGGCAGCCTGAGAAGCACTAATAAACTCCCCGGTCAACAGCATTTCCATCGCCCGTTTACGCGATACGTTACGCGACAGCGCTACCGCCGGTGTCGAACAGAAAAGCCCCACATTGATTCCTGAAACGGCAAAACGGGCACTGCTAGCCGCCACGGCCAAATCACAGCTAGCGACGAGCTGGCAGCCAGCGGCCGTCGCAATGCCCTGAACTTTAGCAATCACAGGAACAGGTAAGTTAACGATGCACTGCATCACCGCGCCACAGAGAGCAAACAGTGTTTGGTAGTAGGCTTTGTCAGGGTTCGCACGCATCTGCTTTAAGTCATGCCCTGCGCAAAATGCCTTGCCGTTCGCGGCCAACACCACGCAGCGCACATGCTCATCCTCGGCAATGTCATCAAGCGCACGTTGCAGCGCCGTCAACATATCCTCAGACAATGCATTAAAGCGTTCAGGCTGGTTTAAAGTAAGGGTCGTTACCCCGTGATAATCAGTGCGTTGCAGAAGATCTGAAGACGCCAGTGGCGCACCTGAAGAGGCAGGCATAGAAAGCTCCTAGACAGTCGAGTGTTGCTCAGTCTAGCGCGTACAAAGGCTAATGTTAGCGAGATACGACCAAAGAGGCCTCCTGAAGAGCAGGAGGCCTCGTGAGTTATGCGTTTGCGCGGTTGCCCTTGCGATGATTATAACCTAGAGGATGGGGTTCACCGCGGGCCTTAGCCAGTTCGATTTGGCGTTGACGTTCTCGGGCAGCAGCACGGGTTTTTTCGGGGAGTGAGTCGATGCAGTGAGGGCAACTGATGCCCGGCTCGTAGGCCGACGACTGCATATCATCAAGCGAAATAGGCATACGGCAAGCATGGCACTGCTCATGATCACCTTCGCTAAGGTCGTGACGCACGGTGACGCGGTTATCAAACACGAAACACTCACCACGCCATAAAGACTGCTCTTCCGGCACCTTTTCGAGGTAGTTCAGCACACCGCCTTTAAGATGATAGACCTCTTCAAAGCCCTCTTTTAGCATAAAGCTGGAGGCCTTTTCACAGCGAATACCGCCGGTGCAGAACATCGCGACTTTTTTGTGCTTTTCCGGGTTGTAGTGCTCACGCACGTACTCAGGAAACTCACGGAAGGTGGTCGTTTTCGGGTCAATCGCCCGCTCAAAGCTACCAATCGCCACTTCGTAATCATTGCGGGTATCAATCACCAGCACGTCCGGGTCGGAAATCACGTCATTCCAATCTTCCGGCTCCACGTAGGTGCCAACGGTGTCGTTAGGATCAATATCCGGCACGCCCAGGGTGACGATCTCTTTTTTCAGTTTCACCTTAGTACGGTAAAACGGCGTTTCGTCACAGTAGGACTCTTTATGGTCAATATCGCTTAAGCGAGGGTCGGCGGTCAGCCAGGCCAGCAGGGCATCAATGCCCTCTCGGGTACCCGCCACGGTGCCGTTAATACCTTCTTTGGCCAGCAGCAGCGTGCCTTTGACGCCGTTATCGATCATCGTCTGGCGCAGTGGCTCACGCAGTGCTTCAAAGTCGTTCAGAGTGACAAACTTATACAGTGCCGCGACCACAATGGGCGGCATTTGGGTGGTTTCCGTCATGGAATACTCCTGGTAGTCGCCCTCGCAAAGGGCGGACCGGGTAAATAAACGCGCATAGTTTAGCAAACAATTCAGGCAAAGTGCTGCTCTGCCTAACGATGGCTAGGGGGGCGCTGATCAATCGTCGATTTATTCGATCTGATCATCTAAAAAGCTTCACCCCACGCGCCAGGCGAGCGGGCGTATATTGGTGTTATTCCTTACGACGCTTTCGGAGAACACCATGCACATCCGTCGTTCTAACGAGCGAGGCTATGCCGACCACGGCTGGCTGCGCTCTTTCCACACCTTTTCGTTCGCCAACTATGTGGATCCTAACCATATGGGATTCCGAGCGCTGCGGGTAATTAATGAAGACAGGGTAACCCCTGGCAATGGCTTTGGCGCCCACCCTCACCAGGATATGGAGATCATCTCCTATGTGCTGGAAGGGGAAATGGAGCATCGCGATAATATGGGTAACGGTGAAGTCATGCGCCCGGGCGATGTACAGCGTATGTCCGCAGGTACTGGCGTATTGCACAGCGAGTTTAATCATTCAAAAGAGAACGGGCTGCATTTCCTGCAGATTTGGATCGAGCCTGCCAAACGCGGCATTGCCCCTAGCTATGAGCAGAAAGCCTTTCCAACCGCTGAACGCCAAGGCCAGTGGCGCTTAGTCGCTTCTCAAGATGGTCGCGAAGGGTCGGTGAGCGTTAACCAAGACGTTAACCTTTACGCTGGCTTGTTCGACGCTGGCGAGCAGGCGGCGGCCCCACCGTCACGCTATGCCTGGCTGCATGTGGTGAAAGGCACGATCGACGTTAACGGCGAAACTCTTAGCTCTGGAGATGCCGCTGCCTTTCAACCGGGTGAGACGTTTAGCGTGGCAGGCGGACAAGCAGCCGAAGTGCTGTTGTTTGACCTAGCCTAGCGCAACCTCAGCCCTGAAACCTATAACGGCCCCGAAAGTGGGGCCGTTATAGATGATCACGCTGACAGCAGTGTTTAGCTGTTATGCGCCGAGTACAGCACGCGAATTTTCAGCGTGTGCTCAACTTGTTTCAATGCTTCTAGGGCCTGTGGGCCGTAGGCTTTATCGACATCAATGACCACGTAGCCCACTTTGTCATTGGTTTGCAGGTACTGACCTGAAATGTTGATGCCGTTTTCAGATAGTACGCGGTTAATTTGCGATAACACGCCAGGCACGTTGTCATGAATGTGCAACAGACGATGCTTATCCGGGTGAGCAGGCAGCGCTACTTCTGGGAAGTTAACAGAGGTAACCGTGGTGCCATTATCTGAATAAGTAATCAGTTTTTCAGCCACTTCAATACCGATATTCTCCTGAGCTTCCAGGGTAGAACCACCGATATGGGGCGTTAAAATCACGTTATCCAGGCCGCGTAGCGGGCTTTGGAACTCTTCATCATTGCCTTTCGGCTCTACCGGGAAGACATCAATAGCGGCACCGTTCAGCTTGCCAGCTTTAATCGCTTCTGCCAGTGGTTCAATCTCAACAACGCTACCACGAGCTGCGTTAATCAGGATGGCACCCTGTTTCATGGCTGCGATCTCTTTCTCGCCAATCATCCAGCGCGTAGCAGGCAAGTCAGGAACGTGTAGGCTGACCACGTCAGAGCGTGCTAACAGCTGCTCCAGGCTCGCTACCTGATTCGCGTTCCCCATGCCTAGCTTGGTGATCACATCGTAATAGATAACGTTGAAACCAAGCGATTCTGCCAGCACTGAAAGCTGCGCACCGATGCTACCGTAACCAACGATACCCAGGGTTTTGCCCCGAGCTTCGTGGGAGTTTTTCGCCGATTTCAGCCAGCCGCCTTGGTGGGCGCGAGCATTCTTCTCGGGGATACCACGTAGTAGCATGATGGCTTCCGCCAGCACTAACTCTGCGACCGAACGGGTATTGGAGTACGGCGCGTTAAACACCGCGATGCCGCGTTTAAGGGCTGCCGTCAAGTCAACCTGGTTCGTTCCGATACAGAAACAGCCAACGCCCACCAGCTTTTCTGCCGCGTCAAATACGCGCTCATTGAGCTGCGTACGCGAGCGAATGCCGATGAAGTGCACATCACGAATCTTTTCGATCAGCGACGCTTCATCTAGCGATGTCGGCAGGTGCTCGATGTTCTCGTAACCTGCGTTGTGAAAATTGTCCACCGCGCTTTGGTGGACGCCCTCGAGCAGCAGGATCTTGATCTTGCTCTTGTCCAGGGACGTTTTGGCCATGGCTGAATCAACCTCTATGGTCGGCGGCATGCGCCGTGTATCGGTTCACGGAAGGCCCATATGGTAGCACAATCACTGCCGCTCTCGGCGTCTTGAGATGATGAAAAGTGTGCGTTTACAAGATGAACCAGACGCAAGTAGCAGAATTGACCCAGGATGAGGGCAGACGCCACCCCCTTAGCTCGGTGTATACTGGGCGTTTATTTTTTGATAACACGGCTATCGTCACATTCGCCGCCCGTAATCAGCGTCAGGGCGCCAGCAAAATAGTAGGCCTTACCCAATGAGCGATAACACTCCACCAGCGCAAGATTTCGCCGCAACGGTTTCACAGCTTGAAACCATTGTGGAACGCCTTGAGTCCGGCGAACTCTCATTGGAGAACGCTCTGACCGCGTTTGAACAAGGCGTGCGACTCACGCGTGAAGCCCAGCAGCGGCTCGACAACGCCGAATTAAAAGTTCGCGCATTAAGTGAAGACCGCGATGGTAAGCTTGACGTTACCTCTTTCGCGACGGTGCCAGAAACGGACAATGCCACTAATCACGGCAACGACAGCGAGGAAACGCCGCCATGGTAACGACGGCTAATGCTTCTCAACTGGCGACGCTGCGCCATGCGAGTAACGCACGGGTGGATGCCACACTTTCAGCCTTGTTTGACTCCCAACCAGCCGTCGCGCCACGCCTGGAAGCCGCTATGCGTCACGGCCTACTGGTAGGTGGTAAGCGCCTGCGGCCACTGCTGGTATATCTCGCAGGTAACGCGCTAGGGGCGCGGGACGACGCGTTGGACGCCCCTGCAGCAGCCATTGAGCTGATTCATGCGTACTCATTGATTCATGACGATCTGCCTGCCATGGACGATGACGACCTGCGTCGCGGCCAACCCACCGTACATAAAGCGTTCGATGAAGCCACCGCGATTTTAGCGGGAGACGCACTGCAAGCACTGGCCTTTGAGGTACTTGCCAGCCAGCCCCATCCACGGCTTAGCAGCATGGTCACCACGCTGGCCGTTGCCTCTGGCCGGGCAGGTATGGTCGCAGGCCAAGCGCTAGACTTAGCCGCCGTGGGGGGCCATCCGGACGTGAATGCCTTAGCTCATATGCACGCCCACAAAACCGGCGCGCTGATTGTGGCCGCAGTGCGCTTAGGCGGCTTAGTCGTAGTGGATGAAAACGACCCCCGGCTTGCCGCTCTGATTCGCTACGCCCGCGCCATTGGTCTAGCCTTCCAGATTCATGACGATGTCCTTGATGTGACGGGCGATACCGTCACACTGGGTAAAATCTCTGGCGCTGATGCTGCACGTGCCAAGCCGACTTACCCAAGCTTACTGGGACTTTCCGGCGCACAGCACAAAGCAAATATGCTTATCGAAGAGGCCATTGCCGCCCTCGCCCCGCTTGGCGAGCAAGGCGCACCGCTGGCCGACCTTGCCCACTATATGATCGAGCGCGACCACTAAACGATGTCCATGACCCTGTCCATGAAAACATGCCTATGAAGCTGTTCGACGAGATTCCCCGCGAGCGCCCGGCAACGCCGCTGCTCGACTCTTTTGATCATCCCGCTGCGCTGCGGGCCATGAATGCTAAGCAGCTTGCCCAGTTGGCTGACGAACTACGTGCCTACTTGCTATACAGCGTGGGTGTGACAGGCGGCCACTTCGGTGCAGGTCTGGGCGTTGTGGAACTGACCGTAGCGCTGCACCACGCCTTTCATACGCCCAAAGATCGTTTGGTGTGGGACGTAGGCCATCAAGCGTACCCGCATAAAATTTTAACTGGGCGACGCGAAGCGATGCTCAGCATTCGCCAGCATGGCGGCCTTGCAGCGTTTCCACGTCGCGCAGAATCCGATTACGACACCTTCGGTGTAGGCCACTCCAGCACGTCGATTTCAGCTGCCCTGGGGATGGCGCTAGCCGCCCAGGCGCAAAACGACCCTCGTCGTGTGTGCGCCATTATTGGCGATGGCGCACTCACTGCGGGCATGGCGTTTGAAGCACTGGCCCATGCGGGCCACGTTAACGCCAATATGCTGGTGGTGCTGAACGACAATGAGATGTCGATCTCGGAAAATGTTGGCGGCATCGCGACCTATCTAGCCCGCGTGCTGTCTAGCAAGCCCTTCCTTAAGATGCGTGAAGAAGGCAAAAAAGTGCTCTCCCATCTGCCGGGCGCACTCGAGCTTGCTAAGCGCACCGAAGAGCACATGAAAGGTATGGTGAGCCCTGCCACGCTATTTGAAGAAATGGGCTTTCACTACATCGGTCCGATCGATGGTCACGACCTGGAGGCGCTCACCGAAACATTGCGCAACCTGCGCGACCAGGATGGCCCTCAGTTTCTGCATATCAAAACAGTTAAGGGTAAAGGTTTTCTGCCCGCCGAAGCTGACCAGATTGGCTATCACGCCATCACTAAGCTAGAAAAGCCCAGCGCCACTGCCAGTGCACCACTGGTGAAGCCCCCAGCAGCGCCCAAGGCACCGGCTAAGAAAAAGTACTGCAACGTGTTCGGCGACTGGCTGTGCGATATGGCAGCCACCGATTCACGGCTGATGGGAATTACCCCCGCCATGGGCGAAGGCTCGGATTTAATTCGTTTCTCCCAGCAGTATCCTGAGCGCTATTTTGATGTCGCGATCGCCGAGCAACATGCCGTAACGCTTGCTGCGGGTATGGCCTGCGAGAGCATGAAGCCTGTTGTGGCGATCTATTCCACGTTCTTACAGCGCGGCTACGACCAACTTATTCACGATGTTGCCGTCCAGAATCTAGACGTAACATTTGCGATTGACCGCGCAGGCCTTGTGGGTGAAGACGGGCCAACGCATCACGGCAGCATGGATTTGTCTTTTTTACGCTGCATTCCGGGCATGGTGATTTTAGCCCCTGCTGATGAAGCAGAGTGCCGCGCCATGCTTAGCGCCGCTTACCATCACCCAGGCCCAGCAGCGGTTCGCTATCCGCGTGGCACAGGCCCGGGCGCAGCCATTCCTGAACACTTAGAGCCGCTGCCCATTGGCCAAGCACAGCTACGCCGCGATGCTGGGACTGAAGGTGTGCGCATTGCATTGCTGGCATTTGGTAGCGTCAACAGCGCCGCCGCTGAGGTTGCCGAAAAGCTCGACGCAACGCATATCAATATGCGCTCTATCAAGCCACTGGACCGAGACACCGTGCTGCATGCCGCCGATGAACATGAGCTGCTGGTCACTCTGGAAGAGAATGTGATCGCCGGTGGCGCAGGCAGCGCAGTGA
This sequence comes from Halomonas sp. IOP_6, assembly GCF_021151565.1. Taxonomy (NCBI): domain Bacteria; kingdom Pseudomonadati; phylum Pseudomonadota; class Gammaproteobacteria; order Oceanospirillales; family Halomonadaceae; genus Halomonas; species Halomonas sp. IOP_6. The sequence goes on along the minus strand of NZ_JAIRBO010000004.1, from coordinate 284,827 downwards.
ACGAGCTGCTGCACGCGGAAGGGGTACAAATCGAAGTGCTTAATTTAGGCCTGCCTGACACCTTTGTTGAACACGGCACCCCTACAGAGTTACTACGCGACTGCGGTCTGGATGCCGACGGTATCGAGCGCGCTATTCGCGCTCGTCTCCCGTAACTTTTAACTTTTCAACGGTTGAGAACACCATGCTATTTTTGATTATTTTGTTTGGCCTGATTGGCCTTGCTGTCGGCGGCCCTATTGGCCTGCTGGTAGGCGGCGGGTTGGGCTGGTGGCTAGGGCGCCGCATTAGCCGCCGCTTAAACGCTGCCCGCACACAAATCCAAGAAGGCTTTTTAGAATCGATCTTCTCGGTAATGGGTTGCTTGTGCCAAGCCGACGGTAAGGTCACCGATGGCGAGCTTGGCGTGGCCGAAAAGCTATTCGACCAAATGCATCTTCAAGGCGAACAGCGGGCCAAAGCGCGAGCCGCCTTCGAGCGCGGACGCGCCGACGACTTCAACCTAGATGCCGAACTGGCGAACGTTAACCGACTAACCCAGCGCCAACCGGTTTTACGCCAGGTGTTTTTGCAGGTTCAGTTAACCGCCATCGCTGCCGACGGCGTGCTGCATCCTGCCGAGCACGAGATGATTTTGCGCGTGGCCCGTGGGGTTGGCTGTAGTGAAGCGGAAGTGCAGCAGATTGAAGCCATGCTTCACGGTGCCGCCGCGAATTCGCAGGGTTCCAGCGAAGAGGCATTGAAAGACGCCTATCAAGTACTAGGGGTGAGTGAAGATGCCAGCGACGCCGAAATTAAAAAAGCGTACCGCCGCCTGATGAGCCAAAACCACCCCGACAAACTCGCTGGTAAAGGGCTGCCAGAAAGCATGCGTGAAGTAGCCCAGGCGCGCACCAGCGAAATTGGCAACGCATACGAACGCATCCGTAGCGCCCGAGACCGGTAGCTCGACAGGTTTCTAAGCACTCGCTACAGTAAAATCTCACCGCGCTGCTTAGGAGCTGCCTCATGATAACGAACTACAGTTTTCCGAACTCTCGCTCGATGCGGGTTACCTGGACACTTGAAGAACTCGGCCTAGAGTACCGTTGCCAACATGTCGCATTGGATAGAGGCGAGGGACAAACCGCTGAGCACCTAGCCCGCCATCCAGATGGCAAGGTGCCAGTGATTGAAGATGGCGAGCTAACGCTGTTTGAATCGGCACCTATCTGCCGTTATCTAGCCGAGCAATACGGTGATGGCAGCCTTCTGCCAGAAAGCGCCGCTGAGCGAGCGCAAGTCGACCAGTGGCTAAGCTTTATCGTCACCGAACTCGAGCAACCGCTGTGGCTTCAGGCCAAGCATAAATTTGCGCTCCCCCAAGATAAGCGCGTGCCTTCAGTATTGCCTACCGCCGCCTGGGAATTTCAGCGGGCACTGCTAGCACTAGAACGCCGCTACAAGGGCCAGGAGACGTTAGTCGGCGAGACGTTCACCCTGGCAGATATCTTCCTTACCCATACGTTAACGTGGGCAGCCAGTATGAAACACCGACTGCCTGAACCCCTAGCGGTCTACCGCGCACGTCACGCTGATCGCCCAGCGCTAGCCCGTGCCATGGAAAAAGAGCAAGAAGCGGCAGTTGATCGCTAGGTAACCGCCCCATGAGGTAGAACAGCGCTGTAGACAGCAAAGTAGTGGCAAATACTTCCGGCAATCACAAACAGATGCCAAATAGCGTGATTGTAGGGAATGGCACGCACGGCATAGAAGATAACCCCTAGCGTGTAGATGATTCCCCCTGCGGCAAGCAGAGCGATGCCGGTCATCGATAAACTGGCCGCCATCTCTCTAGAAGCCAGGACGATCATCCAGCCCATCAGTAAATATATAGCCACGCGTAGTACCGCGAAACGCTGTGGCCATAGCAGTTTGCAGCCAATCCCCACTAGCGCTAGCGACCACACGGCGGTAAATAAGACCCATCCCGTGGTGCCGCGCATATTAACGAGCAGAAAAGGCGTATAAGTGCCCGCGATAAGCAAGTAAATTGCGCAGTGGTCAAGCAGCTGGAAGCGTTGCTTCCAGCGTCGATGAGAAATGCCATGATAGAAAGTCGAGGCAGTATAAAGCAGGACTAGCGTGGTGCCGTACAGGCTCAGGCTGACAATTTTCCAAGGGTCGACGTGGGCGGCTAAGCTCGCTACTACCAGCAGTACGACCATACCCACCAAGCTGAGCACAGCACCAACCCCGTGGGTAACGCTATGTAACCACTCTTCGACAATGCTGAACTCGCCTTGCTCTTGAGGCAGCACGTCATGCCGTTGTTCATCTAGAGCTTTCATCCTGGGGCGCTCCTGATATGCCACGCCCCACCATTATCACTCCATGCGTTCAATACCTACAACGCTGGCGCAGGTAACGTGGCTTTAATGACTTATCATCCAAGGCCGTGCGGAAGGGAACATTTTATTACCTTCCGCCGTATAAAATACTTGGGGCTTATGACGTTCTTGATGACAACAGCCTTTTTCGTGCTCACTATGCTGGTTGCCATGCCTGGGCTCATGTGCGGCTTTTTCATTCCGCGCAAAGGCACTGCGCCGCGCTGGATCCATCGTTAATAACTGAGGGGCGACCAGCAGTACTCGTGGTGACAAGGTTCCACACGTTGGGCAAGCGCAAGCATCACCTACTTCGCGCAGTGGAACCAGTTCGTGGAACAAGCCATGGGTAGCACATTTATAGTCGTAGAGAGGCATACCACTTTCTCCTTGTTAGCATCCACTTTAAACAGGCAGCGATACTGGCGTGTCGCTGCCTTTCTCAATGCAGCGGTGGCTGAGGGCGCTCTACTTGTCCTTGGAGAGCGGCAGATCAGCTCCCTGGGCGACTTGCGCTCCAGGCCCATTGGCATTCGGCTTCACATCAATATCAAAAATATCCGTTGGCAGCCAAAGTGTTGCGCAAGCATTGGGAATATCGACAACGCCACTGATATGCCCTTGTACGGGCGCGCAGCCTAGCAGGGAGTAGGCTTGAGCACCGGTGTAACCAAACTTTTTGAGATATTCGATGGCATTGAGAACAGCCTGACGATAAGCCACATGTACATCCAGGTAGTGCTGTTTACCCTGCTCGTCTACCGACACTCCTTCAAAAATCAGGTAATCATCGTATTTCGGCGTGATAGGACTCGGTTTGAAAATAGGGTTCTTGATGGCGTACTTCTCCATCCCGCCTTTGATCAGGTTAACCCGCAAGTGGATCCAACCGGCCATCTCAATAGCGCCACAAAAGGTGATTTCCCCATCACCTTGACTAAAGTGCAGGTCACCTACCGACAAGCCACCATCTTTAACGTAAACGGGAAAATAAATTGTCGACCCGCGCGATAAGTCTTTGATATCACAATTACCACCATGTTCACGGGGCGGTACGGTTCGCGCGCCTTCAGCGGCAGCTTGTTGCTTTGCAGTGCCTGACAATTTGCCCATATGCGCCGTATCGGCGTAGGGAAGCGCGGCTAACTGAGGGATACGGTCAGGCTCGGTATCGTAAAGTGCTTTTTCTCGCTTATTCCATTCAGCCAACATCTCTTTTGACGGTAGGCAGCCAATCAAACCCGGGTGGATTAAACCCGCAAACTCTACACCAGGAATATGTCGGGATTTGGTGAACATGCCATTAAAGTCCCAGATCGACTTTTGAGCCTCTGGGAAGTGCTCGGTTAAAAAACCACCGCCATTCTGTTTAGAAAAAAAGCCATTGAACCCCCACTGACTCTCTTCAAAGGTACCAATATCGAGAATATCGACCACCAACAAATCACCAGGCTCAGCACCTTCAACCCCCACGGGACCTGATAAAAAGTGAACCTGAGTTAGGTCCACATCACGCACATCGTCGGCGCTATCATTGTTATGGATTTGCCCGCCAGTCCAGTCATGACACTCGACAATAAAGTCGTCGCCAGGCTTTACCATGCAGGCCATGGGTATATCGGGATGCCAGCGATTATGGATCTGTTCGTTTTCGTAAGGCGATTGTTTAAGGTCAATTTTAATAATTGTTTCAGCCATAACAAACCTCTGTCACGTAACGTCGGATAGTCAGTGTAGAGAAGATCGTTTCCCCTACCCCACTATGCAAAATAGTCACTCAGGCAGTTATAAGCTAATTACATCTCGACTCTTACGCAGCCTTAACTAAACTCAGCCAAGCATCTGCTCAACAGATACTCAGGGGAGCAGGCTTTAGGGTCTTTCAGACAGAAGAGCGGTTCAGTAGCGTGACAAAAGGGCTTAGTCACCCTTTACGCTCAATATCGACGTCGCTGGCCTGGGTAAAATCGTCCAGCGCCATCATATGGCCAAGTTTGCCCGCTTTCGTTGAGAGATAGTGCTCATTATGGGGGTTTAGGCCTGTGGTAATCGGCAGGCGCTCAACCACATTCACGCCATCTCGGGTTAAGGCATCAACCTTTCTAGGGTTATTGGTCATCAGTTTTAGTGCCGTGATACCCAAGTGGTTAAGCATCGGCACACACAGGTCATAGCGACGCATGTCCGCACCAAAACCAAGCTGCTCGTTGGCTTCAACCGTGTCAGCACCTTGGTCTTGCAGATGATAAGCGCGGATTTTATTCAACAGCCCAATACCTCGCCCCTCCTGGCGCAGGTAGAACAGCACACCACGCCCTTCTTCGGCAATACGCTTGAGCGCTTCTTGTAACTGATAGCCGCAGTCGCAGCGCATTGAGAACAGTGCATCGCCGGTTAAACATTCAGAATGCACGCGCCCCAGTACTGGCTCGCCGCCGCTCACATCACCTAGCGTTAAGGCGATATGGTCTTTACCCGTGGCTTCGTCTTCGAAGCCGTGCATGGTGAATGTGGCCCAAGGTGTGGGCAGCCGGGAAGCGGCAATGAAGCGAATGGTCACAGGTTACCTCGTTGATTAACCAAACCAGCTAACCACACCGGTGTTGGAAAAATAAGAAAACATTCTACCAGGAAGCGTCGGTAGCCTCACGGTCTCAACAGGGAGAGGCGTTTTTAAGTACGTTTTTAAGTACAATGGCCACCTTCAAATACAGTTATCTTCAAGTACCGTTATCTTCAAGTACAATGACTCCCTTACAATGCGGGCAAACTTCTCAAGAGCAAGTGTTTATGACCACCACACCTTTGCAAAACGACCGTTTTCTTCGTGCGCTGGCTCGCCAGCCCGTCGACCGCACTCCGGTGTGGATGATGCGCCAAGCAGGCCGCTACCTGCCAGAATATCGCGCCAGCCGCGCCGATGCTGGCAGTTTTATGGATCTGTGTCGCAACCATGACCTAGCTTGTGAAGTAACGCTACAGCCCCTTGAGCGTTACCCGCTAGATGCCGCTATTCTATTCTCCGACATCCTCACAATCCCAGATGCGATGGGGCTAGGGCTCTATTTCGAAACCGGTGAAGGCCCTAAATTCAGAAAAACCGTGCGCACCCCAGAAGAGGTTGCAGCGTTAACGGTACCCAACGCCGAGCGCGATCTCGATTATGTGATGCGTGCCGTATCGACCATTCGTCGTGAGCTGAACGGCCGCATGCCGTTGATTGGCTTTTCGGGTAGCCCCTGGACGCTAGCCACCTACATGGTGGAAGGCGGTTCTAGCAAAGATTTCCGTCACCTGAAAACCATGCTTTACGATACGCCAGACACCATGCACCAATTGCTGGACATCCTGGCGCAGTCGGTAACCGACTACCTAAACGCGCAAATTCGCGCTGGCGCTCAAGCGGTACAGATTTTTGATACCTGGGGCGGTGCGCTTTCAACCCCCGCCTACCTGGAATTTTCGCTGCGCTACATGGAGCAAATTGTCTCCGGCCTGATTCGTGAACACGATGGCCGCCGCGTGCCGGTTATTCTGTTTACCAAGAACGGCGGCCAATGGCTGGAACACATCGCCTGTGCCGGAGCCGATGCCCTGGGCATCGATTGGTCGACCGAGCTTTCCGACGCCCGCTCCCGCGTGGGCCATAAAGTCGCGCTGCAGGGCAATTTGGACCCCAACGTGCTGTTCGCCCGCCCCTCGGCCATTCGCGCCGAAGTGGCTCGCGTACTGGAGAGCTACGGCCACGGCCCGGGCCACGTCTTTAACTTGGGCCATGGCATCAGCCAGTTCACTAACCCTGACCACGTCACCGCCTTTATGGAGGCGCTGCACGATTTAAGCCCGCAGTATCATCAAGGCATTCCTACCCAAACGAACGCCCCGCGCCCAGGAGCAAAGTAATGAGCGATTTACGCGACGACCAGTGGTTTACCGAAGTATTTGATAGCCACGGCAGCGCTTTCTCGCTGAAAGTCACTGAGAAATTGCTGGATGTGCAAAGCCCCTACCAGCACCTGGAAGTGTATACCACGGAGACCTACGGCAACCTGATGGTGCTCGATGGCTGCGTGATGCTGACCGATCGCGACAACTTCCTCTATCACGAAATGATTGCCCACCCGGCGCTGTTCACCCATCAAGACCCCAAACGGGTAGTGATTATTGGTGGTGGCGACTGTGGCACGCTGAAGGAAGTGCTGCGTCATCCGGGCGTTGAAAAAGTGACGCAAATCGACATCGATGAAGAAGTGACTAAGGCCGCCGAGCGCTTCTTCCCAGCGCTGGTAGAAGCTAACGGCGACCCGCGTGCCGAGCTGCTGTTTGCAGATGGTGTGAAGTGGGTAGACGACGCTGCCGATGAGAGCATCGACGTGCTGATTATCGACTCTACCGACCCGGTCGGCCCCGCCGAAGGGCTGTTTAAAACCGACTTCCTGAAGCGCTGCCACCGTATTCTAAAAAATGGCGGCGTGATGGTGCAGCAAAGCGAATCACCGCTTTACCACAGCGGCTCTATTATTCGCGAACTGCGTAACGACATGCGTGAAGCGGGCTTTGATAGCGTGGCCACACTGCCCTTCCCACAGCCGGTTTACCCTTCTGGCTGGTGGAGCGTTACCTTGGCCGGTAAAGCGACCAGCGTTGAAAGCTTCCGCGAACAGGCTGCCGCTGAGCATAAAATGCCGCTACAGTACTACACTGGTGATGCTCACCGTGGTGCACTATCGCTGCCGCCTTTTATGCGTAAAGCCTTCGCATAACTTAGCGCCTGCGAATAGCCAAAAAGCCGAGCATTGCTCGGCTTTTTTTATGTGCTTACGTTTACTTGCCCTTTCACGTTAAGGAATAACAAATGAAAACCGTTCGTTGGTTGGGAGTAGGAATTGGTGTTTTAGTACCTGCGATGGCCATGGCCAGTACGCTGGAAACCGTTCAGGAGCGCGATAGCGTACGTTGTGGCGTTAACGCTGCCCAGCCAGGCTTTTCGTCATTAGATGACGACGACCAATACCGGGGCCTGGATACCGATGTATGCCGTGCCATTGCCGCTGCGGCGCTTGGCGACGCGACAAAAGTAGACTTCGTGCCACTCGACTCGGTAGAACGTTTCACCGCGCTGCAGTCTGGCGAAGTCGATGTCCTATCACGCACCACGACCTGGACCTCGAGCCGTGACACGACGATGGGGATGAACTTTACCGGCGTAAGTTACTACGATGGCCAAGCCTTTATGGTGGCCAGCGATCTAGGCGTGCAAAGCGCTAAAGAGCTTGATGGCGCGGCAGTTTGTACCCAGTCCGGCACCACCAGCGAACTCAATCTTTCTGATTACTTTCGTATCAACGGCATGACTTATGATGCTGTCGTTTTTGATGCGCCTGAGCAATCTATTGCTGGCTTTGAAGCGGGCCGTTGCGATGTTTTAAGCTCCGACGCTTCCCAACTGTATGCCCAACGGATGCAGCTTGCTGATCCCGACATGGCGGTCGTGCTCCCTGAAATTATCTCGAAAGAACCGCTGGGCCCAGCCGTTCGTCAAAATGATGACCAATGGTTCAATCTTGTGAAGTGGTCGCTGTTTGCCATGCTAAATGCGGAAGAGCTAGGCATTACACAAGCTAACGTAGATGAACAGCTTAATTCGGAGAATCCTGATGTCATGCGCCTGCTTGGTCAAGATGGTGACTTTGGTGAGCCAATGGGCATCAATACCGATTGGGCGTACCAAATCATCAAGCAGGTGGGTAACTACGCCGATATCTTTGATAAAAACGTCGGTGCTGACTCTGACTTCAAGATTGCCAGAGGCTTAAACGCCTTGTGGAAAGATGGTGGCATTCAATACGCACCCCCTATTCGCTAATCCTGTTTATCTTTCAAACCCGTTAATCTGTAACGCTTAAACCTACTATTCTAAAACTATCAGCAACGTTAGCGACTCGCACCAAAATAGAGCAATCGCTAGTCGCTAATGTTCCTTTTTGCACCAATACTTTCGTATACAGCTGGCATTTTGCGTTGAAAAGCGCTGAATTTGACGACATATCCTTTCTGGCACCTTCCTTGCTAGCTTTTAGTGTCATGCATCTGCATGCATAACGACATTAAATCGAGTAAGGGGAACGACCATGATGAATAAAAAACACTTGGTACTGCTGGCCTCCGCGGGTGCTATCACGTTGGCCGGTGTCGCCACTGCTCAAGCTGATACGTTAGAAGACACGATGGAACGTGGCGCCGTACAGTGCGGCGTCAGTGACGGCCTGCCAGGCTTTTCCGCCCCGGACGATGAAGGTAACTGGCAAGGACTCGACGTTGACGTATGTCGTGCTGTTGCAGCTGCCGTTCTCGGTGATGCTGATGCGGTGAACTACATTTCTCTGAACGCTGTAGAGCGTTTTACGGCCCTGCAGTCTGGCGAAGTCGACGTACTTTCACGCAACACCACCTGGACCACCACTCGTGACACCACGCTGGGCCTCAACTTCACTGGCGTTAACTTCTATGATGGCCAAGGCTTTATGGTCTCCCGCGACCTGGGTATTTCCAGCGCATCTGAACTGGACGGTGCCGCTATTTGTATTCAGTCTGGCACCACGACTGAGCTAAACCTAGCAGACTACTTCCGTGCCAACGGCATGGAATTCGACCCCATCGTTTTCGATACCTCTGAGCAAACCGTGGGTGGCTTCCAGGCTGGCCGCTGTGACGTTCTCACCTCCGATACTTCCCAGCTAGCCGCACTGCGTATTCAGCTAGATGACCCGTCTGGCGCGATGATTCTGCCAGACGTTATCTCCAAAGAGCCGCTCGGCCCGGTGGTGCGTCAAGGTGACGATGTATGGTTTAACATCGTGAAGTGGTCGTTATTCGCCATGCTTAACGGCGAAGAGTACGGCATCACCAGCGAAAATGCCGAAGAGATGCTCAGCTCTGAGAATCCTGATGTTGCCCGCCTACTTGGCCAAGATGGCAACTACGGTGAAGGTATGGGCTTAGAAGCCGATTGGGCTTACAACATCCTGAGCCAAGTTGGTAACTACGGCGAAAGCTTTGAGCGCAACGTCGGTATGGGCTCTCCGCTTGAAATTGAGCGCGGCGTTAACGCCCTCTGGAATCAAGGTGGTTTCCAGTACGCACCGCCGATTCGCTAAGCGTCTCGTTTGACCCCGGCCCGCCGCCCCATTCTTCCAAGGGCATCGGCGGGCCATTTGATTGACCGTCCGTATCGCGGAGACGCCTTCCATGTCCGTAAGTCCTAACACTCGTCCCGCTGGCCACAAGCCGCCGTTTTGGCGAGATCGCGCCAAACGTGCGCTTATTTTCCAGCTACTCCTCGTCGCCGCTGTGGCAGCCTTTCTGCTCTACATTGTCGGTAATGTCCAAGACAACTTATCCGCACGTGGTATCACCACCGGGTTTGGTTTCTTGGGCAACACCGCAGGCTTTGGGATTGTGCAGAGTCTGATCGACTACTCATCTCAGAGCACTTATGGCCGTACCTTCCTGGTTGGCTTACTGAATACGTTGTTGGTGGGTGGCCTAGGGGTATTGGCCGCGACCATCATTGGCTTTATTGTTGGCATCGCCCGCCTGTCGCCTAACTGGCTGCTGGCGCGCTTAGCCACCGCCTATATCGAAACCTTCCGCAATATCCCGCTGCTACTACAAATTTTCTTCTGGTACTTTGCGGTATTACGCACGTTGCCAAGCGCCAGAGATAGCCTGGCATTTGGCGAGGCTCTCTTTCTCAACGTACGCGGATTGTATTTACCCCAGCCGCTGTTTGAGTCTGGCTTTGGCTTGATCCCTCTTACCTTCCTTGTCGCCATTGTTGCCAGTATTGCCCTGGTGATATGGAACAAGCGTCGCCATGAAGCCACAGGCAAACGCCTGCCGGCTTACTGGATCTCGTTTTTGCTGATTTTTGGCTTACCGCTGTTAGTGCTAGTTGCCACTGGCGTGCCGGTTACCTGGGAAATGCCGGAACTACGCGGCTTTAATTTCCGTGGCGGTATTACGGTAATCCCTGAGTTCCTCGCGCTTTGGCTGGCACTGTCGATTTATACCGCCTCCTTTATTGCTGAAATTGTCCGCTCTGGCATTCAAGCAATTTCGCACGGGCAAACGGAAGCTGCCCAGGCACTAAGCCTGCCACGTAACCTGGTACTTCGTCTGGTGGTTATCCCTCAGGCACTGCGCGTCATTATTCCGCCGCTAACCAGCCAGTACTTGAACTTGATTAAGAACTCGTCGCTGGCAACCGCCATCGGTTATCCCGACCTTGTCTCGGTGTTTGCAGGCACCACGCTGAACCAGACCGGCCAAGCCATTGAGGTCATTGCAATGACCATGGCGGTCTACCTAACCATCAGCCTGCTGGTGTCCATGTTTATGAACTGGTTCAACGCCCGAGTGGCACTGGTTGAACGCTAGGCCGACGGTGAGGATGTTTACATGATCCATAATCAAACAATCATTAAAGAGCGGCCAGCCCCCAGTAGTTCTGTCGGGGCGATTGCTTGGCTACGTACCAATCTGTTCAATGGCCCGATCAATACCATCTTTACCCTGATCGGGCTTTACATACTCTATTTGCTTGTTGTTCCCACCGTTCAGTGGGCGTTTTTGAATGCTGACTGGATAGGTACCACACGGGATGACTGCTCTCGGGAAGGAGCTTGCTGGGTCTTCATCAATGCACGCTTTACCCAGTTTATCTACGGCTTGTATCCCCGTGAAGAAATCTGGCGAGCCAACATCGTCTTTGCTGGCTTCTTTACGCTGATAGCCTGGCTAGCAATTCCCCGCCTGCCCCTCAAACGTTGGGTGGCGGTATTCGCTCTCGTCGGTTTCCCCATCGTTGCTTATGTGCTGCTGCACGGCGGCTACTTTGACATGCCTCGCGTGCCCACGCACCGCTGGGGTGGCTTAATGCTGACCCTACTGCTGGCCACCGTCGGTATGGTTGGCGCGCTGCCAATCGGCATTGTGCTGGCATTGGGGCGACGCTCCAATATGCCCATTGTGAAAAGCTTCTGCGTGGTATTCATCGAGTTCTGGCGCGGGGTACCACTGATTACGGTGCTATTCATGGCTTCGGTAATGCTGCCGCTTTTCCTGCCTTCCGATATGAGCGTCGACCGCCTAGTACGCGCACTAATCGGCTTAACACTGTTCCAAAGTGCCTACATGGCCGAGGTTATTCGTGGTGGCCTGCAGGCCATCCCTAAGGGTCAGGAAGAGGCTGCCGCTGCGCTCGGCATGACCTACTGGAAACGCATGGGCCTGATTGTGCTTCCTCAGGCGCTGAAGATGATGATCCCCGGCATCGTGAACACCTTCATTTCGCTGTTTAAAGACACCACCCTGGTCATGATCATCGGGCTATTTGACCTATTGGGGATCGTACAAGCGGCGTTGGCTGACTCACGCTGGCTAGGCTTCTCGCTAGAAGGCTATGTCTTTGCCGCCTTCATGTTCTGGATCTTCTGTTTCAGCATGTCGCGCTATAGCCAGTATTTAGAACGCAAGCTGCACACCGGCCATAAGCGCTAACGCCGCTTTTATTAACGATTTTTTAGCAGGATAGAGACATGACTCAAGCAGCCACCAACATCTCTGGCACCCCCACTTCTGACCTGATGGTTGAAATGCGCGGCGTTAATAAATGGTACGGCGATTTTCACGTGCTGCGCGATATCGACCTGGAAGTAAAGCGCGGCGAGCGTATCGTTATTTGCGGGCCTTCAGGCTCAGGCAAGTCAACCTTGATTCGCTGCATTAACCACCTGGAAGAGCACCAGCAAGGCGATATCGTGGTGGGCGGCGTACCGCTTACCCAAGACGTTAAGCGTATCGAGCAAATCCGCCGTAGCGTGGGCATGGTATTCCAGCACTTCAACCTCTTCCCTCACTTAACAGTGCTGGAAAACTGCTGTATAGCGCCCATGTGGGTGCAAAAAAAGCCGCGCCGCGAGGCGGAAGAAATGGCCATGCAGTACTTAGAACGGGTGCGTATTGCTGAACAGGCGCTTAAGTACCCGGGGCAGCTTTCCGGCGGCCAGCAGCAGCGGGTCGCCATTGCCCGTTCACTGTGCATGCACCCTGACGTGATGCTATTCGACGAACCAACGTCGGCGCTTGATCCAGAAATGATCAAGGAAGTGCTCGACGTCATGGTGGAGCTTGCTAATGAAGGCATGACCATGCTGTGTGTGACCCATGAAATGGGCTTTGCCAAAACCGTCGCCGACCGGGTGATTTTTATGGACCAAGGGCAAATTATCGAAGAAAACGCTCCTGAGCCGTTCTTTAATAACCCGCAGTCAGAACGTACCCAGCTATTCTTGAGCCAAATTTTGGGGCACTAAGTAAAGCAATTGATAAAGCAATGGGCCTCATTGAAGGCCCATCTTTGTATTTCGCTTATATCGAGCGGCGCCAACTCATCGACACAAGAGAGACCGTTCAAGATGGAAAAGCTATTTATTGACCGCGCCCCACAGCCGATTGCTCCCTTTTCGCACGCTTGCCGAGTGGGCGATTTGGTATTTATTACCGGCCAGATGCCCACCGTACCTGAAACCAACGAAATGCTGTTGGGCACCTTTACCGAACAAACTCATCGCGTCATGCAAAACCTAGCCATCGTGTTGGAAGAAGTGGGCAGTCGCTTTGAATACGTCGTGCAGTCACGCGTATTTATTACCAATATGGGCCACTTTGACGAGGTTAATCGCGTGTATGCCAGCTACTTCAAACAGCCGCTGCCAACCCGCACCTGTATTGGCGTCACCGGTCTTGCCGGCGGGGCCGATGTAGAAGTGGATATGATTGCCTGGATTCCACCCTCACCCGACTAACTCCCCAGCGGAGTAATGCTGGCAGGCTGCAGGGCAGGTTGCTCGCGGTGTTGCGTCAGCGGTTTATTGGCGAGCGCTGTGAGCAGTATCTGTAATGGGTCGCCATGACTCACCACCAACACCGTCTCGCCTTCGCAGCGACGCTCCAGCTGCTCAACAACTGCGCACATACGCTTGGCGACGTTACTTACCGCCTCCACCTGATGCTGTTGATGGCCAGCATCCTGGGCATCTAACGCCCATACGTCAGGGTAATGCCGATCCGATTGGCCATCGAGCTCACCAAAGTAGCGCTCACGAAGGCGCTCCTCTTTCTCCAGCGTTAAGCCAAACGCTTTAGCGACTCGATCAGCGGTTTGTGTTGTCCGCAAAAAGTCCGAGTGCACCACCTTGGTGGGCGTCGGCCAACGCCATTGATCAATGACGGTTGAGAGCTGCTCTTCGCCCAAAGGTGACAAGCCGAAATCGCAAAGCCCACGCCCAGGCGAACTAATAATGAGGCCTTGTTCATTCGCTTGGCTATGGCCATGGCGCATCAAAAGATAGCGATTTCGCCAATGGTAGAAAGTGGCTGTGAAAGTGTTTGACATATCTTTGTAATAAATCCTAGATTGAGAGGAATCGTTTTCGAAAAATAAACATCTAGCGCTACAAATGTCCACTTGCGAAACGCACGCGAAGTAAAAGAAGCGCTGAATTCGATAGTGGATAGCACAACACAAAAATAACGCACATAAGAGGCTAACTATGGAAACACCACGTTTCTGCAAGCGCCCGCTTGCCATGCTAGCGGCTGCATCACTGCTCCCCTTCGCACTCCTCTCTACCCATGCTTTGGCAGAGTGCGAGCGCGGTGACTTGGATCCGCTGTACTGCGATGAAAACGGCGACATGGTGGCTGATCGGCCAAGCGACGAGTCTGGGTGGGCAAACCCGGACACCCTTATTTTTGCTTATACCCCAGTAGAAGATCCGGCCATTTATTCGGATATCTGGCAGCCCTTTATTGATCATCTATCCGAGGTTACCGAACGCGATGTGCGCTTCTTTGCTGTTCAATCTAACGCCGCACAAGTCGAAGCCATGCGCAGCGGGCGTTTACACATTGCTGGCTTCTCGACTGGCCCTACCCCCTTTGCCGTTAACTTAGCAGGCGCGGTACCCTTCGCACTGATGGGGTCAGATGATGGTCAGTTCGGCTACACCCTGCAGCTATTTACCCACGTAGACTCAGATATTGAGAGCCTGGAAGACCTCAAGGGCAAGCGTGTTGCCCACACCTCACCAACGTCCAACTCCGGTAATCTAGCGCCGCGTGCCTTACTGCCAGAGCTTGGCATCACCCCCGAAGAGGATTACGACGTCGTTTACTCGGGCAGCCATGACCAATCAATGTTGGGCGTAGTCGCTCGGGATTACGATGCCGCGCCGGTGGCTTCTGAAGTAGTCGAGCGTATGGCAGCACGTGGTCTTTACGATGAGGAAGATGTGCGTCTGATCTACGAATCTGACCGATTCCCCACTACCTCCTATAACTACGCCCACAACCTACACCCAGATCTTGTAGAAAAAATCGAGGAAGCCTTCTTTACCTTCGATTTTGTTGGCACCGAGCTTGGCGAAGAGTTTGAAGGCGTCGAAAAGTTTATTCCGATTAATTACAAAGATAACTGGCAAGTGATTCGTACCATCCAGGCGGCTAATGACGTGAGCTATACACGAGAAAACCTGGAGTAACAGCGATTGCGCCGTCTCCGGCGGCGCAATTATTCGCCTTTCGATGGAAACAATCACATGCTGGAAATTACCAATCTGGTCAAACGTTATGGCCACAACGAGGCGGTGCTGAAGGGACTCGACCTTAAGGTAGAGGACAACAGCGTTGTTTCTATTGTCGGCGCGTCCGGTGCTGGTAAAAGCACCATGCTTCGCTGTATCAATCGCTTAGTAGAACCTACATCGGGCTCTATCAAACTCAACGGCACCGAACTGGTGAATGTGAAAGGCGCTGAGTTACGCCGTGCTCGGCGCAAAATTGGCATGGTCTTCCAGGGATTTAACTTACTTGACCGCCTCACCGTCATGGAGAACGTACTTGCTGGACGGCTTGGCTACGTTAATCTCTATCAAGCAATCTCACGTCGCTACCCCCAAGCTGATATAGAGCGCGCATTTACCCTCATGGAGCGCGTTGGAATTGCTCATTACGCTAATAAACGTGCCGATGAGCTTTCCGGCGGTGAGCGCCAGCGCGTCGGGGTGGTACGGGCATTAATGCAAGAACCTGACCTGCTGCTGGCCGACGAGCCAACGGCATCGCTCGACCCGCGCACGTCCGAGCAGATCATGATACTGCTGCAGAGCCTTGCCAGTGAGCTTTCGCTACCGGTATTGATCAATATTCACAACGTTGCGCAAGCAAAAACCTACACTGAGCGCATTGTCGGCTTACGCCACGGCAAGATGATTTTTGATGGAGTGCCTGCGGACTTTAACAAAGACGCGCTAGATGCCATTTATGGTGGTATTGAAGCGCCTGACGATGCCATTACTGAGCAGCCCGATGCCCGCGTAGAGGAGCCACGACATGACGCCGTCTGACTCCCCTTCTCCCCCGCGCATCTGGAAAAAGCCGCCATTTATTGCCAACCCCATCATCCGTTACGGCATTTTTATTGTCGCTGCGATTTATCTGGTGTGGGCTTTCGGTTCTTTGCCGTTTAACTGGGCGCGCATTTCAGAAGGCTTACCGCGGGCAGCACGCATCTTTAGCGGGGGCTTTCCCCCCAGCCTGGAACGTTACGAGTTGCTGCTGACAGGCTTTAAAGAGAGCTTCCAAATTGCCATTCTCGCCACATTACTAGGCGTTTTTTTATCGATTCCTTTTGCGGTGATGGCCGCTCGTAACATCGCCCCGATGCCCATTTACGTGATTGGCCGCGCGGTCATTATTATCTCGCGCAGCTTTCACCCCGTGATCGTGGCTATTTTATTCGTGGCGGCCGTTGGTTTTGGGCCGCTGGCAGGTATTTTAACGCTGACTCTCTACTCCATCGGGTTTGTTGGAAAGCTGCTAGCAGAAGAGATCGAAGAGATTGACTGGGGGCAGGTAGAAGCCATGCGCGCGGCAGGAGCAGGCTACATTGCCACGCTTTATTACGCCGTCTTTCCACAAATATTGCCCCGTCAGGTCGGTCTATCGATGTACCAGCTTGATAGCAACCTACGCGCCTCTGCGGTGGTCGGCATCGTCGGTGCAGGCGGTATCGGTGGCACATTAATGAATGCCTTTGGTCGCTATGATTACGACTTCGCCTTTGCGATTCTACTGGTCATTATTGCGGTTATTTTACTGAGTGAAGGCATCAGCGGCTGGGTGAGGAAAAAAATATGGTAGATCACGCTCAGCAACTTGCCGACCGTGTTTGGCATCGCTACGACCGTAAAGAACGCTTAATCCGCTACGCTGTATTGCTAGGCACACTGATGCTGGTGTTCTGGGCGGTTCGCGATATTGATATTTTCTGGCCCTGGGTATGGGACGCTCCCAACCAAATGTCTAATTTGGGTGCGCGCATGTGGCCGCCCAGCGCTGCCGGGTTAAGCAATATTCTGAACGCGCTGCTCGAAACGGTACATATCGCAACGTTAGCCACATTTCTGACTATTTTTCTCGCCTTGCCAGTCGCCTATATCGCCGCCCAGAACACCACCCCCAATCGTGCTTGCCTATGGCTGGGGCGCTTTATTCTGGTCTCCAGCCGCTCGGTTAATACGATTATATGGGCGCTGTTATTCGTGGCTATTTTTGGCCCCGGCGTATTAGCAGGGATCCTGGCGATTGTGTTTCGCTCGATAGGCTTTATTGGCAAATTAATGGGTGAAGCCATTGAAGAAATCGACCGCCGACCGGTGGAAGCAATGGAAGCCACCGGTGCTTCCAAGGCAAAAGTGGTCGCCTACGCCATTGTGCCCCAGGTGATGCCAGCCTTTTTTGCCATCGTGATTCTGCGCTGGGATATCAACATCCGGGAATCCACCGTACTGGGACTCGTTGGCGCAGGTGGCATTGGCGTGATTCTACAAGGCGCTATCGACACCTTTGCTTGGCCGACAGTCGCTACTATTTTGATCGCGATTATCATTTTGGTACTGATAGGCGAAGCCATTACTAGCCTACTACGCAGCAAAGTGCTTTAACCCCTTTTTAGCTACGCAAGTGTTTGACCAAACGGCAAATGATTGCCATGGTTAGAGAGTAACTAACGACAAGGAGGACGTACGACGATGACCACCTATATCGTGGTAGCTGACGCCGCCCGCGCGCGTATTTTCACCCGTGATGCGTTGAATCTCACTGAGCATGAGAGCCTTGTACACGCAGCAGGCAGGCTGCATGAAGGTGATTTAATCACCGATCGCCGCGGTGCCGATGTTCATGAATCTACGTCAACCTCATCGCGCTCGTCAGGAGAGGAGGGCGCCGCCTCGCAGCATGAAAATGAGTTGTTTGCCAAAGAAGTTGCCAAGCGCTTATATGACGCACGCGTCGATAACAGCATGGAAAAGCTTATTATGGTCGCGCCGCCGAAATTTCTTGGGCTACTGCGAGAAAAGCTCGATAACACCACCCACAAGTTGGTCATTCACACGCTTTCAAAAGATTTGAGTAAAGCTTCCCTGGCCGATATTCAAAACGCCGTTAGCGACTTACGCTAATGCTCTCTACGTCACTCTCGCTTTCCCACTAAGCACGCTTTTCTGCTAAAGAAGTGGTCGCTTTTGCCGATAGTCGTCTGACCCCTGACGATTTAGAGAGCGACCATGTTTTCCTCCCTACGAGCCCGCATCTTACTAGCCGCCCTCACGGCCATTATTGTAGCCCTCATCATTAATGGCATAGCCAGCTACACCACCGTCAAGCATCACAACAATCAACAAGTAAGCCGCAATCTCAGTGCCGTCGTTAACGGTAACACCCAGGCAATTAATGAGTGGTTTAACGCTCGCTATACCATGCTGGCCAGCATGGATGATGCTGTTGGCAGCAGCGACCCACTTGCCGCATTGCGTCAGTTGGCTGATTCTGGAAGCTTCATGACGGCCTATATGGCTTATCCCTCCACGTCTGATGCTGTTTTTTCTGATAACTGGCAGCCACCTAGTGATTATGACCCTCGCCAACGCCCCTGGTATCAGGACGCTGCCAACGCCAAAGACACCATTATCACAACGCCTTATGTCGATGCCCAAACAGGGGGGTTAATCGTTACCTTTGCACGCCCCTTCTACCGTAACGGGCAGCTCGCTGCTGTCATTGGCGCAGACATCACCATTGAAGATGTCATTGATATTGTGGCCAGTATCGCCCCGACACCTTCAAGCTTTGGTTTTTTGACGACGGAAGATGGCACGCTCGTAGCGCATCCTGACGCCGAGTTAACGCTTGAGCCGTCCTCAGTGTTGAGCAGCGATCTAACCAACGACAGCTTGGCCAAGATTATCCAAGCCGAAGAGCCGCAAGCGCTTGAGCTGCAAAACAGTGGCAAGCTGCTGATGGGCAGCACAGTGGGCGGCAGTAGTGGCTGGCAGTTAGTAGTGGCGCTTGATGAGCACGAAGCCACCGCAGGCCTGCGTGCCATTGCGACTACCTCGATTATCACTTTGCTGATTGTCGCGGCCATCACCGCCGTTATATTTGGAGTTCTGCTTTCATTGATGCTTCGTCGACTGCTTGGCGTGCGCAGCGCGATGGATAACATTGCCTCGGGAGATGGCGATTTAACCCTACGTTTGCCAGAAGAAGGCAACGATGAAGTGACCCAAATTGCCAGCGCGTTCAACCGTTTTGTCGGCAAAATGGAAGCCGTATTAGTTGATGTCCGTACAAGCAGTGAAGCGGTTCATCACGCGGCCAACGAAATTGCCATGGGTGGTCAGGATTTATCACGCCGTACCGATAACGCGGCCGCAAGCCTGCAGCAAACGTCTGCGTCGATCGAGGAAATAACCAGCACCGTTCAGCATACTGCCGCATCCGCCCAGCAAGCCAACCAGCTCTCCCATGCAGCATCAAACGTTGCGAAGGAAGGTGGCCAAGTGGTGGCAAATGTCGTCACAACAATGGAAGACATTTCTCAAGCCTCTAATAAAATTGGTGAAATTGTCACGCTGATGAACAGCATTGCCTTCCAAACCAATCTGCTGGCACTCAACGCCTCTGTAGAAGCGGCCCGTGCCGGCGAACATGGCCGCGGCTTTGCCGTAGTGGCCGACGAGGTCCGTAAACTGGCGGGACGCAGTAGCGAAGCTGCCAACGATATTCAAAAGCTAATCGAAGACTCACAAAGCAAAGTCAACAATGGCACCTCTCTGGTACAAAATGCGGGTGCGACGATGCAGGATATTGTTACCCATATCACCCGTGTTACCGATGTACTGGAGGAGATTAACGCAGCCACCAGCGAGCAGAGCGATGGCATTAATCAAGTCAATATTGCCGTTGCCGAGCTTGATCGCATGACCCAGGAAAACGCTGCCATGGTGGAAGAGTCCACTACTGCTGCTGAGCAACTGAAAGAGCAAGCAGAGCATCTCGCAGGGACGATCAGCAGCTTTAAACTGTCCCACGCTGCTACGCCTGCTTTGCAAGTGCCCTATCAAACACCTGACAACCAACGTCGCCATATCGCCTAGGGATTACACTATGCATTTTCGCTCATTACGCTCTTTTGTCGTGGCACTTGCAGGTCCTTGCCTGTTAGCCATTGTGGCAGCCCTGGTGGTGTATAACCTGATCGCCGCCGCTCATACCCAACAAACCGTGGATGACCACACCAGTGAGCTCATGGAAGGCGCGCTGAATGCTCGCTTAAACGCCATTGCCGAAGCGGAAGGCCAGCGCATTCAGCGCGAGCTGGACAAAGCAATGACGCTGGCCAGCCAACTAGCCACAACCAATGCGTTAATGGGCATGGACGATGCAGAAGGCCAACGCGCGCTCTACCTAAGCCGCCGACAGCTATCAAACCTTGTGCGCCAAACCGTCGCCGATAACCCAGACCTATTGGATGCCTATATCGGCTGGGAGCCCAACGCCTTTGGAGATGACGCTCGCTACGCAGGTGACGAGCGCTACGGCCATGACGCCAGCGGCCGCTTTATGCCTTGGTGGTACCGCACTGATGATGGCGAGCTGGCGATACTGCCGCTAGGTGAGGACATAGAGAGCGAAACGCCCCTGGCAAGCGGCGTGCGCGAAGGCGAGTACTATCTGTGTCCGCGGGAAACCTTAGCTCCTTGTATTATCGACCCTGCAGCTTACGACTTCGGCGGCGAAACCCAGCTAGTCGCTTCGTTCAACGCACCGATTTTGGTAGATGGCGAGTTTCGCGGTGTGGCGGGGATTGATTTAGCGCTTAACTTTATCCAAACCCTGTTAAGCGATGCTAACCAGGCGCTTTATAACGGCGCTGGCCGGATGACACTAGTGGCGGGACGTGGCGGTTTGGTAGCTGATACCGCTGGGGGGCAAGCTTTAGGATTGCCCGCTAGCGATTCGCTAAGTGACACGCTGTTGGCAGGCATTGAGCAGGCAACAACGCAGGGCAACCTACACAGCAGCACGGCCGACGGTATGTTCCAGCGTTATCAGCCTATCGCTCTTGGCAATACGGGTCAGCCCTGGGTGCTGGTACTGCAGCTTCCCGAGTCGGTGGTACTGGCCGAACTGAATGCCTTGCAAGACGTGCTCAGTGAGCAGCGCCAGCAAAACACGTTCGGCATGACACTGGTGGGCTTACTGCTGGCAGCCATTGGTGTCGGCGCACTATGGTGGATTGGTGGACGAATCGCGCGCCCTCTTAAACGCCTGGCCAACCGGATGGAAGAGATCGCAACAGGGCATGGTGACCTTACCCAACGCTTGCCAGTTCATGGCCGCGACGAGAGCGCAGCAGTGGCAGAACAGTTCAATGCCTTCGCGGAGAAAATCCAAACCATCTTGCTGGATGTACGGCGCAGCAGCGAAGCAGTCAACCATGCAGCCAATGAGATTACCCAAGGAGGGCACGATCTTTCTCGGCGTACCGAACAGGCCGCCGCTAGCCTGCAACAGACCTCTTCAGCCATGGAAGAGATCAGCAGTACCGTTGGCCACACCACCCACGCCTCTCAGGAAGCCAGCGGGCTTTCCCAAACCGCCTCGGAGCTCGCGTCCCGTACTGACAGTGCGTTTGAGCAGGTGGTCGCCACGATGACGGATATTCGCACCAACTCTGATGAAATTCAGAGCATTGTCAGTGTCATTGATGGCATCGCTTTCCAAACTAACCTGCTGGCGCTAAACGCATCCGTAGAGGCTGCCCGTGCAGGGGAGCATGGTCGTGGCTTTGCCGTCGTAGCTGATGAGGTACGTAAACTCGCCTCGCGCAGCAGCGACGCCGCTAAAGATATTCGCCAACGCATCGATGCCTCGGCAGGTAAGGTAGAAAGCGGCACACAAATGGTGCGTGATGCCGAAGCTGCCATGCATGAACTGGCTCAAAGCGTGACGCGCGTTACTCAAATGCTCGGCGATATCAGTACGGCCGCGCGAGAGCAAAACGATGGTATCAGTCAGGTAAGCATTGCCGTCACCGATCTAGATCAGATGACTCAGCAAAACGCAGCCCTAGTGGAGGAGTCCACCACCGCCGCCGAACAGCTAAAAGATCAGGCGGATCGGCTCGATGCACTGGTGGGTGGCTTCACGCTTGAAGCACATGACAGCCGCCACTCACAGAGCCAACACACACTGCCTGCGCCAACGCTGGCACAGTACTAAACAGCTATTAAATCAGGCCGCCAGGAGATCGGCAGTAGCGCAGGTTTATCGCTACGCTGGGCTCCGGCGGTCATTATCCTGCCAGGCCTCATTTCGAGGCCCACCTCGTTATCCATCCTGCCTTAGCTCAGTTTGCTTCAGGGCGTGTTCTCCCCCTTGCGAACCGATAACTACACGATCTTAAGCATACGCCTAAAGTCGTAATCATTGATGCCGATAGTAGGGCTGCAGATAGTACTTATCAGATAGTACATAGCAGATAGTACATACAAAGTGGCCTATTTCAGGCCTTAGCTTTCCTAACTAGCGAGACTATATTCATGCTGTCGTCCCTACGCTTGCGTATTCTTATCATCACGTTAATGGTAATTACGCTAGCACTGACTATTAATGCCTCAGTCAGCTACCTGACCCTGCAAACACATAATGACCAGCAGGTAACTCAGCAGTTGGCCTCAATTGCACAGGGTAACGCCCTGGCCATTGAGGAGTGGATTGATGCCCGAGCCGCCATACTAGAAGCCGCGCGCACGCCAGTGATCGATAATGACCCGCTTGCGCCACTCATTCAGGTAGCAGCGTCAGGCGGTTTCCTAACGGCATTTTTCGGCCAAGCCGATGGTAGCCACCTTTCGTCCGATGGCTGGGTACCAGGCAGCGATTATGATCCACGCCAGCGTGACTGGTACCAAGCAGCAACAAAGCAGGATCGTACTATCGTCTCGCTGCCGTACGTGGACGCTAATAGCAATCAGCTAGTGGTTACCTTTGCTACGCCAGTCAAGCGTAATGGCCGTTTGTATGGGGTAATCGGCGGCGATGTCGTCATCGACAATCTAGTCAGTCAGGTCAACGCTATTCGGCCAACGCCTTCGAGTTTCGCCTTTCTAAGTAGCGGTGGCGAGACAGTGATTGCCCACCCCGATACTGCACTGACGCTCAAACCGCTGAGCCGAATTAGCGACACTCTGTCCCCTGCGTCCATCGAACAGCTAAGTGCTGTGCAAGACGCGTGGGAGCCTATCGAAGTCGATGGCCTGGATAAACGACTCTCAGTGACCCCCATCACAGGAACCGACTGGGAACTCGGCGTGGCATTAGACGAGTATGAAGCCACTGCAGGGCTGCGTGCCATCCTCAAGTCTTCATTGTTGACGCTAATCGCCATCATTGCTGTCACGGCTCTGCTGTTGAGCCTGTGGCTTAAACGTACTTTCGCTGGCCTAGAACGGGCGCGTGATGCCCTGGATGACATTGCCAGCGGCGAAGGCGATCTAACCCGACGACTTCCCGAGCAGGGCCGTGATGAAGTGGCCCAGATTTGCGGTGCTTTCAACCGCTTTGTGGGCAAAATGGAAGCGGTATTGGTCGATGTACGCACCAGCAGTGAATCGGTGCACCATGCCGCTAACGAAATTGCCCTGGGCGGCCAGGATCTATCCCGCCGTACCGATAACGCGGCTTCTAGCCTGCAGCAGACCTCCGCTTCAGTAGAGCAGATAACCAGCACCGTGGAGCACACCGCGGCCTCGGCCCAAGAAGCCAACAAGCTCTCTCAAACGGCCTCGAAAGTAGCTAAAGAAGGCGGGCAAGTGGTCGCCAATGTGGTTACCACGATGGAAGATATTTCCCAGGCCTCCCATAAAATTGGCGAAATCGTCACGCTAATGAACAGTATTGCCTTCCAAACCAACTTGCTGGCCCTTAACGCCTCCGTAGAAGCCGCCCGGGCAGGGGAACATGGCCGTGGTTTTGCAGTAGTTGCTGATGAAGTACGCAAATTAGCAGGGCGCAGCAGTGAAGCCGCCAACGATATTCAAAAACTCATTGAAGACTCACAAAGCAGAGTCAATAACGGTACCGCATTAGTGCAAAACGCGGGCGCAACCATGCAGGATATAGTCGCTCATATCACTCGCGTCACCGATGTGTTGGAAGAAATCAACTCCGCCACGAGTGAGCAGAGCGATGGCATCAAGCAGATCAATATCGCCGTGTCTGAACTTGACCGTATGACCCAGGAGAATGCTGCCATGGTGGAAGAGTCCACCACTGCCGCTGAACAGCTGAAAGAGCAAGCTGATCATCTTAAGGGCACCATCAGCAGCTTCAAGCTGTCTCGACACCCTTCGGCTCCCCTAGCAGTCAACTCGCCCAACGTTTTGCCATCGTATTGAGTGACTATCGTATTGAGTGACTATCGTATTGAGTGACTAAGGAATCGGCGGCAGTGGAATATCATCGCTGCGCTTGGCACCCGCGGTCATCTCGCGGCAAAGTCGCAAGAACTCTCGTACCCCCGTGGTAAGGTACTTGTGGCGGTGCCAGATGAAAGTGAACTGACGTTTTAAGTCTAATTCCGGTGTTGGCAGAGGCACTAAGCTGCCACGCCGGAAAGCATCACGCAGTGCTAGCCTGGAAACGCAGCCAATCCCCAGGCCTGATTCTACTGCCCGTTTAATACCCTCGGTATGTTCAAGCTCCAATAGGGTATTAAACCGACTACGCCGATGCCGCGCGGCGTGCTCAAGGGTCATGCGGGTGCCAGAGCCCTCCTCGCGCATAATCCAGTCTTCACGCAACAGCTGTTCCAGCTCAAGATGCTCGCGACCCGCCAACGGGTGGCGCGGCGAGCAGAAGACGCACAGCTCATCCTCTACCCATGGCTGGCTGATAATCATATCGTCGTCGCACTGCCCTTCAATCAGCCCTAAATCAAGCGAGTGCTGGCGTACACTCTCAATGATGTGACGCGTGTTACGCACTGCTAGCCGCACCCGACTGCCGGGGTAGCGCTGCATGAAATCGCTGATCAACAGAGTGGCTAGATAGTTGCCAATGGTTAGCGTTGCGCCCACATCTAATGCGCCTACGCCCTGCTGGCCGCGCAACAGTTCCTCTACCTCTTCGGCCCTGTCCAGCAAGGCCACCGCTTTTGGCAACAGTTGAAAGCCTAACGCATTAAGCTTCAGCCGTTTTCCCATGCGGTCGAGAAGCTGGCAGTCAAACTGACGCTCAAGCTCCGCGAGCGACGTACTGGTAGCAGATTGGGACATAGCAAGAGCACGCGCCGCCTGAGAAACACTTTCGTGCTGGGCGACCGCCACAAAGACTTCCAACTGGCGCAGGGTGTAATGCATAGAGACAACCTATCTTGTTTCGGCGGCATATCTATTTTTTAGATAAGTGTTATCAGTATAATTTGCTTAACAGATATATCTCTCTTTATTTAGAATTAGCAGCAACATATTTAGCCATCTTTTATGCTTTTTTAGAATATGGCAGACGAGGCTTAGGCCACTCTGCCCATTGGAGGAGTTAGCATGAGCAAGTTTGCCTTGGAAGAAGTCCTCAGCGTTCACCATTGGAACGACACCCTGTTCAGCTTCCGCACCACTCGCGAGCGTAGCCTACGCTTCAAAAATGGTCAGTTTGTGATGATTGGCCTGGAAGTGAACGGCAAACCGTTGATGCGTGCTTACTCCATCGCCAGCCCCAACTACGAAGACCATCTGGAATTTTTCAGCATCAAAGTACCCGATGGCCCGCTCACCTCGCGCTTGCAGCACCTTCAAGTTGGCGACCAAATTATGGTCAGCCGCAAGCCTACGGGCACGCTGGTATGCGATGACCTACTTCCCGGCCGCAACCTCTACATGCTTTCCACCGGAACAGGCCTTGCACCGTTTATGAGCCTGATCCAAGACCCAGAAGTGTACGAGCGCTTTGAAAAAGTTGTGCTGGTACATGGCGTGCGCGAAGTATCTGAACTTGCCTATGCCGACTTTATTACCAAAGAGCTGCCTGCTCACGAGTATTTAGGCGAAGAAATTGCCGAGAAGCTGGTGTACTACCCCACGGTTACCCGTGAAGAATTCCACACCATGGGGCGCCTGACCGATCACATTCGCAGCGGCAAGCTGTTTGAAGATACCGGTCTTCCGCCGATTGATCCGCGCCAAGACCGCGCGATGATTTGCGGCAGCCCCGCCATGCTCGACGACACTAGCGCGCTGCTAGACGAATTGGGCCTGAATATTTCCCCGCGGATGGGCGAGCCGGGCGATTACGTGATTGAGCGTGCCTTTGTTGAGAAGTAAGGGGTGAAAAGTAAGAAGTGAAGAGTCAGAAATAGAAGGCAAGGAAAGGTTTGCCAACTCGGAAGTAACAACGCAACGCCCCGCTAAGCAGGCCGCTTAGCGGGGCGTTTTGGTAATTTTAGGCTGCGAAGCACCCGTCGCGATTAAACCGCGTCTTTACCGGTTTCACCGGTACGAATACGGATCACCTGCTCCAGCGGCATGACAAAGATTTTGCCGTCGCCGATTTTGCCTGTATTGGCAACCTGCGTAATGGCATCAATAACCTGTTCCGCCATATCGTCATCTACCGCAACTTCTAGCTTTACTTTGGGCAGAAAATCCACCACGTACTCTGCACCACGATATAGCTCTGTGTGACCTTTCTGACGGCCAAAGCCCTTCACTTCCGTTACCGTAATGCCCTGCACGCCGATATCAGAGAGCGATTCGCGTACGTCATCAAGCTTAAACGGCTTGATAATGGCTGAGATCAATTTCATTGCGACATCCTCTAGCTTGGTGGCCTTTTATTAAAGGTTGGCGGGACACTGCTGTTAGCCAAGCCCGTTAGCGTTAAGCATACACCGCTACAGGCAGAGAATAAAAAATCAGCGCCAATGGATTGTAACAATGCACTAAGGCAAAAAGGCCTCCCGCTAGGGGAGGCCAAAAGAGCACGCCAGCTCATTTCATTAGCGTAAGCTTATTTCTTAACGCTAAATTCGGGATAGGCTTCAAGACCGCACTCAGCAATATCGACACCTTCATACTCTTCTTCTTCGCTGACACGGATGCCCATGATGGCTTTCAGCACCAGCCATACCACCAGGCTCGCAACGAATACCCAGCCAAAGATACCAACGATACCGATCAGCTGTGCGCCGAAAGAAGCGTCGCCATTGGTCAGCGGAACTGCCAGCACGCCCCAGATACCCACCACACCGTGTACCGAGATAGCGCCGACCGGATCATCAAGCTTCAGCTTGTCCAGCGTGACGATCGCAGCGACAACGATCAAGCCACCTACCGCCCCAATCACCGCAGCGCCTAGCGCAGAGGGCGACAGAGGATCCGCAGTAATCGCGACAAGACCAGCCAGTGCACCGTTAAGCGCCATGGTAAGGTCCGCTTTACGGAACCACAGTTTGGCAAGAATAAGTGCGGCAAGCACGCCACCGGCAGCGGCCGCGTTGGTGTTAACAAACACTTGAGCAACGTTGTTGGCAGAGCTGATATCAGACATTTTCAACTCAGAGCCACCATTGAAGCCGAACCACCCCATCCAAAGGATAAAAGTACCCAGTGTGGCCAGCGGCATGTTGGCGCCTGGAATCGCGTGGATAGACCCATCTTTACCATACTTACCTTTACGTGGGCCAAGCACCAATACACCCGCTAAGGCAGCCGCGGCACCTGCTAAGTGAACAATGCCGGAACCCGCGTAATCGGAATAGCCGACTTCAGACAACCAGCCGCCGCCCCACGTCCAGTAGCCAGACACCGGATAAATAAAGGCTGTCATCACCACTGCGAAGGCCAGGAAAGCCCACAGCTTCATGCGCTCAGCAACCGCACCAGACACAATCGACATGGCAGTGGCCACGAACACTACCTGGAAGAAAAAGTCAGAGCGCATTGAGTAGTAAGGCGCATCATCACCGCCTGCGGTCACTGCATCCACGCTGTTTTCAGCGCCAATCAAGAAACCAAGGTTGGGTAGGAAGCCACCCGCGCTGCTGGAATACATAATGTAGTAACCCACCAGCAAGTACATGGTGCAGGCAATCGCAAATAGCGCGATATTTTTGGTCAGAATCTCGGCGGTGTTTTTTGAACGTACCAAGCCAGCCTCAAGCATTGAGAAGCCAGCGGCCATCCACATGACGAGCACGCCGCAAATTAGGAAGTAAAACGTGTCGAGCGCGTAGCTCAGATCAGTCAACTCATTCATTTTAAGTTCCCCGTTGAACTATAGAAATGATCCGAAAAAACAGCTTCAAACGGCGTCTGCACCGCGTTCGCCTGTCCGAATCCGAATAACGTCTTCAAGCGGTGTCACAAACACCTTGCCGTCACCGATCTTGCCGCTGTTAGCCGCGCTACAGATCGCTTCCAATACGCTCTCTAACCGGGTGTCGTCCACGGCCACTTCAACTTTTACCTTGGGTAGAAAGTCGACGACGTACTCCGCACCACGATACAGCTCGGTATGCCCCTTTTGACGACCGAAGCCTTTAACTTCAGTCACCGTGATGCCCTGAACGCCGTTGTCAGCGAGCGCTTCACGAACGTCGTCAAGTTTGAATGGCTTGATGATAGCGGTGATGAGTTTCATCCCGGATCTCCCCTGCTGGATTAGGTAGCGGCAGCGCCGCCCGAATTAACTGCTTATCTCGTTAATGCGCATACCATGCCACCCAACTTTTTTTTCTTATAAGTCAGCAGTTTGTTTTATAAAACTCAAGATTATTCGGTGGCAAGGAAGACTTAGCAGCAGCCGCCACTGCCTGCTTGCACCATAAAAGAACATTAATAAAAACGCGGCGCTCCATTTCGATGCACTCCTTCGATACACCCCGCCGATAAAGAGAAGCCAGAGGCTAATTTGTAAACGATGCATGCGCATCGACTGCGGGTTGCGTATCCTTATAGTTAGTAAGCAGTGCACATTTATGCGTGGTCATTTAAGGAGAGAGCGATGGCGCCTCAAGATCGCATTAGCCGTTTAGCCCAGCAAATTGGGGATCGTTTACAGAACGCATCCCAAGCCCCGGAAGATATCCAAAAAGGCGTACAGCAGGTAGTGCGTGGTGCCTTTGACAGGCTGGAGCTGGTGTCACGGGAAGACTTTGATATTTTGATGGATGTATTACAGCGCACCCGCTCCCGCGTTGAAGCTCTAGAGCGCCAAGTGGCCAGCCTTGAGGCAGCCGTGGAAGCTTCTACCTCAACGAGCCCTTCCCCCGTTGAAGCAGAAGCACCACCAACCCCCGCTCCTGAACCGAACAGTGATGGTTCAGAGGATAACAAGCCCGCCTAAACCCAGAACGGACGGCAATAGGCTTACGACGCCTATTGCCGACACTAAGTGGTGGCTTAATACGTTGATGTTGATGACGTAAAGAGCGTCATACCCACTCAATAAACACGAATCAATATCATTGACATTGACTGTTGTGGTGATACTCTCCGCCTCCTATTCCCTAACTGCTCGCGGATTGTTCATCATGTCTGACTGGTCTTCTTCAACGGCTGCACTCATTGGCACGGGTCTATTACTAGGCTTTTCCAGCAATGTTTTCGCCCAAAACACAACGTCTGGATCCACGCTAAACGCAAACGCTGAAGATACCATGGTAGTGGTTGGCTCCCGCACCCCGACCCAGATCAGTCAGATACCTGGCGCGGTATGGGTGATTGACAAAGAGATGCTGCAACAGCAGACCCGCAATGGTGCAGACCTAAAGACGGCATTGGGGCAACTTGTGCCGGGGCTGGATCTGGCACCGCAAGGGCGCACCAATTATGGGCAAAACATGCGTGGTCGGGGCGTGCAGGTGCTTATCGATGGCGTATCTCTGAACAGTTCGCGTGGGCTTTCCCGTCAGTTCGACGCCATTGACCCCTTCAATATTGAGCGTGTAGAAGTGCTTTCCGGCGCCAGCAGCCTGTATGGCGGCGGTGCTACGGGGGGCTTGATCAATATCATTACGCGCAAAGGCGAAGAAGGCCTGAACTGGCGCACC
Organism: Halomonas sp. IOP_6; assembly: GCF_021151565.1. NCBI lineage: Bacteria > Pseudomonadati > Pseudomonadota > Gammaproteobacteria > Oceanospirillales > Halomonadaceae > Halomonas > Halomonas sp. IOP_6. The sequence continues at coordinate 254,938 of NZ_JAIRBO010000004.1, read as the reverse complement.
GAAGCTGGCATCACCACGGGCTTCAACAACAGCGATGATATGGATCGACGCCTGTCGCAATCGATCAGCGGCGGCAATGAGCGGGTTCAGGGCTACCTGGGTACCTCAATTGTGGACAACGGCCGTCACTACGACGGCGGCGGCCAAGAGATCTTTCCCGATATTGCCCAGACCGACCTGCAGGACAATCGCAGCATTGATGTATTGGGCAACCTCTCATTCCGTTTGACCGACGAACAGAGCCTGGAACTGGGCGCCCAGCTGTATCGTTCCGGCTACGAAGGTAATCGGGGTGTTTACTTTCCCAACCTCGACGCAGCCACGCCCAACTTGAACGATGCCGAGATTCGCGACGGCTACCGTTCACAGCGCGATCCGGAAACCGACCGCAAGCTGGTCAACGTCAACTATCACCACGCTAACCTGTGGGGGCAAAACTTCTACCTGCAGGCGTTTCACCGGGAGGAAGAGTCCAGTTTTCAGGCATTTCCCTACCCAGTCGCCGACGGTCTGCAGTTTCGCGCATCGCAACAAAACACTGATTTAAGCGGCATTAAAGCGCTATTTGAGTCGCGCCTGGGTGATGACGTTTCGTTGACCTACGGGCTCGACCTGGATCGAGAAAAATTCGATGCCAGCCAGATGCTGTTCGATACCGATATCTCGGATACCACCGGTGGTCTGGTGCAGCAGGCTTCAAGTGTTGAGCCCCGCTATCCAGGCTATCAGGTGGACGGGCTTTCGGGCTTCGTCCAAGGTGACTGGCAAGCCACCCAGGCGCTTAAGCTCTCCGCAGGGTTGCGGCAGCAGCATATGGATGTCGAAGTGGACGATTTCCAGGGTATTCCCGGCGGTAAGAACGATTACGAAGCCACGCTATTGAATGCCAGCGCCCTCTACGATTACGGCAACGGTCACCAGAACTGGCTGCAGTTTAGCCAGGGCTTCGAGCTGCCAGATCCCGCCAAATACTACGGCAAGAGCCCCGAGGTGAGTGTCAATAACAACCCTCTATCTGCCATCGAGACAGATCAGGTGGAGCTAGGCTGGCGCTACCAGGGGGGTAACTGGATGGCTCAAACGGCACTCTACTACGCTTGGTCGGACAAAGCGGTAGAGAACGCCCAGGATCTGAGCGTCAGCGTAGTGGACGAAAAGAAGCGCGACTTTGGCCTAGAGAGCGCGGTAACCCGTTACTTCGACAACGGCCTGGAGGTCGGCGGCACCCTACACTTGGTGCGCTCCGAGCAGGAGAACGACCAAGGGGAGTGGGAGAAGCGTGACGCCCGCTATGCTTCGCTCTCCTCTTCCACTGCCTTTATCGGCTGGACCGACTACGTGCGTTCGGCGCGCTTGCAAGCCAGCCATACTTTCGACCTGAAAGACGATGCGGATCGTGAGATCGATGGCAACACTACCCTCGATCTATCGCTCAGCCAGGAGACCGATTTTGGCACCGTGAGTCTGGGCATACAGAACCTACTCGATGATCAGTACTCCACCGTTTGGGGCCAGCGGGCCGCCATGTTCTATTCGCCCTACTACGGTCCAGAATACCTCTACGACTATCAAGGGCGCGGACGTACCTACACCCTGAACTGGTCGATGGCGTATTAAGCACCGCCCCGCTACTCGCAGGCAGCCGCTCAACAGCGAGGTAATGGGAATGGCGACACTCGACACACTCGCGCCACTCACCACCTATGACCTGCTGGCCCTTGGTCAGCGCTTCGGGATCGATTACCGCTTTCCCGAAGCGCCTGACCGCCCCCCATCGCCTTACGTAGCTCGCGGGCGTGTGATGGATATCGAGATCACCCCGGCCCTACGCGTGACGCACTCAGATCTTGATGTCCTGCACGCTTATGCCTCCACCTCCCGTCGTACCGCTCCGTGGTTTCTCAGTGTGGTACTTGAGGGCTGCATCCATGTGGGGCTCGGCCACCAGTCATTTCAGTTACAGGCTGGCGACGCCTTCAGTGCACACTTCAACCAGCAGACCAGGCTTGAGGTATTCCAGCCTGCACCACAACGCTTAAGCACCCTCAACGTGTCGATTCTAGATGGTCTCGAGCCTCTCTCTTCCTCGCCTGTTAACGTTGCCCCTCCAGCCACCCCAGTGCTACACACTTGGCAAGTACCACCGCTCCTTCGCCATAGCCTAGAGACAGCACTGGCATCGAACTGGCCAGCAGAACGGCTGTGCCTATTATGGCAAGGCCTTGCGTTCCAGTTGCTAGCTCATGGCCTGCCTGCCGCTGGCCTGGAACCCGGTGACAAAAACACACAAGAAGGCCTCCCTCCAGACCTTTTGCATCGCGACCACCAACGCCTGGAGCTCTTGCGCAAGCAGCTCGAACATTATCCCAACCAGAATTACCGGCTGGAGCAGTTAGCCCGAAATGCCGCTATGAGCCCTAGTAGCCTACGCACCAAGTTCCAGCGCTGTTACGGCTGCTCGATATTCGACTACCTACGGCGTTGTCGCCTGACCCAAGCTCAGGCGTACTTGCGCAAAGGTTATAGCGTGCAGCAAACTGCCCACGCCTGCGGCTACCGCCACGCCAGCAACTTTGCTACAGCATATAAGCGGGCCTTTGGTGTCACGCCGCATGAAGTCTTCAAGTATCGCTAACGTACTATCCATAACGTACTATCCATAACGTCTTGCCGTAAGTTCCCCTGCGCTGCATTTTTTGGCAGCACGCATAACCTCTTTGTCATAGCGCATACCTTTTCAAAGCAATTAAACGCAATAATTCTCATTAACACATTAGTTAATTGCTTCTTATTGCAGGTACACCCCCATGTCTTTTATGCCTCGCCGTTTGTTACGCTCTCCGCTCAGTGCCGCTGTTCTCGCGGCGCTCGCGGCACCATCGGTTTACGCTCAGGCAAGTGCGCAGGAAAGTACACTGGAAAGTACAGCGCTAGGCACTGTGACGGTAACCGCCCAGCAGGCGGCCACTAAAGTCACCACCCCTTTTATTGAAACGCCGCAAAGCGTTTCTACCATTACCCGCGAACAAATGGATCACCGTGGGGTCAGCACCGTTCAGCGCGCCACCGATTACACGCCCGGTGTTTACAGCAACCAGGTGGGTGCCTCCAACCGCTTCGACTACCTGGTACTACGTGGCTTTTCTGACGGCAGCTTGAGCAACACGTTCTTAGATGGTCTTAAAGTGATGGGCGATGCCAACTCCCATAGCAGTATGCGCATCGATCCGTGGTTTCTAGACAGCATTGAAGTGGTACGCGGGCCTGCCTCGGTGCTCTATGGCCGCGCGTCGCCGGGTGGTGTGGTGGCGCTAAACAGTAAGCGCCCTGAATTTGAACAAGGCGGTGAGCTACGTTTTCGGGTAGGCAATAATAACCAGCGCAGTGCCGCCTTTGACCTCACTGGGCCGATTGGCGCAGAGCAGCGAGTAGCGTTTCGCCTGACCGGCATTGCCAGTACCGCCGACACCCAGTTTGGCCCCGCCGTAGAGGAGCGCTATGCCATTGCGCCACGGCTAAGCTGGGATATCACCGACGACACCAGCCTAACGGTTGAGGCCTATCTACAGGATGAACCCGAAGGCGGCTACCACTCCGGCGTGCCCTATGAAGGAGCGGTAGTACCCAGGAACGGCAAGCAGATCAGTAACAACTTCTTTGATGGCGAAGCCGACTACAACGCCTACGAGCGTACTCAGCGCATGGCTGGCTATACCTTGGAGCATCGCTTTAATGACGACGTAACGGGCCGCCAGCTACTGCGTTATCTCAACTCCGATGTGGTGCTTAATCAAGTCTATGGCTATGGCTGGACGTCACCCACCTCTGACGAATTAACCCGCTACTATTCTGGTAGCGATGAATCTCTAGAAGCTTGGACTATCGACAATCAGCTTGAAGCCACTATCAGCAGCGGCTTTATGGATCACACACTGCTCGTTGGGGTTGATTACCAGCAGCGGGAAAACGACGTATCGTGGCCCACTGGGTATTTCCACCCCGTCAATGCCTTTAATCCTGTTTATGGTAGCGGGCCGATTGAATTTTACGCACCTACCCGCGAACGCCACGAGATCGATCAAACGGGTGTTTATCTACAGGATCAAATCGCCGTCGATAACTGGCGCTTTACGCTAGGCGGCCGCTACGACTGGGTAAATATCGACAATACCAACCGCGATAGCGGTGACACCAGCTCACTTAGCGATACCCAGTTCAGCGGCCGCGCCGGTGTGGTCTACTTGTTTGATAATGGTGTAGCGCCCTACCTAAGCTACTCCACTGCCTTCACCCCCACTAGTTTCGTCGATGAGAGTGGCGACCTGCTTCAACCAATGGAAGGCGAACAGTGGGAGGCCGGCCTAAAATTCCAGCCTAACGGCAGCGCCAGCCAATTCAGTGCAGCGCTGTTCCATATCAGCCAAGAGAATGTCGCGACCAAGGTGCAGCCATCCGACCCTTACCGCGCGGTAGGTGAAATTGAATCTCAAGGACTGGAGCTGGAAGCACAAACCCAGCTAACGGATACCCTCTCGGTTCAGGCAGGCTATAGCTTCACCGACATCACCTACGCTAAAAGCGATGATGGCAACCAGGGCAACAACGCGATTTACTCCCCACGCCACCAAGTACAGCTGTGGGGCCACTACGAGGCCAATAAGGGCTGGCTAAACGGCGTGGATGTCGGTGTTGGCGTACGCCACTATGCGGATATTGCCGCCGATCGAGCCAACACTGAAACTGTCCCTGACTACACCCTGGTGGATGCCACTATTGGCTACGATCTAAGCCAACTCGGCGTTGAAGGGGTGGAAACGCGCCTCAATGTGAACAACCTGCTGGATAAGGAGTACGTGGCCTCCTGCAACTCGCTGGAGTACTGCTACTTCGGCGCCGAGCGCGGTGTGACCGCCAGCGTTCACTACCGTTTCTAAACGCTTGTGCTAAGCGACGTTCCAAGCACTTATCTAAGTATTGCTAATTTATTGTAACCCCACCTGCCCAGGCCACTCAGCCTGGGCATTTTTCCTTGAATACAGGTTTGCAAACAATAAATATTATCGTTTAAATACAGTTCTTATTTTCTGGATAGCCTCTCACCACCATGCGCCACACTAACCTGTTCTCTTTGCTCGCGCGCTGCGGGCTGTTCGCCGTTTGTATGCTGAGCGTTTCTACTGCCCAGGCGCAGTGGGCCACGGTGGACTGGACCATCGCTGAAACACTACTAGCCATTGATGCGCCGGTTAGCAGCGTTGCCCAACAGAGTGATTATCACCAGTGGGTGGGCGAGCCACAGATACCCGACAGTGCCACCGATATGGGACTACGCGCCCAACCTAATTTAGAACTGCTGGCCCAAGTGCCTCCGGAACAGACGTTGATCTCGCCCATGTTTGCCGGTTTAACACCGCGCCTGGAGCGCATTGCCCCGGTCACTTCATTCTCGCTCTACTCGCCCGGCACCGATACCTGGCAAGAGATGCAAACCCTGACCCGTGAGCTGGGCGAGTTAACCAAGCACCAGCCCCAGGCCGAGCAGCTTATTGAAGAGACCCAAATATTGATGACCACGCTGCGCGAATCTCGCCCCCTATCTCAGTCTGAAACTGCGACGCTGCTGATGGTACAGTTTATGGATGCCCGTCACGTGCGGGTGTTTGGGGAAAACAGCTTATACAACGCCGTGCTGGAGCAGCTCGACCTCCCCAATGCCTGGGATCAAGCGACCAATGCCTGGGGGTTTTCACTGGTGGGGATTGAAGCGCTGGCGCGCTACCCAGAAGCAACGCTGGTGATCATCGATCCACTGCCCATCGGAGTCGAAGAGCAGCTTGCAAACAGCGGCCTGTGGCAGCAACTTCCCAGCGTCAGGCATGACAGGATAGTTCGCCTACCGCCGGTATGGAGCTTTGGCGCACTGCCCTCTGCCCAGCGTTTTGCAAGAGAGTTGTTTGCTGCACTGTCGGCAGGCAGCCCAGCTCAAGTAACCGACTCAACTGTTAACTAAGGTCAGTTTTCCAGGCACACGCTATTTTTAAACGTTCCAATTAACGTAGGGTTATGTCAGGAATAAAAAACTAGCGAGGGAGCGCCATGACACTAGCCATTGTGGCCACGCGCGCAGGGGTTGGGCTGGAAGCACCCGCCGTGCATGTCGAGGTACATCTAGCCAACGGCTTGCCGGGACTAACGCTGGTGGGCCTGCCGGAAACCGCTGTCAAAGAGAGCCGCGAGCGGGTGCGCAGCGCGCTCATCAATGCCGGGTTTGATTTCCCCAACACCAAGCGCATTACCCTCAACCTTGCCCCCGCCGACCTACCTAAAGAGGGTGGCCGCTTCGATTTGCCGATTGCACTCGGTATTCTGGCCGCCTCTGGCCAGATTCCAGTAGATGCGCTAGAAGGCATGGAGTGCGCAGGCGAACTGGCATTGGATGGCAAACTACGCGCCGTACCCGGCGTATTACCCTTTGCTCTCGCCACGCGGCGCGTCAACAAAGCACTGATTATTCCCCGCGCCTGTGCCGACGAAGCCGCGTTAGCAGGCGACTTACCGGTTTTACCTGCCGACACCCTATGGCAGGTCGTTGCTCACTTGCTGGGACAAGAGAAAATACCGCCCCACCAACTGTCTGCCTCGGTGAGATCCACGGCCCCCATTGCCGACTTAGCCGACGTTCGCGGTCAGCAGCAGGCACGCCGCGCACTGGAAGTGGCGGCCGCTGGTGGCCATAACCTGCTCATACCATACCTTTTGAGACCCTCATAAAAATCAATGTGTTATATATGAAAAATCTATTTCATTGATAATGAGGCACATAAAACACGGTCTTAGAAGACGGTACCAGTAGCTGCTCTCAAGACCCCTGTGCCGCAATGAAAAGACGTAATGCCTATAAAGCAATTTACGTGGACGGTATATGTATATGTAACACCACTATTTAGATTGATGGGTACTATATAAATATCTAGTTTAAACTCAGCGGTATTTTTATAGTTTGTCTACAGATTCTGATATTCTAGCTTGATAATTTACATTTAACATGGCGTTATAACCTTCAACCGCCGTTGAATAGATACCGATGTTAACTCCATTCTCCGTAAACCAATCGGCTTCAGCCTTTTTGAATACCCCCCTCCTTCTCACAGTGTGGTTTATTTCATTTCCGTATTTGGCACGCAAAGCTTGAACTAGCGCCTCAAAAACGAATAGGGTATCCACGAAACTTCTTTCTCTTTTAAGGTTCAGTGTAATTTGATCAAGTCTATTATCAATGAAGTAAAAATTTTGTATAAAAGTCTCACCTACCACCTCGTAATCTTTATTTCTAACTAACTCAGTAGCTCCATTGGAAAGAAAGCTCCCATTTTCAAACATCTTGGCTCCTTCTACAGTCCTAACAACCTCTTGCGGGCTCATGCCAACTTCGACGCCTCCCAAAAACTCTTGCGATAGCGAAAAGTTAGAAAAGGTAAAAGTGGCTGTCGCCAAAATAAGAGATGGTATTTTCATCATTTTTCACTCCAATTAATCTACATACCGCTTACAAAAGTATGCAAAACTCAGTTTATCTAGTGCATCCACTTCTAGGTTAATCAAGATAGGTAACATCCACTTTGTCAAGCAGGTAATTTATAAAATAATCATATAGAAAATAATAGAAACTAAATGATAACTTATATTTTCTGCGTCAATGTACCTTAAAGGTAAAATTTTACAAAACACCCTAGCATACACTAGCTCAACATTTACATAGCTCAAAAGGTATACCCTATGATCCAACCTCTGAACCGTTTTGATAATTGGCTCATAGGTGTTGGTATTTATTGAGCCATTCCCTGCATTGTGAGCCATAGTTATTGAGCCACCATGCGGGAGCAACCTAATGTCAGTCAATATCGCTTATGTTTGAGCCAACGCTGAGGACCAGTCAATTAACACGCAGCGGGCGACTATCAAAGAACGCCATGTTCCGAACGACCTGAGAATAGCGGCTAAAGTAAATTAATAAAATTATGAGATAACGTAAAGATTGACTCCTGAATGAGCCATCGTCTTACTTTAAGAATGTATTCCAAGAAGCCAATGTGAAGCTACAAGCCCCCCTTACCAATGGAGCAACACAGCTTGAAACGTAAGGTTTCAAAGCCTACGATTTCTCTAGACAACAAAGCCGAGGTGTTTAATGGAACATCAGCTATCAAGCTTGACCCCTAGCGAAAGAATTTCCATGCAACGCGTATGGGACATCGTGGAGGAATTTCGCAAGCTTGAGTCTGACTTACCAGTGAAAGTAGCTTACCTTTTTGCCTATATCGCTGCTAATCCTGGGATATCAATAAGTGAACTTCAGAAGCAAACCAATATCGAGCAATCAACTTGCTCACGAAGCGTTGCTGTGTTGTCTGAATGGCAGACTGCCGAAAAGCCTGGCTTAGGTTTGGTCTGGACGGAGGAAGACCCTGAAGAGCGCAGAAGGAAACTGGCGTATCTAACTGAGAAGGGTGAGAAACTGGCCGCGACCCTTGCGAACATGCTGCGCTGATCCTGAGCAATGACAGTGACCACAGCTGATAAGACCTACACCCTCCCTGTCTGTGGGTATTAAACCAGCATACTCACAGACGACCTCACTCCTACCTGATTATCATCAAGCAGAGCTTCAATTCAGCCCCTCTAATATATCTCCCGCCTATAAGCTCTCTGTCACCCATAGAACTCCTTCCGCTGCTAACCTACTGCTTTCCCCTAGAATCTCTCACAGAGCCTCACAAGCCCACTCTCCGGGCCGCCCACCTATTGGGAATTACCCTGCACCTAAGGAGGAGCGTGCCCATCTCGTGTAATTACCATGCACCTAAGGAGGAGCACATCTCCCCCACCAACCACCTATCACTTACCTGAACTCTCACCAGTAGCACCACTTAACTAACCAAGCGCATAACTGGGCCTTTCGTATGTCCGGTCAGGTAGACCTGTGCCTATGGGATTCTGTTGGGCTCGCTGGTGGGAGGTTCCACTGGCGAGGAATACGCGATATGAACATGAATGCCGCAACGGCTAGGAGCACTAACAGTCATGCCCGGTCTGATGTTGAGATACATAATAGAAGCGGGACACCGGGATATGAAGAAATGGTGGCCCGTGGGATGGCGCTCAAGGAACGATACGAGAGAAGCCTCCAAAAGATCGACAACCTGCCCAGTGATGCGTGGCCGTTTGGTACATGCAATGGGCCAGTCCACCCGATAGAGCAGATGCCGAACCTGACGAGGCGGTTAGGGAGGGGCCGAACAGCCAAGCTCCGTGCCCAGTTCAGTGGTAAAGCGGTGACGCTCGAAAAGGCTTCTAACTCATCCCGCAAGGGGAGCAATCGGGAGAAGCGTATCAATAATACCGTACGATCAGCCATGCGAGGACGGGCGGTCGGTGATTTAGGCTGTCCTGCCTCAGATATTCTGTCTGGGATAGCGAACCTCGATCACCACAACCAGAAAGAGAGGAACATACCGCTCAACAAAATCAGCCTGTACGTTATCTTCCAAGAGCTTGGTGTTATCACCACGAAAGAAATCAAGGAGCTGCTTGATGTGGGAGACCGTCAGGCACGTAAGTACGTCAAGGCTTGTGAGATAGCGCTTCCTTTCTTGGCACAGTCGTTGGGGACTGAAGATGTGCAAAACCCCACAGAAAATGCTGAAGAAGGGCTTGTCGATTCCCCCATGGATATGATCCCAGATGATTGGCTAGATGAGTGTATTCAAACAGGAGTATAGATAATAATGTATTTAAATCAGATGCTTGATAGATTTTTCTAACGGACGCAGTATTAGGGAAACTATTGGACGATCATCAAGATGAATCTAAAAGAAAAACTCCACGACAACCTTCATATAACCTCTCGGCTTGATCGGTAGGAATGGATGTAATGAGTGATGTACCACCATCACCACTTACCAGACCTCGATAGGATGGGGCTTCAAGGTTGTTCACTGGTTGATGCCATGGAGGGCCGAAAGCAAGTCCAGTGGGTATCTTGAAGTAACCTCACTGCATGAACCAGTAAGCTCGCTAGCGCTCGTGGGTACGGACAATGTGGACTTCGTTGCTCCGCAGCTGATGCTTCCAGTTAGTCACGCCAGTCGATCCACAAGACTCACCACTTGACTGCTCTGGCTGTTCATCTGGAAGCCCCTCCTACTGTTCACTCCCATAGCGATCAGGAAGTCCCTGGAGGCCATGTGTCCGTACAGTTTAGCGCCAGCCTGTAGGTTCATCGGGACGATGTAACTCTGGGAATCTGCGGAACTTGCGGTTGGGTTGGTTGGTTCTGTCTTTCAGGCGGAACTTGGGGCTGATCCACATGGCATAGGCGTAGACCAACTCCTTAACGACGAAGGTGCCAGCGTATCGACCCGGCTTACCCACGATGGGTTTATTAGCAGGATTTCCTGCTTTTAACTCTTCGATAAGTTCTTGGGTATTCTGGTTGTATGCCCAAAGGCTAGGACGCTTACGATTCTCACCACCGGCTGCCTTGTGGAGATCGTTGATGTTGAAGCGGCCTTCGCTATCGATACGAACGGCGGAGTCTTTGAGTCTCGGTGTCATGTACTGAAGACGCATCGGACTAAACATCTTCTGTGGGATGGGCCATAACGTGCCTATCACACACTCTTTAAGGGCAAAAAATGTCCCACGCTGCTCTACCAGTTTCCGCTGTAGGTGATGTAATCAACCGTGGTGCCAACCACTAAACAGGGCCTTCCGTAGGCAAAACCTTAAGGTCATCCGTCACTCACGCCAGTTAGGTTCAAGGTTTGCGCTGACGGGACAACTTAAGGATGGGTCAAGCAAGGCGGCAAGGCGGCTATGCCGCTTGGCTCGGACACAGGTTAGGTTTCTTTCCTGATCGAGAACTTCCAGTAAGCCTGATTCATTACCTCTCGGTCTATCTACAGCAGTCACGATGTGCTGCTCCGACTGAGCAAACTGACCGGAAGTCCCAGAGCCCTGTAGTCAGCGTTCCTTCCCCTGGCGTGCGTCTCCAATCCGTCGGCAAAACATTGCCAATCTCGCCATAACAAAAATGAATAAATCTCGTCGAGCGATATAACCAAACAATTACCCTGCACCTAAGGAAGAACCAGCCCACTCAGGGAGTAAACAACTTCCCCTCATCCAGTGGGTAACCCCGCCAGCTTCTGCCGCTGGCTAACTACTCGTTAAACCTCATACCTCTTGTCGTATCTCCAATCTCTTACCTCATCGGCTGCCTATCGCTGGGCTTGTCTGTGGTTTGGAGAGTGGAGGGCTCGCTGAGGTGAACCACCAAAATGGAGCAATCAATGAGCATCTTTTCTAACGACGCATCCATGAAACTAATCCCGGTCGAGTGCATCTTCTCGGAGGAAACTTCTGCATTTGAACTAGAAATGTTCATAAAAGGTATTCGCAGAATACAAAAAGTGAAGGCCAAGCTCTCTAAGCATGGAGTACCGGTAGGTATTCTTCAGGCTATCGTACTGGCTGCCGCTCATGGCCTTTCTTTCGAGGCTGACAATATAGATATGTTTAGAAAGAATATATACCCACTTTCCACTAGCCACGCTGGAGACTTCATTCGGTATGTATTTGCGCTAGAACGCGCCACCGATATGGCGCTGGATGATTTGAATCTTACACCTGAAGAACTCTTCGAGCTCATCTTTGAACACTTCTGTCCGAGGGATCACTTCGAGCTGCAAGAGTGTGGCGTTCATCCCATAGACCTCCTCTCGAAAGAAGCATGGGACGAGGGCGAATGGCAACTCCTTCCTATTCCATTGACAAGCTAGCAGACCACACAACTGCTTACTCCAGTTGAAGCGCGAGGTCTATCGAGCCTCTAAAGGCTGAAACGCTTCTAACGCATGACGCATTTTTCACACGAACCCGTATCTGTGAGCACACCTCTCTGGCTTGCCCTTCTGGCTTCCCTACTGTTGGGGAGTTCGTGGGCCAGTAAGGGGGTGTGCTTGCCGGAGCGGTGTGTTCACAAATAAGGAATCAACAGCATGAGTAACAAACTCACTCGAACTGGTCGATCCATCAAGGTCGACATTAATAAGCTACCGAAGAAGACCCTGACGTCATCGCTCGGTTTCAACCAAGATACGGCCAGCAGATTGATGAGGGTTCGCCGTATGCTTCCCATTGTGGAAGAGTCTGACAGACAAGAACCACAGATAGACGCCCGGAAGCTCTGGGAGAAGATTGGTAAGCCTCACGGCAGGTTCAACGACTGGGCTGAGCACTACATCAAGCCGATGATGGATCAAAAGAATTTTACGGAAAAAAGCGTAAAAACATTCTCAGACGAGATCGCTCCTTTCTATGAGGTCACCGGCAAGCGAGGACGTCCACGAGCCGACTATCGTCTCTCCCGTGATGTGGCCGCCCAACTCGCCATGCAAGCCAACACGGCTGAAGGTTGTGATATACGCCAATATTTCCTCGACATGGAAGAGTGTGTTCTCAGACTAGAACGCTATAGGCCCATTCGTATCGAACACCTCAACAGAATTGACAAGCAAATTTTCCATTCCGCTGTTTCCCTGGCTGGCTCAAAGAGCTTTGCCGAAGAAACCGAGCGGTTCATGAAAGGGATGGTCGCTGAGGTAATTAGTGGGATGAGCGGTAGCGAGTGGCGTGAGGCTCTCAATGAAATCCCCGGAGCCAAGGGTAAAGGTATTCGGGACGTGCTCGATGCAGGTGACATTGAAATCTATCGTGACGCTCTCAAGTCCGCTGCCTTCCTGTTTCAAGTAGGAATTACCGATAGAGAGCAGATCAAGGACAAGGTTCGTCAGGTGTTCGCGGAAAAAGTTGACCCTGGCAAGTACCTCAGTGAGGACTTGAAGGAGATAGCATGAAATGAGTAGCACTACCATCGTTTGGATCGTGGTCTGCTTGGGAGCTTTGTGGTCGCCGCTCTGTCATCGGGCAGCAACCTTCAGCTATGAATGCCGAGATAGCAGTTCGTCGAGGACGCCTCACCGAAAGGACATTGACGACAATAAAGGAGACACAAAACAATGAATACAGCAAATAATCGAGGCCGAAAACGTAAGGTCAATCATCAAGACGTCATTCAGTGGCGTCTTCAGAATAAGGCTTCCAAGCGGAAGACTGCTGAACACTTCGGGCTCAGCGCCGCCTATGTCCAAGAACTCTGGCGTAAAGCCGGTATGTCCTACCAATCACCTGTCCCATCTGGTGGAGCCTCCTTCAAGAAAGACTGGAAGGCTATCGCTGACTATCGGAGAGAGAACCGGGTCAGCGTCACTGAAACGTGCCGTGTCTTCGGCGTCGGTAGGACTACCGTTACTCGTGCCTGTCAGGAGCATGGAGTTAACTTGGAGGCTCATCAGGCTGAACTGTCGCTCAAAGCGAAAGCGAGGCAGTAACCGAGCGATGCCAATATTGAAGTGGTGAGAGACGAAGAAGCGAGAGAGGTAATATGACACTCGAAGTACAATCCGTCGATAAACTGAAGGGTGAAGCCCCACTGACGAAACTCCGGCATCTCTACAAGACCGTCTGTAGGAGAAACCTTCCTGTTCATCTCGTCGAGAATGGCTTGCTGATAACTCCGGCTGTTCTTGATGAGTTGATGCGGTTTGATGCCCAGACGTTTAGCCAGTGTGAGGACTGCCCTGGACGAAGGGCTATGCTCCAGCTGAGAAAGTCCCAAGTGAATGGCCCGTGTAGAAGCTCCGTTGGTGACGCCTTTAAAGAGGAGACCAAGGCTCTGGAGACAGCTATAGCCCTGTACTTTTTGTTAGTCCGTGGGGAAGCTGTGGATACCAATGACCCTGGTTTTCTTGAGGTTTAACCAACGGGGAGCGTTAGAGGGTCGGACTATTTCACCACAAAAATCTGAGCCTGTATTGATAGATATAGAGAGCCTAAAACTCCCCATAGCCCTACCTAGCTAGCCACTGTGGCCTATCAGAAAGCCGACCTTTCGATACCCATGGGGAGTAAACGACGCTGATGGACACCCACCTCTTAAGCGCTAAGAATCAGGCGTTACAGTACCGGATCATGCTTGGCGACTTCCCATCGATCAAAGAACAAACCTAATGAGTTCCAGGCTACTTGGCCGACCAGAGGGACACGGATGAAGATGTCGCCAGCGACTAGCCTAACGATAAAGCTACCAGCGTCCGCACCAATTCCCCATCGTTCTACCTTGAGCTTCATAGGGTTTCTCCTTGTTGGTCTTCCTACGATGGCGATGGACTTATTTCCTCGCACGTAAAGAACATTAAAGACCAAACCAAGAGAATAGCAAGCCTTTGATTTAGTGGGTTAAATCACTGAAAGGAATAGTTCGCTTGGTGGATGCAATATCAACGAAAAGACAGGGCTTAGCGTGGCCCTGCCCTTCACATTGTCCAGGCATCTCCTGCCTTAACCAGTGGCTGCTCTCTTATCGGCACGTTGAACGGTGCTGATGCCGCAACCAATGATCTCTGCCGTTTTGCGAACGCTGAAGCCTTGTTCCCTCAGCTCTGCAATACGTTGATGCTTCTGCTCATCCACTGGACGACCCTTGTAGCGTCCCTGTTCCTTCGCCTTGTTGATGCCCTCAGCTTGACGCCTTCGCCTGTCCTCATAGTCCTTCCGAGCGACAGCCGCTAGCATGTCTAGCAACATGGCGTTGACGGCATCAATCATCCGTCCTGTGAAGTCGTCGCTGGCATCGACAGTCATGGCGGTATGGCTGGTGGGTAGGTCTAGCGAAACAACTCTTAGACCAGCACTCTGGATGGCTCCCTTGAGACGATCCCAATCACCTTTGGTTAGTCGTGTAAGGCGGTCGACCTGTTCAACGAGGAGAATGTCTCCAGGCTGTGAGTCATCGATAAGCCTTGCCAGCTCGGTACGGTCAGCTTTAGTGCCGCTGGCGTTCTCGATGTACCACGATGCGACCTTAGCGCCTTTCTCTTGAGTGAAGGTACTCAGCGCCTCACGGGCACGGCTCGCGTTCTGGTCATCTGTGGATGCTCGGAGGTAAGCACGGATGAAAGACATTCTAACGACTCCCTAATGATCGCCTTGTGTTCTTTTGAGTGTGTTCATAATAGGCGTGCTCGTTTGGGTTGTCAAACCGCATATATGAATACGGATAATGAGCCTTCAGAGATGTGTTCCTAGAGGTGTACCCAAATGGGCACTAGCTACACAGCTAATACCACAACCACTTGAGTCGCCATCTAATCGACATAAGCTATTGATACAGATTAACTCATTGTTTATTTTTATCGGCTCTTTATTTGCGGTGGGATGATTTTTTTTTTTCAAACGGAACTGCACACTACTTAGCCCAACTGACAGCTACTGATAACTCCACTTACAAAGCACAAGCTGGAGCTTGACCACAAGTTATTAGCCTAGAAAAACTTATCTACTTGACTGACATCCACCAAAGTATGACCGCTGCGATTCCTAAATAGACGAACCAGTTATTGAAAGGAGACGCCTTGGGGGGTGGTATTGAATCTGACACTCCCTCTACGCGCTCATTGAAAATGATGTGGAGGGTATGCTTGCCAACTGAAAGATTTATATTGGCGTTGAAGGAATTGTTAGCGCCCTTGTTATTAAAGGTATTAATCAAAATCGCTATTTTTTCACGGATTTCTTGAGCTACCAGATCTCTCTCTTTATTCATGAAGTAGTTAAGAAGTTCCTGTTTTAAATTCACATCACCAGAAGCCAACCAATTGAAGCGGTTTTGAATGCTATCTGGTATATGATACGCAGTAGCTTTATTTTTAAAATGAGTTTCGACTAGCAAAGATAGTTCATTAATATCAACGTCTTTTCCGAAATAAACATAACGCGTGGATGAGGGAGCAACATAGCGCCATAAGTTTTCAGCCAGCTTGTATTTCTGTTCGATAGGCATAGTGGGAGGCAATAGACTGAACAGTCTTTCAGCTACCATGCCACTCATTTTTACTTTGCCTGAACGCCACTTGGGAATGGTCTGTTCAGCATAATTTCTAGCCGTGACACCATGGTTCTCTTCATAAATATCTAATATCTCGTTCATTTTCTGGTTGTTCAAAGAGAAGAAATAGTTTTTTACATCTTGGTCTGTGCCTCCAAGCTCTTTCGTAAGTTTCTCTGCTTGCATG
Organism: Halomonas sp. IOP_6; assembly: GCF_021151565.1. Classification (NCBI taxonomy): domain Bacteria; kingdom Pseudomonadati; phylum Pseudomonadota; class Gammaproteobacteria; order Oceanospirillales; family Halomonadaceae; genus Halomonas; species Halomonas sp. IOP_6. The sequence goes on along the minus strand of NZ_JAIRBO010000004.1, from coordinate 238,745 downwards.
ATATGCTCACGAGCTTTCTCATAACCAGAAGAAGCATATCGACTCCGACTTCTAGCATTATATCTTTTGCGATTATTTGACTGACGATACCCCATCAACCTCTCCTAAAAAAACGTGAGAGTTGGTAAATAAAACCTGAAGGTGCAGGATGCTTTAAACGAATTTTCAGCTCCTTCCCATTAATCAAAAAAGACTGCAATAGCTCTATACTTGTTCCTTCTTTATTAAGCCTATCAAGACGGGAAAAATAATTATCAATGCAACCGACTATTTCTTTATAAACTGTTGGATCAATATGGTTATCATGCTGAACTCTAGCTATGGCATCAAGCTCCTGCATTGCAGTATCTCTTGTTTTGTTTTCTGTAATTAGTATTATACTCATAAAAGGTAATCTACCCTCCTGTTATCATTGCTACTACAATTACTAAAACTACAGCTCCGGCAATATAGTATGGCGTCCAGTCTTTCTCACCTGTTTGGCTTTTCGTTAGCCGCCCCTTTTGAGCCTTTTCGGTATTACCCATTAGAACTTCAGTACGCCCAATACTAGTCGTTTGGGTATGAGATATAGTTACTGAATTCCCATCTTCAGAAGCTTCACGTGAAGTGCTTGACAAGTCATCAAGAGTTCTTTTCAATGCCCCTGAATCCACATGTAATTCTTGAGATTTCCTGCCGAGATCAAGCATTCCTTTAGTATGCTCTATCATCAACTGTTTTCTTTCTTCTTCAGAAAGCCAGGATAGATCTAATGAAGTATTAGGCCCAAGATGAATTTCAGTTGGGATACTATTTTTTTGTTCTGTTACTTGAGATCTTTTGTGTTCTTCACTCATGATCTGTTTCCTTCTTTTATAAAATGATTAATGAAAAATTAAGCCAAGTTGAAAATGCATCAACCACATCGTAATATGCTATGTTAGGGCTGACAATAAAAAGCTATATTGAGCGACACATGAGGCCACAGAGCTTACAGCAAGCGATTTTTTAATAAGGATTTAATTGTTTACTCAGATAGCAAAGCCAATGCAAAAATTTAATACCCAACCTTAGCAATTCCATTGATCAAGCTAAAGGATACTGGATTTTTCTAGAAGATAACTGTTGAACTATTATTCTAGACACCCTTTTACAACCCATTCTTCCTATTAGAGATAAGTTATGAAATTAAGGTTTTTCCTTGGCAGTCTTCTTCTGTTACCAGCCCTAGCACAAGCGGAAATACTTATTGGAAGCTGGAACATCAAACATTTGGGTTGGAACAATGACAAGTCATTCGCTCATGTAGCTCAAGTAGTCAATAATTTTGATCTACTGGCAATCCAAGAGCTGATGGATACTTCCGCCCTTGCTCAACTAGAGCGCGAAGTTGAAGTAATTTCTGGCGAAGAATGGTCATCAATGGCCAGTCACGATTTGGGCCATTCATCATATACAGAACATTATGCTTTCCTGTGGAGGAACAGCGAGGTGGCTTATGAAGATAGTGCCGTTGTCTTCCTGGATCATGGAGATGTCTTTTCTCGAGAGCCATACTCTGCTCGCTTCCGAGACTTAGATGATGATCAGGTAATAACTGTTGCAACCGTGCATGTTGTCTATGGTGACTCGATTAGTGATCGGCTACCTGAGATCGAAGCTCTAGCCGACTACTGGACTTGGCTGAAAGAGGTGGCTGCGGGTACACCACGACTGTTGCTGGGTGATTTTAATCTCCAACCTGATCACGAAAAGTGGGCATCACTCCTTAGCCTGGGTGCGGTGCCAGCTATTGTTAACGGTCAAACCACCTTGTCTACTACGGCTGGTGAGTACGCAAATCTTTATGACAATATTTGGCACGAGGGAAAAGGCCTCAATATAAGCGACCGAGGCATACTAAAATTCCCAGAATTATTACAAATAGAACATCTGGAGGCTCGTGATCGAATCTCTGACCATGCCCCAGTTTATATAGGTATTAATGGCGCCCGCCTTGGGCTTGTAGCAGCAGCTAGCGTTATAACTGATAGTGCTGGGGACTGTGTTGATATAAATTCCAGCACCCCGTCTCAACTCTCCGAACTACCTCATGTCGGCCCAGCCCGAGCAGATTCAATCGTGAAAGGACGTCCTTGGGCATCATCACTTGAACTCACTCAGGTTAGTGGTATTAGTACTGGCCATCTTAAAGACGTCCTGAATAGTGGATTACTTTGTGGAATCTGAAATGAGGCTATCCAATGACATGTGCTCTCTGCCTCCTCATCTACAAATCCATCTCAAAGGCTGGCACCTTGTATAGTAGCCGAGTCTCACCACCATGCTTCCAGTGGAACACAAGGTCACCTGAGAGGAAGTCCACGACAACCTCAGAGAAGCACTCCCGCATGTGGGCGTTGATTAACGTCTTGTCCTCAGGATGGTCTCGCACTACCTTACCGAGATTTACCGCTCGGCGGGTTGCCATATCACCACTGAATGTCTTCTGACGTTGGTTTAAATCAGACAGTTCTTCCTTGAGTTCGTCCCGTTGGTTCTGTAGTTCGGATAGACGCTCGCCCAGAGAAGGATACAGCTTAGGGTCTAGACCGTTTTCGATGGATTCTAGAATGTTGGATAGCGCCCCCTCGACACCTTCGAGGTTGTTCCGTACCTGTTCAATCTCGTCATCCACAGAGTCATCGCCCGTTGGGCATTCGGCTATTAGCTGGCCTAGCTGAGCATGAATTGCTGGCTCAATGAGATCATACCGGACTGCGTTGTAACTACACCCAGCTCCTGTCCTTGCTCGCTGACAGGCGAGATAGACCCAGCCCTTAGCAACATTCTTTGCCACCCTAGCCATGGTACTTCCGCAAAGGGGGCACTTAGCGAGTCCTCCAAGGACGTTCTGTAGCTCTTGCGTCGAGTGCCTTCCGCGTCTCGGTGCTTTGCTGGCCTTGAGCGACTGAAATCTCTCGAAGGTCTCTCTATCAATCACAGCAGGATAATAGCCCTCTACAGGCTCACAGGCGTTTCTATCCGCCTTTCTCTCAGCTCGGCTAGTAAATGGAGTCAGAGTTCCATAAGTTGCGGGGTTATTTAGAACCTTGTCAATGTAGCTGGGGTGCCATAGCTTGCCACGCCCGAACACAGGAATGCCTTCACTATTCAGACTTTCCGCAATTGATTTTTTTCCTACTCCTCGCAGCGCCAGCGAAAAGATATGCCGGACAACTTCTCCACGCTCGGGAATGATTTCAAAAGATACGCCTTCCTCAGCTGGTCGGAGCCAATAGGGGGCTCTGGATGTTAGGCGAACAGATTCACCTTCAGCGATCTTCTTTCGCTTTGTCTCCCAGGCTGAGCGTAGCCTACGCGCCTTGGTCGCTGATTCTTCGTTGGCTCTCATGAAGATAAGTACGGCCATGATGAAGGCAACTGGGTCTCGGTCGAGAGACTCTTGATCATACGACTTGCCATCAAACAAGGTGACAACCGTTATACCCATATCACAGATATCACCAAGAAGGTTGGAGGCTTTCCTAGCCGATTGCCTGGAAATCCGGTCGAGCGATTCAACTAGCAGATACGAACCGGGCTTGATTGCCCCCTCTTCGACAGCCTTGAGAAATAGTCGCAAAGAACCTGCTTCCTGATTACGGCCTTGATAAGCCGAAATACCCAGGTCTTCAAAACTATGATCGTCTAGGTCTAACCCGTGTTGGTCAGCATATTCTTGCGCTAGACGGGATTGACGCCTAAAGCTATCCCCCTTCATTTGCTCAGGAGTTGAAAACCGGAGGTAGCTGTATGCCTTGGGGCTCTGCTGTTGGTGTTCCGTCATGGCTGGGCTCCGCTTTGGTGCGCTTCAGGCGGGCATCCTACATTATGGGTCTCGTAGCCTACAACCTGCTGCTAGCAGGGCCTCCTGGCACCGGAAAAACCATGCTCGCTAGCCGCTTACCGGGCATTTTGCCGCCGCTTTGCGAAGACGATGCGCTGCAGGTGGCCGCTGTACGTTCAGTCTGTGGGCTACCGCTTGAAGCAGACTGGGGCCAGCGCCCCTTTCGCCAGCCCCACCACAGCGCCAGCGCCGCCGCGTTAGTGGGTGGGTGTCATTTTCAACAATTGTTGCGACTAAACAATAATTGCTGCGACAATCTCTATGTTGAGTTTACATAGAGCACGCCCTTGTGACCGTTTCTCTCAAACAATCCAGAACCTTTAGCTTTCAAGATGGCACCCTTAAAGACGAAACTGAGCGCTTGGTCGTTTGGTGGTACGGGCCTATCTTCAAAAATATCCGCTCACAAAGCGTCCCTAAAATTTATGTATTTTTAAGACCTATTGATCAGGAGAACAAATTAGGAGACGTGATTAAGCGAACGACGGTCTTAACGCATGTCGGACTATTGAGAATCGGCTCCGTCTGGGAAAAGGGCGTGAGCAACTCCCGCATCGCATTTGAGGAGAAAACATTCCCTGTTTCGTTCTCTCCGGGCGGCTGGCGGATTGTCTCCTTAGACGACTTGCACAAAGCAGGGCGCAGCCTCTATACCTCCTTTCATGAGGCAAGCTATTTACCGCTGGACAGAAAACACAAATCGTACCTGATTGAATTTGACCTCCCAGATGGCAAACATCTGCTCATCCCTTGCACCGAATTTTTTGCACGCGTTTACGGTCGATCATCTGAAATCAAGCGTGTGCTCGCCACTTACTGTTGGGAGGAGGTCAAAGAACGGCTTTATCGACCGCTTAATGCGCCCCCATCGCCAGGTACCTGGCCTGTCAGATTTACATATCGTGTTCATAGGCACGATGCGATTTTGCTCGCGCACATGCTGTACGACCCCTATGCCGAACAAGCTGCCAGAGATATTTATGCGCAGACTGAAGCCAGCTTCCCCCAAGATAAGATGCTTTTAAAAGTCACTCCATGGTTTCAAGGCAGCGGGGAAATCTCTGTTTCTGGCGTTCCAATTGATGGTGGCAACACATTCCTAGGCTTGCAGATATTAGGCTGTACGCAGCCCGATGGTGCCACGATCCACCGTGAAAGAGAGAAATCAACGACAGTACCAGCCACCGATGGCGACGATGCCCCCTCTCAGTTCCCCTATCATCAGCTTCAAGACATCCCCGATGTCATTGACCTGACGGATGATGACGAGCCCGACCATGGTTCTTCCTGGCTAGACCTTACTGAGGACGAATTCGTTATTTTAGGTAAGCCTCGCGCCGTCTTGGATAAACGATATACCCGAAAAAACGTGCCCGATACACGAGGCGTCCCCGTTCCGGGTGACGAAACCATTTTCTCCACTGGGGAGCCACATGGGTCAGGGAAGGGAGTGGGACAAGCGTCTATTCATGCTCCTATTACACTGGAATCACAGGGCTTTCTACGTGATATGTGGAATGCGCTTCTCTATTTACAATCGGCCTATCCCGCAACGATTCGTGGCGTTAGCTGGTTTACCTTTGAAGACGGATTCAGCACTTCTCCTGACCCTCGGTTAATCAGCCTCGAACCTTTCGAAATAGACGAGGAGGTGGAAACGTCAGTCGCTAATTGGGTTTACATTGATACTCAGACCAAGGTACCTCGCGGGGTGCTCGTCGTTCGGGTGCATGTGTTAGATCAAACGCTCTATCTCATGGAGATCCAACGACGCCCTCCAAAACCCAGAGCTGGCGGTAGCGAGGAGGCATCCAAGCCTCCTTCCTATAAAGGTTTAGTCTTCACGCTGAGCCACCAAGGCAGCTTCGAGCAGTGGTTACGCCAAGTGCTGTCTAACGTGCGGCACGTAGAAGGTGTTGTCCAAAAACTAGTTGGTCACTGCCCAGGATTCGCCGATACGTTCAAGCACCCTAAATCCAAAAAGGAACAGATACCCTGCGAAGCCTCTGTGTTAAATGCTTTTAGCAAGGTCAGTATTGGTCGCAGTGACTTAGCATAGGTACTATTTGCCACCTTTATGAGTAGCGGTGTCTGTTTTGTCGGTAAGAGCAACCTGTACACCCCGTGTGCAGGTTGCTCTTCTGACGAAGAGCCGATACGGCCATCCCTTCAGTGGCGGGCGAGGATCTTCGCTGCGATGGGCGAAGTGATCATTTGAATCACGGCAAAAAAAGCGGCTGGAATTGCGATCTCTGATGGCAAGCCAGAAGCAGCGACAAACGCTGCAGCGATGCTGAATTCCTTTTTACTGACCGTGAAAAGATAGGTAATCACCTCTTTGCGATCAGAGGTGAGTAACCGTGAGGACATACCTACCAGGTACCCAATCAAATTGAGGCACAGGGCCGCGCCCGCAATCACAAACGCATACCAGCCATAGCCAATGATCGTGGTGGCATTCGGCCCGACCACGGCGAGTAGGATCAGCAGATACAGAATCGACCCTATCCCTGCATACGCTGAATCATGCCGTGCAAAGAAAGCCGAGAACCTTGTACGCAAGCTGACCCCAATCACGGTAGGAAGAAGCACGATTAGTGTTAATTCAAGAATAATTGATCCAAGCGGCACGTCTAACTGAAGGCCGGTGAGCCATAAAAACAGGAAGGGAACAATAAACGGACATAACGCGGTGTTGACTGCGTTGAAAACAGCGGCAAGCGCCACATTGCCTTTCGCCATCAGTACCAAAAGAGGAGAAGACACATCTGTCGGCAGCGTGCCGAGCAAGGTTTGGCCAGCAGCCAGCGGGCCGCTTCCAAAAAATAGACGGCCCGTTAGCCACCCGGCAATCGACATAGGCCCATAGACCAGCCCCAATGCCAACAACTGCCGTGACGGCTTTCGGAACACGATGCGCACTGCATGCGCATCGAATGTGAGGCTGATAATCAACATCAGTAATGCCAGTAATGGCCCAATCGCGAACTTAAGCATTATTCCGGTGGCCGGAAAGAGTAAGCCTCCCCCCGCGACGACGATTACAAACCAGACAAGGTGCGCCTCGACAAAATAAATGAATCTACCCATGGTGGATTGGACGTTACCGGTTGAAGTGGATTGAGCCCCGCACCTAAAACATGATCACCTTCGGCCCAGCACACAAAGGCTCCTTGGTAGCTAGGGACGTGCTTCCCAATCCAGCGATGCAAATAGATAATGCTCAAGGGTTGAAGCTTTAGTTGCTAGAGGTTTTATAGTACCAAGAACAGATAATTCGAGAGAAGGTAACAGATGGGACATCATCATGATCATCCCCACATTGATCCTGCCTCTGGCGACCGGCGCGTCAGCATCTCCATTTGGGCCAATGGGCTCTTAACCATCGCTCAAATCGTCGGTGGCATTATGGCGGGGAGCCTATCGCTGATCGCTGATGCGTTACATAACTTTTCTGACATGGCAGCATTAGTCATTGCCTTTGCTGCTCGTAAAATCGCCAGACGGCCTGCCGATGCGCATATGACCTTTGGCTATGGCCGCATCGAGATAGTGGCAGCACTCATCAATTACACCACCCTCATTATTGTCGGTGTCTACCTGATTTACGAAGGCGCTATGCGGATGGTCGATCCCCCTGAGATAGAGGGATGGACGATCGTGATTATTGGTGGCGTCGCGCTCGTCGTCGATGCCCTTACCGCCATGCTCACGTGGTCAATGCAAAAAGAGAGTGTCAATATCCGCGCCCTTTTTCTGCATAACTTATCGGATGCGTTTGCCTCCATCGCCGTGATTATCGGTGGTTCGCTTATTTTACTGTACGACATGCGCTGGGTGGACCCCGCGATCACGATAGGGATTGCGCTATATATTCTTTACCTAGCCTTCTCTGAAATTGGCGGCCCTATCCGTACGCTAATGCTGGGATCTCCCCCGGACATTGACGGGCAGGCAGTCGTTGAGACCGTACGAGATATCGAGGGAGTCCAGGATATTCACCATGTGCATCTATGGCAGATGCAGGAAAACATGGCAGCCCTTGACTGCCACGTGGTTCTGACAGAAACCGGCTGGCAGCAGCTTGAATCCGTCAAAGCAGAGATCAAGGAGCAGCTTAAAATGCGCTTCAGTATTGCTCATTCCAGCCTAGAGTTTGAGCATAGTGACCACGCGCATCAAAATGCCAATCTATATGGGCACGAGTGATAGACCGAGGCCGACTCCCGGCTCAGGTAGTTAGCGAGCGGCTTACTCCCATAGCGATTGGCTTATTTTTCAACCCTACTTTTCCACCCCATCGTTGAGAAAGAGAGAGAAACATGTTCAAAAAAGCGTCTTTTATATTGGCCGGTACGTTAATGCTGACCGCTGCGATCGTCGCCGTATCGAAACCTGCCCTCTTAGATATGCAAGCTCAGGCAGCAAAGGAGAGCAGTGTCCAGGCAGAGGACTCCTTGGTGCGCTCACACTCCCCCATCTTGGGACGAGAAGACGCGCCGGTGACGATTGTGGAATTCTTCGATCCGGCTTGCGAAGCCTGCCGTGCTTTCTATCCCCTGACAAAAAGTATTCTGGAAACCTACCCAGAAAAAGTGCGGCTCATCGTGCGCTACACTCCTTTCCACGGCGACGTATCTGATAAGGCCATTCGGGTATTAGAAGTTGCTCGTCGTCAGGGCGTCTTTGAACCGGTACTGGAGAGGCTGCTGGCTCGCCAGGATCAATGGGCTTCACATGGCAGTTTTGATGAATCCGCTATCCTCGATATCGCGAGCCAAGGAGGCCTTGATTTAGCGGCTGCCGAAGAGCAACTGACTTCTGCTGAGGTGCAGGCGGTGATTGACCAAGACATGGCGGATGTCAGAGCCAATCAGATTCGCCAAACACCTACCTTTTTTGTCAATGGCGAGCCTTTAGACCCCTTTGGTATGCAAGAGCTGATTGATGCCGTTGAGAGTGAAGTAGCGGAGATCTCTGGGGAAGAGGATGGCCAGTGATGCAGCGCTGGTGGTTACTAGGCTTTGTGGGCTTTTACCCCTTGCTAGCCGAAGCCAATTGGCAAACGCATCTGTCATTGCCTCCGTCTGAACTTAGCCCTGTCAAGTTACAGGCGGCTAGCGAGCAAGAAGGCACATTACCGCTCGATAGCGTTGATACCCTAACCTTTGGGCGTGATGTCGTCATTGATACCACCCTCTACGAGGCCTTGGCAGCAGAAGGTGTCCCAACGCGTTTCGCCACTAAACTGGAAACACTGCTCAGCGAGTTTATCGCAGCGCCGCTGGAGTTTTCTGGCAGTGAACGTATTCAATTAGTGTGGGAGGAAGATCGACGCCAGGACGGCGCCCGTGTTGGGCCACCACGCCTCAGTTATGCCGCTCTGCCTGATCAGGCAGAGCCCTTGGAGGTCATATGGCCGGTCACCCAAAAGGGGGACGTAGCTCTTTTCAAAAGCGACACCCTGCTAGGCACGTTGCGGTTGCCCGTGCTTAGTGCCCGCTTAACGTCTCGCTTTGGGAATCGGCGACATCCTGTGTATGGAGGGATGCGTCCTCATAATGGAATTGACTTGGCTGCGCCGACAGGAACGCCGGTCATTGCCACCGCACCTGGGCGCGTATTCTTTATGGGTCGCCAAGGGGGATATGGGCAGGTGATCGAGGTGGAGCACGACACAGGGGCCATTAGTCGCTACACACACCTTAGCCGATTCTCCCCACAGCTAGTGGTTGGGGATTTAGTCAATGCGGGAGAGTCGCTCGGAGAGGTAGGTTCCTCCGGGGTCGCCACGGGCCCCAACCTGCATTACGAAGTGAGAGTCAATAACCAGCCTGTTGATCCCCTTGGTCAAGGTCAACGCATCATGTTGGGTGAGCAGCCGACTCAAGGTGAATATCAAGCGTCACTTTACGAGGCAAGAGATCGCTTGGAACAAGCTATCGGCACGGCGTCCATTTATGACTTGATCTCGTTTAACGAGCCGTAACCACCCGTGCTTAGCAACGTTGCATGGATTGTTAGTAACGTGAACGTGTGCTTGCCTCGTTATGGAACCCTAGCGCTGTGATCACTCATCTACCACAAGACAGGTAATCGGTATGGAAGAGGTTTCTCTCGTCACAATGGGGGTATTGGGAAGCCTTGCCGCGGGCTTGATGACGGCTGTCGGGGCGCTTCCTATCTTGTTTACCAAAAGACCGAATCGTGGTGTTCGCGATTTAGCGTTGGGGTTCGCCGCTGGCGTCATGCTAGCGGCCTCTTTCTTCTCACTGATCATACCCTCCTTAGAAGCCTCGGAGCTGCGTTACGGAGGTAGCGTGGTACCTGCTGCCATTGCCTGTGCGGCCATCTTGCTAGGGATTGGAATGGTCGCACTACTGAACGAACTCTTACCTCATGAGCACTTCGAACAGGGGCGAGAAGGGCCAGAGGCTGCCTCACTACGTCGTATCTGGTTGTTTATTATTGCCATTACGATACACAACCTGCCAGAAGGGCTAGCCGTTGGCGTGGCCTTCGGCGCAGGGGGAAGCGAAGGAGGCATTCCACTAGCGATTGGCATTGGACTTCAGAATGCCCCAGAAGGACTGGCCGTAGCAGTATCACTGCTAGGCGTGGGCTATTCACGTTGGCGGTCATGGACGATTGCCGCCCTTACGGGGCTTGTTGAGCCGTTGGGTGGCTTATTAGGCGCTGGAGTCATCAGCATGTCACAAGCGCTACTGCCCTGGGGGTTGGCCTTTGCAGCGGGGGCGATGTTGTATGTGATCAGTCATGAGATTATTCCCGAAACTCATCGAAGCGGGCACCAAAAAAAGGCCACGCTGGGCCTCTCCATCGGATTGGTACTCATGCTGTTTTTGGATGTTTCGCTGGGCTGACCATTGGGCGTGGGGCGTAGCGTTAGTGCTAACCCAAGTCGAGAGCCCCTCCGTGCGATTTTTCAGTGATACAGAGTTGATGATCACTGATGACCTCAATGATTCGGCAGCTTTCCACTTTACCACCGGCACACTGCGTGATCATCCGTTGAAGCTCCTCACGCAGTATGGACAGTCGTTGAAGGCGGGACTCCACTTTCTTTAGGTGATGCGTGGCGATGGCATCGACTTCTTGGCAAGGCATATCAGGTTGATCTGACATGGCCAAAAGCTCTCGCACTGACTCCACCGAAAAGCCAAAGTCACGGGCATGACGAATAAAGGTCAAGCGCCGCACAGCGTCGTCTCCATAGCGGCGCTGCCCCCCACCGGTTCGTGTCGCATCGCGCAACAGCCCAATACGCTCGTAATAGCGAACCGTTTCAGGTTTGCAATCGGCTCGTCGTGCTAACTCACCAATGCTGATACTTTGGCCGATCATCGACATGGTAAAACTCCTTAGGCAGGGCTTGAAGCTGTAGTTGCTACAAGGTTTACACTTAAAAACCATAGCCCATTGGCAGGAGAGGCACCATGAAAACATCAACGCCGACAACAGCGCCTACCACCTTGACGCTGCGTGTTGAAGGCATGGACTGCGGCGGTTGTGAGCGCAAGGTTGTATCGGCGCTAGAGCGACTGGAAGGCATTGAGGAAGTCACGGCAAGCTCGGTCACGGGATCAGTGAAGATTCACCACCACGATCACGGGGCCCCCTCGCGAAAGACCATTGAGGGCATCCTGAACGAACTAGGCTATCAAGTGGCTTCCCATGATGGCCAAACACGCGCACCTGGTGCTTCATCCTCTTGGTGGCAAACCGCTAAAGGGCGCTTGGTCATTATCACAGGCAATTTGCTGATCGTAGCCTTCGCGCTTCGTTTAGCATGGCCTGCGCTGGGTAATATGCCTTTCATTTTGGCCACGCTAGTCGGCTTAATACCCATTGCGCAGAGTGCCTGGGGCGCCCTCAAAATGCGCAATCCCTTTACCATAGAGATGCTGATGTGCATCGCTGCGCTTGGCGCATTGGCCATCAATGCTGCCGCTGAAGCTGCGATGGTCGTGTTCTTGTTCGCCGTAGGTGAGCTACTCGAAGGGGTAGCTGCTTCACGAGCGCGCCGCAGTATCTCAGCCTTGGCAAATTTAACACCCTCAACGGCGAGGCTGATGGACAATGGCCATCTGCGTGACGTCTCGGCGGAGTCACTTAAACCCGGGCAGCGTGTGCTGGTGCGGCCCGGTGATCGCGTACCCTGCGATGGACGCATCCTGGTGGGCACCTCCGACATTGACGAGTCGCCGGTAAACGGCGAGTCCATACCCCGTTCGCGAGCGCCTGGTGATGACATTTTTGCTGGCACAGTGAATCTTGATGCCGCCCTGGAGGTGGAGGTAACACGAGGCGCTGATGACAATACGATCGCACGCGTTATTCGTCTGGTTGAAGAAGCACAGGCCGCCAAGGCACCGATAGCACGCTTTATTGATCGTTTTGCGTATTACTATATGCCCGCCGTCGTCTTACTCGCCCTACTGATGGCGATAGTGCCACCGCTGGTATCGACCATGGCATGGTCGGAGTCGATTTACCGTGCGTTAGCATTGCTGTTAATCGCATGCCCCTGCGCGTTAGTCATTTCCACCCCAGCCGCCATCGCCGCCGGTCTCTCGGCGGGAGCTCGGCGCGGACTACTGATCAAAGGGGGAGCCGTTCTTGAACAGTTAGGTAAGCTTCGCTTGGTGGCATTAGATAAAACGGGCACCCTCACTGCGGGTACCCCAAGAGTCACAGATGTGGAGTCTTGGATTGCTGAGGAAGACGATAACAGCGTATTGCGGCTCGCCGCCGCAATAGAGCGGGATTCCAGTCACCCTATCGCCACGGCTATCGTTGAGCATGCCCGACAGTCGGGCATCAACCTCCCCACCGTCACCGGCGGCCGCGCTCTGGCGGGGCGCGGTGTTTCCGGCCAGGTGGAGGGTCGCGAGCTGAGCTTAATGACGCCTCGTCACCTTCACGAGAAAGTCATCCTTGAGGAAAGTCTCAGTGCTCGGATTGTCGCGTTAGAAGAAGCCGGTAAGAGCCTCGCTCTCCTCGTCGAAGGCGAGCGTTTACTGGGCTTGATCGCGGTTCGCGATGAGCCACGCGAAGATGCCATTGAAGGCCTAGCGGCGCTATCCCGTTTGGGCGTACAGGCGGTCATGCTCAGCGGTGATAATGCCCGCACCGTCGCTGCCACGGGGGGTCGCTTAGGCATTGAAGCGTACGGCGAACTAATGCCTGAAGACAAGGCAGCGTATGTTCGAGACTGGCAAGCGGCTGGCCGTGGCCCCATCGGTAAAGTAGGCGATGGCATCAACGATGCACCGGCACTCGCGGCAGCCGATGTGGGTATCGCGATGGGGGGCGGCACGGATGTGGCGTTGGAAACCGCCGATGCAGCCTTGCTCAAGAACCGCGTTACCGGCATCGCTGAGCTGATAGACCTCTCTCGTGCCACACTGCGCAATGTGAAAACCAACGTTGTTCTCGCCCTTGGCTTAAAAGCCATTTTCCTAGTTACAACGGCGCTGGGTATTACCGGCATGTGGATTGCGGTGATGGCCGATACCGGTGCTACCGTCCTGGTGACGTTGAACGCCATGCGACTGCTGGGTTACCGCTTTTCGCCCAGTACCGCAATGACAGGCCTGTCACAAGGAAAAACAACGTCATGAGAACAGCGCCAAACGATAGCCCTTCACGACGTTGGCCATGGTTCACATTTGCTTGCGTATTGGCTCTAGCCGATCAACTGGTCAAAGAAATCGTGCACGCCCAGATGTCGTTTGGCCAAGTCATTCCGCTAACGCCGTTTTTTAACTGGGTTTATACCGGGAACACAGGAGCCGCTTTCAGCTTTCTCGCAGAAGCAGGGGGTTGGCAGCGCTACCTCTTTCTTGGTTTAGCGTTGGTGGTGGTCGTCGTATTGGTTGTGCAGCTATGCAAACCCCTGTCGCGCTTGGAGGCCTGTGCGTACAGCCTGATTCTTGGCGGCGCGCTCGGTAATACTGTTGATCGCTTAGCGCGAGGGTACGTCGTCGACTATCTGGACATTTACTGGGGCGAATGGCATTGGCCCGCCTTTAACATGGCCGATATCGCTCTGTTTGCAGGTGTATTGATGTTCGCAGTGGCGTTATGGCGTGAAAGTCCTGCTTTTAAGCGCTCTGAGTAACGCTATGGATGTGGTCGATAAAGATAAAGAATATACGCTTTTTGCTGGGCGCTCCTCACCAATAGTCGATTGCGTTGTAGCGCTCGCCGCTGGGGTAATGACCACCTTGAGTGCCGCCCCCTTTTCCCTATGGTGGCTTGGCCCAGTGGCCGTGGCACTGGTCTATTGGAAGATACAGTCGCTAACGCCCGCCATGGCCACCCTGCGTGGGTGGTGCTATGGGGTAGGCCTGTTCGGTTCTGGCACATCATGGGTCTTCGTTGCTATTCACGATTTCAGTGGCACCGGGGCCTTGGTGGCGATGCTCCTCACCACTCTTTTTGTCAGCGCCCTGGCGCTCTTCTTTGCAATCCCCTTTGGGCTCTATCGGCGCATCACGGGGCCACGGTTAGCCTGTCTTAGCTTTGCCGGTATGTGGGTGGTGAGCGAATGGCTACGCACCTGGTTGCTCACCGGCTTTCCCTGGTTATTGCTGGGCACCTCTCAGGTAGATTCTCCACTAGCCCCATGGGCGCCCGTTGGTGGTGTGTACTTGCTGTCACTCATGACCGCGCTGACAGGTACGTTAGGGGTAGAGGTACTGCGTCGCCGCTGGGGTTTCCTTGTCCCAATGGCCGCCTTGTGGATCGTTCCATTCCTATTGCCCGCCCAATGGACAACCCCGGCTGGCAAGCCCATCCGGGTGGCATTGCTGCAAGGGAATCTTGACCAGCGCATTAAGTGGACTGCCCAAGGGCAGCGCGAGGCGATCAGTATCTACACGGCGATGACACGGGAGCAAGCAAGGGATATCGATCTCATCGTTTGGCCCGAGGCAGCCCTTCCCATGCTTGAGCAGGAAGCACAGCAAATACTTGAGCAAGTAGCGTCCGACCTGGGGCCTGACACCGCCTTGTTGACCGGCATTTTGCAACGCGACAGTGAAGGGCGCTCTTATAACAGCGTCATAGGGCTAAATGATGTGCAGGGCGAATACCAGAAGGCGCACTTGGTGCCCTTTGGCGAGTATTTGCCATTCCAAAGTCTCCTCGCTGGCACCCTTGCTTTTTTCGACTTGCCAGTACCTCGCCTGACCCCAGGGACAGGCGAACAGGCTCCGTTACACGTGGCTGGAGCCACCATTGGCAATGCCATTTGTTACGAAATCATTTTTGCCGACCATGTCGCCCAACAGGCGCGTAATGCCGAGCTGCTATTAACGGTTTCCAACGATACGTGGTTTGGGCGCTCCATTGGCCCACACCAACATCTTCAAATGGCGCGTCTACGTGCCTTAGAAAATGGTCGTCACCTACTTCGAGCTACCAGTAATGGCGTGACGGCCATCATCGATTCACAAGGCCACGTCACAGCCCGTGCCCCACAGTTTGAACCGGCCAGTTTAACTGGCGAGGTGACCCCGATGCAGGGCCTAACTCCTTTCACACGCACCGGTAGTGGCCCCGCTTGGATACTCGCTGCGGTGCTGACACTGCTCGGGTTACAACTGAACTTATCTCGATCAAAAAACGACGCATTAGATGAAAAAGGAACCTAGCGATGCTCTTGGCAAAGAACGCAGCAATACTTAAGAGATTCCTCCCATGGCCAATGCAGATCGGCTTCATCGTGAGTGTGATGGTTTCGTTTCTGGCATGGCTCCCTGTCGCCATGGCGGCACAACCTTCCACTGCCCAGGAGACGGAATGGCCCAAAGGGCATTACCCGCTACCAGAGGAAGGTAATATTATCGGAGAGGCTGACACCTTTATCGTAAAGGATTACGACGATACCTTGATAGATATTGCCAGGCGTCACAACCTTGGCTATTTGGAGATGATCCGTGCAAACCCAGAGGTTAGCATCTGGGTTCCAGGGGTGGGCACGGAAGTGACTATTCCGGGACGTTTTATTCTGCCGAATGTGGAGCGTACTGGGATCGTCATCAATATCGCCGAGCTGCGGCTTTACTACTACCCAGATGTCAAAAACGGTGAGACACCGCGTGTTGAGACCTATCCTATTGGCATTGGTCGCGAAGGGTTTGATACTCCTCTAGGCGTGACCGAGACCACCATGAACATTAAAAACCCCGCGTGGTACCCGCCTGAGTCGGTAAAACGCGAAGCGGAAGCACGCGGTGAAACCGCGCCCAGCGTTGTGCCACCCGGCCCCGATAACCCGCTAGGAGACCATGCCATCATCCTAGGCTTCGATGGCTATTTGATTCACGGCACCAACCAGCCCGATGGCATTGGCATGCGCGCAAGCCGAGGTTGTATCCGCATGTTACCCAAAGACATCGAATCTATATTTGACCGCATTCCACCCGGCACCCAAGTCAACATCATCAATCAGCCGATCAAGATAGGTTGGGAAGGCGGTCAGCCGCTGATTCAAGCCTTTCCGCCGCTTGGAGAAGAAGAGCACAGTATGACCGCACTCACAGAGACCATGACACGCCTTAACCAATACAATGTCGATAACGTAAACCTCGATTACGAGCAGCTCAGCGATGTCCTGTCACTCTCTAACGGGCTTATAACCCCACTACATCCAAAGCAGGAACAGGAGCCACAGCGCCACAGCCCAGAAGAGAAGGCTATCAAGGGCATTTATGAAGACCTGGTTTTGACGTCATCTCAACGGTCATGACACGCCTTTTGGCACCCCGTTGAGCCCTGGCATATAGGTAGAGAGCCATAGCCCCGTCCAAACGGCGGGGCGACATTCGCCTACAGAGTCGCGGGGCCCTCCAAGTGACTGCGCGCTATCAGTGTCTTAGCACTCAATATCCAGAGGCAGCCAGTAGGTAACGCCACCCACTACCACCTGTATCCCGTCTGTCGTCCGCTCTACGGTCTGTTGTCGAAGCATTTTCTGCGTTAATTTTGTGTCATGGAAATACTCCATGGCAGCAACGATCCATGCCTCCCTCCAGGCCTCTCCTTGATCAGCACACCGGGCCATCGTCATCAGGGTGCGGGCTAGTGTTTCTTTTCGCCGCTTTCTTGCCCGTTTTACATCCACCCGAGGAGCCAACGTGGTGGCATGTTGGCGATTTAAGAAATTAGTAAACCCCGTGACCGAGGCTGCTTGTCCGGGCACCGCCTGCAAATAGTTGTCCACATCGCCCTGTTGAGGCAGGCGCTGCCCCTCCCGGTCAGTAGCGAGTAGCAATGCGGCTGCCGCTCTTAGTGCAAGTCGTGCGGAGGTGTGGGACGTTTTGCCCGCCTCTATACGGGTTTCCAATTGCTGCCAATAAGCATGCAGCGCTTTTTCTGATAAAGAAGCGGACGGCATAGACCTGAGACACGCTTTGATACGTCGTTTCTCTGAGTCGATCTTCTTTGCTTGGTGATCCGGCTCTACCCCTTGCTCTTCATGCAGCCATCGCATAGGAAGTCTTACACGCCGCAACCCCTCCGCACCGAAGTGATGAAGCAGCTCCGAATAGCTCGGTATCCGTGACCATGCCTGGTCGATCTCAAGGAAGAACGAGAAGAAATGATTGATCTTGAGGGCAGCCTTATGCGGCCCTGTGGTACGAATCAGCCATTCACCAAATTCCCCAAAGGCCTCACGTAACGCTTTGGTGGTGATACCGGCTTGGCCAATGATGATCCGCTTACGACATGTGCGCGTCCAATAGCAGGGCTCACAGGCATCGCCTCGACCCGCTGGCATGGGATTACCACACAATGGACAGGCAATTTCCCCTTGCTCATTACAGGCTTTGCACAATGCGTCACCGCTGGATGTCATGACCAATAAGCGATGTCGACGACATGCAGAACAGGTACCGTGGTCTGCTGTCGAACAGCGTGGACATAAGCGATGATCATGCCCCATACGCGCCACTCGGGTAAGACGTTGAGATGCTTTCCCACACGCCTCGCAGGGCTCTGGTTCTTTGAAATAGGGAGCGCAGGCGATACAGACAGGGCCGTAGGGAGTGACCTTGCCGATGTTGTAGTCTGAACGGGCTTTTCCACATCGTGCACACGGTTTGTCGACGTTGCACTGACGACAGACGGCGTCTGGGTCATTCTTAGGCAGACGGGCTAACTCACCACATCGTGGGCACATTCGCCGCTTAAACACACGAGCATAGCAAGTTGAACAGTAACCATGCCCTTTATGGCGTCGCCACAATTTGGAGACTTCTCGACCACACTCATCGCAGTCGACCGTTTTGTGTTGCTTCAAGAGGTTGGCTCCGCTTTCATTCTCCGTTTTAAGCGCGCCCATGAGGCTCTCACTGCGCGTTCCGACATGGGGCGATGAGCCGGTAGAGCACGGCGGCGATGCGGCCCATGGGGGTGATGAGATAACCGCGATAACAACGGCAACAACATAACGGGGGGTGACTTTCGGGGATCATGAAGCGCGCTCGTTTTGACATTACAAGCGACCAGAGCGCTAAACGTTTCTTCAACGCCTATGCTGAGCAAACGCTCCACCGCCGCTAATAAAGCACAACGCTCGTTGACAGGCAGCAGCTCAAACGCCAACCCAGACACAGGCATTTGGCTATCCGTCATCGAAATGCCCAATGTTAGAAGCGCATCTGCGAGGGGTGACGCAGGCCGCCGACTTGCACGCCGAACAACGCCAACAAAGAAGGTCACCATAGAAAACCAATCGGCGGGTGCGATAGGGGCCTCCCTAAACGTCACGTTGCTTCTTGTTAAAGCACGATCAGCCATCACTTGGAAACTGAACGCTTCTGGTAAAGGCGACGTGCATACCGCCTTTCTAAAATCGTTATAACACCGGCTGCACTGAGCTAAATGTTGATCTTCTGCTGACAGGCGATGAGGCTCTATAGGGGCCTTGCATACCGGGCACTCATCTATCAGTTGCACCCCATGAAAGCGGCACCCAGTGTGCCAAGCGAATCGCCAGTGTCGGCGCAAGTAGGGGGCTGAGTCCTCTGCCAAACACAATGCACAAATCTGTTGTCCTCCATGGCGAGTTCGATTTCGGCTGCCGAGTGCCAACAACCAGGGCCAAGTCCGCGTTTCCAGTAATGAGTAACCGGCCACTTTCTCACAATCGTCCCGCATCCCAGCTTTCTGAAACTCAGCGGACGATATCCCCGATGCATTGACTAATGGGCGCATTCTTACGAGGGGAATTTCCCTATCAATATCCCTTGTCCATATACGCCATGTTGGCCAGATAGCCCCAGTGAGCGACAAGGGATCACACCCCTGTCTCAACGCCGCCCGTACCAGCCATGAAGAAAGCGACTCTTCAGGCAACAGAGGCACACTCAGCGCCCAGGGCATTACAGCATCACTTCCCTAATGCCACGGGTAGGTCGCACCCATGATTTACTCTGAATAATTTTCTCATCGATGCGCTCAGCCCCGGACAAAATAGCGGCATTGGCACACTCAATCAGCAGCCGGTGCAGGTCGCCAAAATTGCCGCCAGAGATCGCGTGGAGCTGGGTCGCCAATTGGGGCTCATGCAGTTGGGAAGGATGTTTGAGCGGTAATATCTTCTCAAAGCCAGCGAGCAGCTTCTGAAACTCCTGATTGAGCTCCCACTTTGGTAACGCGACCACATCAAAGCGACTCGCATGCTGTGGGTCTGAATGCAGCACACGCACAGCGTCTTGCGTCCCCACACCAACGATGGGAATCATTAGCTCATTGCATAAAAGCTTAATGGCATTCATCGTTTCGCGCTGCTTAACAGCACCACCGGTTAACAGAGAGTGAAACTCATCGATGATCAACAAGCGGGTATGGCAAGCACGCAGTTGATGAATCACCTGGTAGCGCAGCTTGGGAACAGGATCTGTAGGCCGGTAGGGAGCCCAGAAACTCTCTAGCACTGCGATATACAGACTTTTCTCATCGGCACTCGGGGGAGCCTGAGTGACAACAACAGGCTTCACGGGCTCTACGTCTTCATTCACGTAGCCTTCACCGTACTGCTTACGAAACCGTTGAACGATGGTTGTCTTTCCGTTGTTGGAGTCACCCACGAGCAAGAGGTTAGGCATACGAGGACGACTGGGCTTCTCCATCAACCCACGCATGACCTCAATGACACGATTGGCCAATGGATAGCCCAACCAGCGCGGTTGATCCATAAACTCCATTCGCTCTTTAGCGGACAGCCCCAAGACGTGACGAAGATCAGGATGAAGGTGTGTGCTCATGCTATGTCCCAGTTCACATCGATATCACCCGTTAAAAGACCGTCCCCTTGAGCGGGTGTCTCTTTAGGGGCCGCAGTTGAGGGCGCATGTAAAAGGGGATCTGCAGGCGTCACCTTCTTCTCATGCTCTTTACGTCGTTGTGCCTGACGGCGACTTCGCTTAGTACGTGCTTGCGACTCCTCCACATGGGTTCGCAGCTCACTAATAGCGCGTAGAATTTCAGTCTCATTGACCGAGTTTCTTCCTTCCTGCCGAAGGCGCGCTTTAGCTTGGGCATACTCCCAAACACTCATCGAGGGGAGGGCAAGATTGGCAAAGGGCACGCGAAAATAGTGCCCGAGCTCCGGGTCTTTGAACCAAATGACACTAATGTCGCGAGGGTCGCGCCGGAAAACAAAGGTGCGTTTCTTGTCTGGCATGTCTGGATCTTTGGCATTGATCCAAGGTCTTAGCGCTTCATCGTAATAGTTTATGCCATCGATGGTCACACCAAAGGTCTGGATCGTACGCTGAAAGCTGGGCAAAAAATCGAGCAATACAGAGAGCCTGTCAGCAGGCCTCGGCGCTAATCCCACTCCCTGCACATCCGCATTGCCAAACACACCAATTTCCCACTTCTTCATCGGCGACATACCAATCCCAGAATGAAGGCGCTGGTGGTAAACCTTGCAAATCAACGTCACCAGCCACTCTTCAAACTCGCTTTTCGTCATGGCCGCGTGCTTCTCTGGATCGTACCCCTCTTTCTCTTTAATGGAGGAGAAAGTCGTCCCAGGCAGGTTATGAATTTCTTTGAGAAGAGACCCCAGCACCCGCTCAATGTGGCCACCGTAACGAGGCTGCTTAACAGGCCGAAACTCAAGGTTGATCCCATAGGCTAGGCATGAGCGCCTAAACGTCTCAGAGCGAAAATCTGGGCCGTTATCGACATGAATCGTGGCGGGTGTGCCCCATACCGGCCACTCAGCCTCCACATTATGCAGTAGCAACCACTCATCTTTAGGAAGCATGGAGTGCGCCACACACATGCCGACAGATGTTTCAGAGGGCGGGTCAAACGATAAGTAATACCCCGTGACCATGCGAGTACACACGTCCATGGCCAGCGTAATCCATGGACGGCCAATCGGTTTGCGATATACGTCATCGACCAAAATAATATCGGCAGGCGTGTGGTCAATCTGCATGACGGCTAACGGATAGTCCGCATTGGGAAATTTTCCGGCCGCCGGCTGAAACTTATTAATCGCTTTTTCTCTAAAGCCATGCCCACGCAATCGGTCGCGCTCTGGGATGTCGCGCAGACGAGCACGAACGGTACCAGGGCTCGGCGGGTCGATGCGCCGCTCATGGCAGCGCCGCATGACTTCCTGTACCGCTTTTTGTGCGGACGGACGCTGCAGCGTCAAATACACCTCTTTGATGACTTCCTGAATCACCGCCTCGGCATGCGCGGGGATACGCGACTTTCCTTTCTTCCACCCTGGCTTTTGAGGAATTAATGCAAGCACCGAGCCCGTCGCTTTATACCGCTTCAACCAACGGTAGATCGTAGCCGTATCAACCCCCGTTTGTTTAGCACGCTCCTCCGCTGCATCCCGCCCCACCGTATGGCGATCCACCAAGGGCTTAATGATGGAAAAGCGATGCTCGGCCTCCCGCCAATCGGCATCCCCAATCTCGGACATATCCTGCTCAGGGGATACGGACCCGCTATTGAGAGGCGCTAGTTCTTTGATGCGAAGCGGGCAACTACGCCCGGACTCAACGGCAATGCCAATGACTGTCTCAAAATCGAGCACCTGGGAAATTCGGTAAACGGTGCCATCTTTCTGAACCTGCTCACCCACCATAATCTGCAAGTGTTGGCGTGTTTGGGCGACGCCGTTATTGGGTTCAGTTGCGCTGCCACGATGGTTATTCATAATCGGGTACCCATACCTCTGATAGAGGACTGAAGGATTGGGCCATATCGCAATCTAACTGCCGAGTCGCCAGTAGATGCCATAAATGCGCAATCCCCTCTGCCCGGTAAATATCGCCCATAAAGTACCGAGAAAGCAGGTAATCCAAGGTCGCCACCCCCATTTCCCTCACCGTGTTGAGGACTGCCTGGCTTTCGACAGAGGGAAACACCATCCGCTTATAGCGCGCTAGGAAGGTAATGTTGTCCAAGGTCTTATCACGAATGCGGCTTTCATCATGAATGCGAAACGCCCAGCCCTCGTTGTTGGCATGCCGCATCGCCGCCTTCCATTTAGGCGACCATTCACGCCAATGTGCTTGCCACTTTTCCCGTGGTTTGACCTCCACCAGGAGAGGTTTTGGGTAATCCCTGTAATGACGGTTACCGAGACGGTAATAAACCAAATAGTCAGGTGTGTAGGTGTAGCGCCTACCGGTCACGGGATGATGAAACGGGATCTCGCACGGCTGGGAAATCACACCAAGGACGCTCACATCAAAGTCAGCCTTGATGAGGAAATCACGTTCGAGCGTCGACTCGAACGCAATAGACTCCTCCCCGCGAAAGGCATAGTAGCCAGACACACTTCGTCGGGTAGGGCCGATTTTACGAACGGATGTAGGCAGTGGCATGGGTAGTCGCACCAAATGTTGAATAAAACAAGGCCTGTCGCATCAATTGCTATTAATTCTGTCGCACTCAATCCTGTACAGACTACCATAATAGCCCGATATTACGCCCTGAGGGTCGCATCAATTGCTGAAAATGACAGTGGGGGCTCAAAGCCCAAACCTGGGGAAATCTCGCTTGCTCACCACGGCGTGCTGTTTTTAGACGAGCTGCCGGAGTTTTCCCGCAACGTCTTAGAAGTGTTAAGGCAGCCACTGGAAACGGGGGAAATTCACCTCTCACGCGCCAGTCATGAACGCCGTTATCCGGCACAGTTTCAGCTCGTTGCCGCTATGAACCCCTGCCCCTGCGGCCACCTGGGCGATCCGCGTCAGCGCTGCCAGTGCAGCGCCAGCCAGATTCAGCGCTATCAGGCACGCCTTTCTGGCCCGCTGCTAGACCGCATTGACCTGCAAGTGGAAGTGCCCGCCCTGCCGCCCGAGCAACTCACCGCCCAAACCCAAGGCGAACCTTCCAGCGCCGTGCGCGAGCGAGTGATGGCCGCCCGAGAGCGCCAAATGGCGCGAGGCGCACTCAATAGCCAGCTAAGCGGCAAAGCCTTAGAAGCCGCCTGCGCGCTTAACGATGAAGAGCGCGCCTGGTTGGCAGGCGTGCTGGAAAAACTCAAACTCTCTGCCCGCGCTTACCACCGCGTCCTGCGGGTCGCGCTTACCCTGGCCGACTTACAAGGCGAACCCAAGCCCACCCAGCCTCACTTTATCGAGGCTATCGGCTACCGGCAGTTGGATAGGCTGTTGAAAGGTGCCTAGCGATGGTCATTGGCCATTACATCGACAAGCCGTTGGCATAAGGCGTCGAGCTTTCCACCCGTTGCCTCATCCTTTAGCGCGCCTGACTCGTTAAACGCACTGCCTGCCTTCGGCAATGATAGTGGCTGCGGCAGTACGACCAACCCCAGATTAGCCAACAACTGCTGTCCAAGGGGCAGTGCTCGAATACCGCCCAGCCCACCAGGGGAAGCCGCCACCAGCGCTGCCCACTTACCGGCGAATAATCCAAGCCCTGGCGTATCGTTGTAAGGCCTGGAGAGCCAATCTAACGTGTTTTTCAGCAACGGCGTAATAAAACCGTTGTACTCCGGCGAGGCGATCAATAGCGCTTGGTGATCGGCCAGTATTTCGCGCAGCTTCAGTACATTATCAGGCATGCCTTGGACTTCAATGTCCTCATCGAACAGCGGGAAAGGGTAGTCTTTTAAATCGATAAAGGTTGCCTTTCCACCCAAAACCTCAATGCGCTTGGCAGCAAGCTTCGCGAGCTGTTTATTAAGCGAACCTTCACGGGCACTGCCCGCTAATACGAGAACTTTTGCTACTGATGACGCCATTACCATTTCCTCTTTTTTATAAGAACGTATCTTAAAGTCCCACCATTTAATATTTGTGTCTTTTGAGCAAGGCGTATTTTACGACTCAGGGCCAAACGCGACGTGAAACCCTGCTGCCATTAAAACGTCTGCACCTTGTCATTCAACTATCACTATTACGGGTGAAAATTAGCAAAAGCTGAAGCTGCTCTACTTTCTCTTCCTAAATGGTGAAACCGTGATGACCAAGCCGTTACTAGCGACCGCCCTATTCGCCTTTGTATTTACCAGTGCGGCACACGCCCAGCAGGATTTTAGCGCCACATTGTCCGGCCATGCCCAGCTACCCGGCAGCACCTTTGTGGCGGCTCCTTCCGGCGCTGCTGAGCACTACAACGTTTCAGGCCGTTTTACTGGCCCAGAGGGCCGTGCTGAGCAGTTGTATACCAACATTCAAGCCACCGGCTTAGCGCTACCTTTCCCCAGCCAGCCATTGCAGGGGTTTTCAGGTATTCGCTCGCTAGGCGATGACCGTTTCTTGGTATTAACCGATAATGGCTTTGGCTCTAAAGCCAACTCCTCTGACGTCATTCTGATGTTTAACATCATAAAGACTGACTGGGACACCGGGCGTGTCATCGTCGAGGAGACTGTTCAACTATCGGACCCAAACCGTAAAGTGCCCTTCCCGATTATGAATGAAGCCACTCCTGGTCGCTTTTTAACCGGCGCTGATTTCGATATTGAGTCGATACAGCCGGTGGGCGATAGCTACTGGATTGGCGATGAGTTTGGCCCCTGGATTATCCAGGTCGATAATCAGGGTGAAGTGCTGCAAGTGTTGGCCACAGACCCCGACGGCACTCTGATGCGCTCACCTGACAATGCCTTTGCCCTTACCCCGAACCCTGGCGCGTCTCTCGCTGATGAGGTGGTGGTGTTTCGCTCCGGCGGCTATGAAGGCATGGCGCTTTCCGAAGATCAAACAACGCTCTATCCCTTGCTGGAAAAACCGATCTGGGACAGCAACGCCAACGCCCCGGAAACCATTGATGGCACTCCCGTATTAAGAATGTTCGAGCTCGACACTGAAACCGGAGAGTGGGGCGACACAACCCGCTACTATCCCTTGGAATCAGCGGATCATGCTATTGGCGATTTCAACCTCATTGGCGGAACACGCGGCCTGATTATCGAGCGTGATAGCCGTCAGGGTGACCCGCGAGAAGAGTGGGCAGACAACCCCGCTGAGTTCAAACGTATCTATCTTATCGACCTCGACCGTACAGACGAGCAGGGAGTGCTTGAGAAAATCGCCTATATAGACCTGATGAACATCCAGGATCCAGATGGCATCGCACCCCGCGGCACGATCAACGGCACCTTTAACTTTCCCTTTGTGACCATTGAGAACGTCGATCGCGTCGATGAGAGCACTATCGTGGTCGCCAATGACAACAACTATCCTTTCTCGATTGGCCGCCAGCAAGGACGCGCTGATGATAATGAGCTGATACTGCTCAATGTGGAGGACTTCCTGAACGCTCAGTAGCGAAACTCAGTAGCGAAATTAAGCACGAGGCAGGGCGCGCTCTGGCGCCCTAGCCTCAAGCTGCCCCCCTGAGCTTTAAACATTTACGTTATTGAACACTCTCAACAACGTTATCTACGAAACTATCAAGAGCTTCAAACAACACTTCACGAATGGGATCGGCCTCGTTAACTAAGTGATGCCGGGCTTCTGGATGGCGGTGGACCTCGGCATTAGGAAATTTCTCCTCCAATACCGCTAAATTCCACTCCCAATCGACGGTAAGGTCTTGCTCACCCTGTAAAATAAGCGTCGGCAGCGGGTTAGGTTCCAACGCTAGTAAACGGGGCATCCAACGTCGCATCGCGGTTATCCAGGCGACGCTTAACCGTTCAGGTTGCAGCGGGTCTTGGTCACGTAGGAACGCCGTAAACTGCTCATCAGTGGAATTGGGGCGATACTTACGTGGTAGCTCCTTTAGAAAAGGGCTGGCAATCAAGTGCAGCCAGCTAGACTGACTCCAGCGCCAGGGGCGTACCAATGGCGCTAGCAGCACAATACCGGCCCAGCCTGCCGTTTCACGACGGGTGAGCGCATCGGTCGCCAAGATGGCCGCCCCCGTACTCTGCCCAACACCTAGCCACGGCGTAGGGGCCATGCCCTGGGTTTGCAATGTCGTCTGTAAATGCGCAAGGCAGTGCTGATAGTCGTCAAAATCGTCAATATCAGCGCGTGGGCCGCTGGAAAGACCGTGACCAGGAAGGTCCCACAACACCACTCGCCACCCTTTGGCCAGCAGGCAGCCGAGCAAATGGCGGTAAAGGCCTAAATGGTCAAAGTAACCATGAATCACAAACGCGGTGCCAGTGGGAACAGGCGGGCTCCATACTTGGCACCACAGAGCAAAGCGTCCAGTATCAATAAATCCCGCGTGCACTTCGCTGGTGTCGTTTAATAGCGTTTCTAAACCGTAGTGGCGAAAATAGTCATGCACAGCGTCCGTTAGCGTGTCGCCCGGCCGAAGCTGGGAGAGCGATGACTCGCCTGCTGCTTGCCTAAACAAGCCTTCCAGGTGTTGGAAATTATGCATTAACGTCTCTCCGTGAACGCCACCTATCCATTGGCTGAATGACAGCGGAGACCACTGTCGCTCTCATCATTTGGTCGAGCATTTTGCTGCTTTACGGCATCGGCTGTTTACATGCCCGCGCAGTTGTGGAAGTATTTTCCATAAATATATATTTACCCTGACCGTGGCACGATAATATCCCACGGGCACCTTTACAGGAGAACCCCATGAGCGAGCGTATCACGCGTCACCGTTTACAGGTGTCAGCAGACCTGGACCGTTTCATCAATGAGCAGGCTTTACCGGGCACTGGTGTTGACGAAAACACCTTTTGGGCTGGCGTTGACGCCCTGTTCCATGATTTGACACCGAAAAATCGCCAACTGCTTGAAGAGCGCGACACGCTCCAAGAAAAACTGGATGCCTGGCACCGTGAAAATCCGGGCCCGGTTAGCGATATGCAGGCTTACCGCAGCTTCTTAAAAGACGCTGGTTACCTAGTGGATGCGCCGAATAGCGTTAAAACCACCACGGCCAATGTAGATCGTGAAGTGGCTGTTCAAGCAGGCCCGCAGTTGGTGGTGCCTGTGAGCAATGCCCGCTATGCATTAAACGCCGCTAATGCTCGCTGGGGTAGTTTGTACGATGCCCTATACGGCACCGATGCGATTTCAGAAGAAGATGGCGCTGAAAAAGGCACCAGTTTCAACCCGAAACGTGGCCAAAAAGTTATCGCTTATGCCCGTGGTGTGCTTGATCGTGCTGCCCCACTGGCCACTGGCTCTCACCGCGATGCGGTGAAATACGCTATTCGTGATGGCCACTTGGTCGTTAGTCTGGAAGGCGGTCGTGAAACCGGCCTAAAAGATTCCGGCAAGCTGATCGGCTTTAACGGCGATGCATCCGCGCCTGAAGCTATCCTGCTTACTAACAACGGCCTGCATCTGGAAATCCAGATCGACGACAGCCACCCGATCGGTAAAACCGACCCCGCTCACGTGAAAGACGTGGTGGTGGAAGCGGCACTGACCGCGATTATGGATTGTGAAGACTCCGTTGCTGCTGTCGACTCTGAAGATAAAGTCGGTGTTTACAGCAACTGGCTTGGCCTGATGAAGGGCGACCTGGAAGAGAGCATCGACAAAGGCGGCAAAACCTTCAAGCGGACGCTGCACGCCGATCGTACTTGGCAAACCACTGATGGCAGCACCGTTACACTGCCGGGTCGTTCGCTGATGTTCGTGCGCAACGTTGGCCACCTGATGACCACGCCTGCCGTCCTGGACGAAAATGGCAACGAACTGCCGGAAGGTATTCTGGACGCGGTAGTGACCTCGCTGCTGTCACTGCACGATCTGAAGAAAGACGCCGATCAGCCACGCAACTCCCGCGCTGGCTCAGTGTATATCGTGAAACCGAAAATGCACGGGCCGAAAGAAGTAGCGTTCGCCAACGAGCTGTTTGGTCGCGTTGAAGACATCTTAGGCATGAGCCGTGACACCCTGAAAATGGGCATCATGGATGAAGAGCGCCGCACCACCGTCAACTTGAAGGCGTGTATTGCTGAAGCGGCTTCTCGTGTTGTGTTCATCAACACCGGTTTCCTTGACCGCACCGGTGACGAAATGCACACCGCCATGGAAGCAGGCCCGATGGTTCGCAAAGGCGATATGAAAAGCGCTGCGTGGATCACCGCCTACGAGAAGAACAACGTGCAGGTAGGCTTAGCGTGTGGCCTGCGTGGTCGTGCTCAAATCGGTAAAGGTATGTGGGCGATGCCGGATCTGATGCATAGCATGCTGGAGCAAAAAATTGGCCACCCGAAAGCGGGTGCTAACACGGCATGGGTGCCTTCTCCAACGGCGGCTACGCTACATGCGCTTCACTACCACCAAGTCAACGTAGCGGACGTACAGCGCGAACTGGAAGCCCAAGGCGAACCCGACTTTTTAGATGACCTGCTCACCGTGCCAGTAGCCGAAAACGCTAACTGGTCGGATGAAGAGATTCAGCAAGAGTTGGATAACAACTGCCAGGGCATTCTGGGCTATGTGGTGCGCTGGGTTGAGCATGGCGTGGGCTGCTCGAAAGTGCCGGACATTCATAACGTTGGCCTAATGGAAGACCGCGCTACGCTGCGTATTTCCAGCCAACATATCGCCAACTGGCTGCACCACGGCATTGTCGATGCGCCGCGAGTGGAAGAAACGCTTAAGCGTATGGCTAAAGTGGTTGATAAGCAGAACGCTAGCGACCCCACCTACACGGCCATGAGCGCCGACTTCGAAGGCTCAACCGCCTTTAAAGCAGCCTCTGACTTGGTGTTCAAAGGCCGCGTACAGCCTTCTGGCTACACCGAACCGCTACTTCACGCGTGGCGTCAGGTGCATAAGGCGAAGTAAACGCGCTTTGCGGTATCATCAGCCTCGAGGCGCATGCCTCGGGGCTTTTTTATAAAGGACAATAATAATGACCGTAATGACTGCCGAGCAGATTGAACACTTTTTAGATGAGGTGTTTCCCCAGCGGATGGGCAGAATTGAAAGCGTTGGTGCGATGAGCGCCACCCTGCGACTAACCATCGGTGAGCAACACCTTCGCCCTGGCCCCAGGGTATCTGGTCCGACCATGATGGGCTTTGCTGATGTGGCGTTGTATGTGGCCATTTTGGCGCAAATAGGCCCCGAAGCCATGGCGGTCACCAGTGACTTGAACTGCCATTTCTTACGCGCCGCTTCCGGCGAGCACGATATTGTTGCTCACGCCAAACTCATCAAGTTAGGCCGCCGTTTAGCGGTAGGCGAAGTGCAGATTTTCTCTGCCAGCGATGACACTAAACCGGTTGCGCATATTACCGCTAGCTATGCGCTGCCAAACAGCCCAACTGGCTAACCACCGCGCTAACGGCTGAGCAGCGCAGTGACGGCTAAGCCTAACCAGCCTGCCATCAGCAGCAAACCACCGATGGGCGTTACAATACCAACGCTAAGCCCTACTAGGGCCATTAGGTAAAGCGAGCCCGAAAATGTGGTGATACCCAACGCCCATAGCGCTAGCACGATGCGCTGCCCTGGCTGAGGGCACTGGCTGCGCCAAGCCAGTACCGCTAACATGGCCAACGTATGCCACGCTTGGTAACGCACGCCAGTTTCAACGATGTCGACCATGGCAGTAGTGGTACGCGATGCCAACCCGTGAGCCGCATAGGCGCCTAGTATCACCATTAATGCTCCTGAGAGTGCGACTAGGCACCACCAGGGTTTGTCTGCTCGCTGCATGCGTTACTCCTGTTTATAAATACTCGTTATAAATACTTGAGATAAGTACTCGACATACGCCCTCGATATTTCACTGAGATGATTAACGTTGTCACATACCTTGAGCGGTGCGAAACCGCTACAATAGACAATGTTTTGCCTCACCGAATGGGACACTTACCGTTATGCCTACTCCTAATGAGTCGATACAACTGACGCTCAATGGCGAATCGCATACGCTGGCAGCTGGCCTTAGCGCCGCTGATCTAATTGAGCAATTAGGCCTGACCGGGCGCCGTATCGCTGTGGAAATTAACGAACAGATCGTGCCCAAAAGCCAGCTTGCTCAAACGCATTTAGCCAATGGCGACCAGATAGAAGTCGTTCACGCCATCGGCGGCGGCTAGCGTAGCCCATCACCGTTTTTGCTTTCAAAAGGAACCGCTATGACGCCACTGACTGATACACCGTTTACCGTTGCTGGACGCGAGTTCAGCTCCCGCCTGCTGGTGGGTACTGGCAAATACAAAGACTTTACCGAGACCGGCGCGGCCATTGCCCAAAGCGGCGCGGAAATTGTCACCTTTGCTGTGCGCCGCACCAACTTGGGTCAGGATGCCGACGCGCCCAACCTTCTCGATGTCGTTTCCCCCCAACGCTACACCTTGCTGCCCAACACCGCGGGCTGCTACAACGCCAAAGACGCTGTGCGCACCTGCCGCTTGGCGCGTGAGCTGCTAGACGGCCACAACTTGGTCAAGCTGGAAGTGCTCGGCGACGATCACACCCTCTATCCCAATGTGGTTGAGACGCTAAAAGCTGCTGAGACACTGTTGGCTGATGGCTTTGACGTCATGGTGTACACCAGTGATGACCCCATTGTGGCACGTGAACTAGAAGCCATGGGCTGCTGCGCCATCATGCCGCTAGGTTCGCTGATTGGCTCGGGGCATGGCATTCAAAACCCGCATAATGTACGCCTGATTGTTGAGCAAAGCAGTGTACCCGTGCTGGTCGATGCGGGCATCGGCACCGCTTCTGACGCCGCCATGGCAATGGAGCTAGGGTGTGACGGCGTGCTACTCAACACCGCGATCGCTCACGCCCGCGACCCGCTGCGTATGGCTAACGCCATGAAGCTTGCCGTAGAAGCTGGCCGCGATGCCTTCTTAGCTGGCCGTATGCCACGCCGCCAGAGCGCCGATCCCTCTTCGCCTTTTGCAGGCCGAATTAACGGCTGATACAGAGACACCATGACCGATACGAACGACACCACGCCTGAAAGCAACAACACTGCTGGCGCTGAGAGCAACACCACAGGCCCTGAAAATGCTGATGCCCCGCTACACCGGCGGGGGATTAAGAGCTACGTGATTCGCGCAGGGCGCATGACCCCAGCGCAAAGCCGCGGTTTAGAAGACGTTTGGCCACGCTTAGGACTGACGATTGCCGATGGGCGTCAGGATCTGGACACCCTGTTTGGCCGCCAAGCACCGCGCGTGGTGGAAATTGGCTTTGGTATGGGCAACTCACTCATCGAGCAAGCCGAACGCCACCCAGATACTGACTTTATCGGTATCGAGGTTCACGCGCCGGGTGTGGGCAAGCTGCTGGATGAGGTAGATAAACGCGGCCTAACTAACCTGCGCGTTTACCGCGAAGATGCCTTAGCGGTGCTGGAGCAGTGTCTGCCTGAAGACTCATTAACCACGCTACAGCTCTTTTTCCCCGATCCATGGCCGAAAAAGAAGCACCACAAGCGACGTATTGTGCAACCTGCGTTTGTTGAGCTGATTCGTACGCGCTTAAAACCTGGTGGCACCTTCCACCTGGCGACCGACTGGGAAGCCTATGCCGAGTGGATGGCCGAGGTCATGGACGCCGCCCCCGGCTACGCGAATACCGCCAGCGCCGACACAGCGCCCTACGTTCCACGCCCAGACTTTCGCCCGCTAACTAAGTTTGAAGCTCGCGGCGAGAAACTTGGCCACGGCGTATGGGATTTGATTTACCGCCGTGACGTTTAAACACAGCGACTAAAGATAGCTCAGCGTCGTTTACGTTCGCTTATCGTAGACGACGCGATGCAGCGTACCGCTACCACTTTCAAAGGCATCAATATTCGCCAGCGTGGTTTCGGCAATATTGGTCAGCGCCTCGGTAGTGAAGAAAGCCTGATGACCGGTAATCAGCACATTGTGAAAGGTCGTCAGGCGCATGAACTGATCATCATCGATCACTTTGTGCGATAGATCCTCGAAAAATAGCTGCTCCTCCTCTTCGTAAACATCTAGCCCTAAGCGGCCAATTTTGCCGCTTTTCAGACCAGCGATCACCGCTTGGGTGTCAACCACTCGCCCACGCCCGGTATTAATCAGCATCACACCCTGCTTCATTTGCGCGATGGCATCGGCATTAATCAGGTGATCAGTATCGGGTGTTAACGGGCAGTGCAGCGAGATAATATCTGCCTGAGAATAGAGCGACGCCAGCGGCACGTACTCCACAAACGGCTCGGCATTCGGGTTTGGAAAAGGATCGCTGGCAACTACTCGGCAGCCAAAGCCATGCATGATATTGGCAAAGATCAAGCCAATCTGCCCAGTGCCAATCACGCCCACGGTTTTGCCATGCAGATCGAACCCCAGCAGTCCGTCTAGGGCAAAGTTGCCCTCGCGCACTCGGTTGTAAGCGCGATAGGTCATGCGGTTCAGGCTTAACACTAAGGCCGCCGCGTGCTCTGCTACAGCATGAGGCGAATAAGCGGGCACCCGCACCACGGTAATTCCCAACCGTTCGGCCGCCGCCAAGTCAACATGGTTAAACCCAGCCGAGCGCAATGCTACCAATCGTATGCCGCTCGTGTGTAGCTGCTCTAAAACGTCCGCATACAGATGGTCATTTACAAAAGCGCATACAACTTCAAACCCTTTCGCGAGAGGCGCCGTATCGACGGTCAAGCGCGCATCAAAAAAGCTTAATTCGTGTCGATTCGAGGCATTAGCACGAGTAAGGAAGGTTTCGTCATAAGGCTTAGCGCTAAAAACGGCAACGCGCATGGCATGTCTCCTGGCTTTGGATAGATGATCAGCATAGGCGATTGGCCTATTGTCTGCCCAAACGTCAGAGGAGGTATTCACCGAGATCAAAGAAAGATGCCGCTATAAAAAAAGAAAGCCGCTCCAAGCGGGAGCGGCAAAAGACCGTGACTAGCAATGAGAGGGAGAAACCATGACAGGAAACTGGCGCTGGTCTTTGAAATAGCGTCGTGGTTGCCAACGCCTCATCAAACGCTGACCATAGCCTACGCATGGCATCTCAAGGAAAATCACAAAAACGTAGAGCATTAAAAAAGAAAGCCGCTCCAAGCGGGAGCGGCAAAAGACCGTGACTAGTAATGAGAGGGAGAAACCATGACAGGAAACTGGCGCTGGTCTTTGAAATAGCGTCGTGGTTGCCAACGCCTCATCAAACGCTGACCATAGCCTACGCATGGCATCTCAAGGAAAATCACAAAAACGTAGAGCATCAAAAAAAGAAAGCCGCTCCAAGCGGGAGCGGCAAAAGACCGTGACTAGCAATGAGAGGGAGAAACCATGACAGGAAACTGGCGGTTTCTGTCGTGGTTGCCAACGTCTCATTAAACGCTGACAATCACAATATAATCATTCTCATTTACCGCGTCAACCTAAATGCGAATACTTTTTATTTATTTTTAAGACAGTTTTTTTACACTACCCCACTAACTGCAACCAGACGGGCAGCGTCAGCATCGCCAATAGCGTCTGGCCGGTAATAATTGCCGCCATAAGCTCTGCATCACCTCCCAACTGCCGAGCAAGAATGTAAGCAGATGTGGCGGTAGGCAGCGCTGCAAACAGCAGCGCCACATCACGACTGATAGGGTCCAGCCCCACCAGCCACGCTAATAGCAGCACCACCGCAGGCATTAACAGCAGCTTGATGCTATTCGTCGCTATCACGCCACGATCAAGCCGTAGCAGTGCTGCAGGGCGCAGCGCCACGCCCACAGCAATGAGCCCTAACGGCAGCGCCGCGCCTCCCAATAATCCTACGGTATCCTCGCTCCAACCGGGCAAACCAACCCCCGAAAGATTGAGTCCGATACCTGCCAGGCAGGACAAAATCAGCGGATTTTTAGCCAGTGCGAGGGCACTTTGGCCAAGGCTTCCACTGCCCAGCGTCCCTGCCGCGACAAAGCTTGCGACGCACATTACGTTCACCACCGGTACCATGAGTGCCACCGCCACAGCAGCGGTAGTCGCCCCCATGCTGCCATGCAGTGCCGCGGCTCCTGCGACACCCACGTAGGTATTAAAACGCACGGCGCCTTGGAACACCGACGTGAACGCCGCAGGCGTTAAGCCAAGGTAACCACGACAGCGCCATAGCAACAGACCCAAACCCCCCATCGTGCCGAGCAATACCAACGCTATGCGCCCAACCGGTACTTGGCTGACATCTGCAGTGGCCAGCGTGCCTATCAGCATTGCTGGAAATAGCACAAAGTAGATCAGACGCTCCATTTGCGGCCAGAACGTAGCACTTGGCCAACGACCATAGCCAATGGCAGCGCCCAGTAAAATCAATAAAAACAGTGGCCCAAGTGCGCCAGTAATGCTCTCCATTGTTATTCCTTGTTAACTGCGACATCCCAGCACAGCGACATCCGTGCGATTACTGTTACCATGAAACTAACTTCCATCTTACGGCCTGCGTAGTGACCATTCTGCCATGAAGAACTTGCCTAAACCTGTCTACTTTACGGGTTTTCCAGCACTGAAAGTGCTTATCCTCATCACGGGCATCTCACTGGCCGCCTGCACGTGGTACGTGTTTGCCAATTGGCTGCGCGATGATGGTGATATTGCATGGTTTACACCAGATGCCAACTGCAACCTACACACCAGTACGTGCTCGGCAGTACTGGGCGATAAAGGCCGCCTAACACTGACCGTTGATGCCGATGGCCGTATCGACGCGCTGGATATTCTGCCACTGGATGTAGAAGTAGAGGGCCTCAACCCAAGCCATGTGACGGTCGACTTTATTGGGCGTGATATGGATATGGGCTTACACCGTTTTGGATTAACCGCTACTGCACCCGGGCACTTTCATGGCCAAGGGCAAGTCGGTATCTGCACGCAAGACGTGATGCCCTGGCGGGCGCGGGTTATCCTGGAAACACCGGAAGGCAAGTTGGGCAGTTGGTTCGACTTTGACGTGATTAGGAGTTAGTACGTATGGCCGCTAAACCAAACAATCGTAAAGCACTCTGGCTGGGCTTAGTGCTAATACTTGTCTTGCTGACCATTTCGGCTATCGGCCTTTACCAGTTTGCTTTCCAGTCAGACAGCGATGACGTGACGGGGGGACCAATAGAAATGCCGTCTACTCAAGGTGATTTCTCTCTCTCCCAGCTAGATAAAGACGACATTGCGATTGTTTCATTTGGCTACACCTACTGCCCAGATGTTTGCCCAATGAATCAGGCCGTTAAACGCCAGGCATTGGCCCAGCTAAGCGACGCACAGCGCGAACGCGTGGTGCCGATAATGATAACGGTTGACCCTGAACGCGATACGCTGCCACGCATGGAAGAGTATATGCAGTTCTTTGGTGATGCGTTTATCGGCTTGGTGGGCAGTCAAGAGCAGCTTGAAGATGTAGCAGCACGCTATGGCGTTATTTGGCGGCGAGTAGAGGCACCCGATTCAGCCATGGCCTACACCATTGACCATAGCGCCTCGCTTTTCTTGGTTAACCGCAACGGTGAAATTTTACAGAGAGTGCTCTACTCCCCAGCACCGCACGGCTTAGTGTCAGCGCTGGAGAATGAGTTAGGTAGCTAGCCAAAATACACGACGAAGTATCTGGATTTAGGATGTACTTGGAATTAAGGCGTGCTTTGTAGGTGTTCAAGCATCGCCATTAGCGCTCTGGCTTGAGTGCCATCACGCGTGTCGTGCAGCGGGTTGAGCTGCCAAGTACTTTCGGCAAAGCCCCACCAATCCCAGCACCCCTGAGGATTAGCCATACTGCTTTCCGCCTGCGGGTATAGCACCACTTGACCATGGTCTGCTGCCCAACGGTTCAAACCACTGTGGCGTACAAACGTATCGCCAATGGCATCAACGCTCATTTGACAACCATGCAAGGCTATTGTGACAGGACACCCTCCCGCCTCACACGCCCCAGGAATAAACAGATACCCCACATCAGCCAAGCCTTTAACCGCGAACTCCGACTGATCAAAGGCCATCACTTCGCCCTCGCTAGCATTAGCCTCACGCTCAGGGTAAATCCATGAGAGCATATCGCCAGCCACGTTCTCATCACAGGCAAGCACATGGCTACCACCGCCCTGGCGACAGTCGCCAAGTGCCTGGGGGCTAGCGCTGGCCTGCTTCGGCAGTTTGATGGGCCAGCCATGGCCTGTGTTCTCACTGCGCACGAAACGCAGCTGTTCTGAAGATGCCAGCCAGCGCTGCCACTGTTCTGCTAACAAACTCCCCAGCTCTGGAGAAACCGTGTCATCTTCATCACCGTGCCATACATAGGCACGCAGCTGGCTTAATGCGTCGCGCTCCCCCACCTGCTCAAGCGACTCGTAACGCTCGCGCCGACGGTCCAGCTCATCCAAGGAAGGCAACCCACGGCGGGTGCTCATGCACTGGTTAAGGGCCAAACTGAGCGCGCCCTGGGCACAGCTCCAAGGGCCCGCCGCTAATACACCTACACCACTAAAGCGCTCAGGCCAAGCAACCGCCAACTGTGCGGCCATGTAACCGCCAGAAGAGACACCTACCACGCTCGCGTGATCGCTCGCTGCGCTTAGTGCAGGTAAATCACCAGGCACGGCATCTGCTTCAGCGTGAACAACCGTGCTGCCCAGCAGTAACAGCGCACCCAAAAAACAAGATGTAGAAGCGGCGGGACGTGTCATTTACTCGACGCCTAACAGTTCAACACGGAACGTCAGCATTTCATTTGGACCAATAGGGCCTTGGCCGCCTTCACCATAAGCCAGCTCAGCAGGGATATATAGCATCCAGCTGTCGCCAACGCTCATCAGTTGAAGCGCTTCCTGCCAACCTTCAATGACTTGATTTACCTGGAAACTCACCGGCTGACCACGCTCAAAGGAGCTGTCGAATACGGTGCCGTCCAACAGCATGCCTTCATAGTTCACTTCAACGGTGTCTTCAGCGCCAGGAGTTGCGCCGTCACCGGACTCAAGCACTTCATACTGCAAGCCAGACTCAGTCACTTCAACTTCTTCACGCTCAGCGTTTTCCGCTAAGTAAGCTTGACCTTCCTCTAGATTAAGCTGGGCAATTTCAGCGGCTTCTTGCTCGCGCTCTGCCATAGAACGCTCTTGGAAAGCGACCAGCGCCTCCATCATTTCTTCCTCGCTTAACGCCAACTCTTTGCCATCAAAGACATCGCGCATACCGTCCGTAAATGTATCTAGATCGAGGTCTTCAATATCAGCCTGCATGCTCTCGCCTAGAGTGACACCTAAGCTATAAGCAAGGCGCTGTTCGTCGGTTTCAGGAGCCGCTGCCGCGAACGGAGCAACCAGTAACAAACTCGCCAAGGCGGTGGAAGAAAACAATGCTTTCATGTAAAAAACCTTATCCAACGGCGCAACGCGCCAAATGTTTGAGTAGCTCAAAGACTAACACCCGCCACCTCAAGCTGCATTACCTGAGAAAACGGGTGTTAGTAAGACCGCTATTAAGTTCAGTAGTTTGGTGTCTTAAACGACCAATGTGGGACAGTGTGCCGCACCCGCCACACGCTGGGAGACACTACCCAACAGCAGGTTTTTCTCACCGTTGGTTCCTTGAGCGCCAATCACGATTAAATCGCACTCCCTCTTTCGGGCAAAGCGCACAATGGTTCGTGAGGGGCGGCCGCCTTTCACAAACGCCCTTATTCGCGCGCTGTCCGCCCCCATCTCTATGGCATAGGACTTGGCGTGGACTGCAATTTCCGTGGCGTACTCTTTCAGTGCATCATCGGGCAAATCAAGTTTATTCGGCCGCACCATGGAAAGCGATGCTTCCAATAAGCTGTGGTGCTTAAAGACACACAGCAAATAAAGCTCTGCACCGGTAAGCATATGCAGGCCAACCGCTTTATCGAGCGCCTTAATCGCCCCTTTCGAGCCATCTACGGGAATTAAAATGCGATTAAACATCCGCGTTCTCCTTGTGACTGCTTAGCGGAAGGCAACATCACGCAAGAACAGCGCAATTTGCGGGAACATGATCAGCAGCGCCGCCGCTAAAATCAGCATAAAGATAAAGGGCGGTGTGCCTTTGATGACTTCCCAGTAAGGCCGCTTAAAGATCGCAATCGCGGTAAATATATCGCAGCCAAAGGGTGGGGTCGCCGAACCTATGGCTACCTGCAGCGTAATCAAAATACCTACCAGAACAGGATCCAGACCGGTCGCCGCAATTGCCGGAGCAAAAATTGGCGTAAGCACCAAAATGACCACAATCGGGTCAACAAACATACAAGCGACAAAGAAAGAGATACAGATTGCAATCAGTACGCCTGTCGGCCCAGCTTCATTGACGCCTACCGCTTCCAAAATCATTTGTGGAATCTGCGCGAACGAAATTATCCAGGAGAACCCATTACCAACAGCGACCAATATAAACACCACTGCGGTAATTAAGCCGGTGGATTTAGCAATCGCATAAATATCGTTCATTTTGAGCGAACGGAATACCACAAACTCAAGCAATACGGCATATAGCACACAAGCTGCAGCGGCTTCTGTCGGGCTAAAAATGCCTCCGTAGATACCGCCAACGATAATGACTGGAAAGCCTAGCGGCCACAGTGCTTTTTGCACAGCTACAGCACGCTCTTTCCAGCTAGCGCGGGGTTCGGTAGGCACGCCTTTTACCACAGCGTAAACGATGCAATAAACTGAAAACATAAACAGGATCAGAAGCCCTGGCCCAATACCCGCAATAAACAGCTCGCCAATGGATGTTCCTGAAATAACCCCATAGATGATCATGCCAATACTTGGGGGTATCAAAAAGGCAATATCACTCGCGTTGATGATCAGTGCCAGCGTAAAGGGATCAGAATAGCCCGCTTTTAGCATCTTGGGTCGCAGCGGTGAGCCCACTGCTACTACGGTTGCCTGAGTAGAACCAGAAACCGCGCCAAACAGCGTACAGGAGGCCGCCGTACTGACCGCAAGACCGCCTTTGATATGACCTATAAAGGACATCACCATATCAATTAAGCGATTGGCCGACTGACCTCGTGTCATTACATCTGCCGCCAATATAAACATTGGCACCGCAATCAGCGAAGCAGGCCGAATACCCGCCATCATCTGTTGAATCAGCGTATCCATTTGGCCGAAGCCGTTAAACATCATATAAAAACCGATCACCGCTGCCGTAATCAGCGGGATCATCATAGGAAAGCCCAGCAGTAGCAGGGCAATCATGGT
This sequence comes from Halomonas sp. IOP_6, assembly GCF_021151565.1. NCBI lineage: Bacteria > Pseudomonadati > Pseudomonadota > Gammaproteobacteria > Oceanospirillales > Halomonadaceae > Halomonas > Halomonas sp. IOP_6. The sequence goes on along the minus strand of NZ_JAIRBO010000004.1, from coordinate 199,243 downwards.
GACTACCATTATCGTCGTCATAGCGTTCCCCTAGAGTGCAAGCCCTGCTTTACACTTCTGTTTCGGTGTCTTTGTAACCGTCAACTACCCCTGTCGAGAGATATACATCCCGAGAGGTAAGGTTTTTAATTGCCGTTAACAGGTACTGAATGCCCGTAATGAGAAAACCCATCGGTACCCAGATATAAATGATCCAAATAGGTAGCCCGAGTGACGGCAACACGCGACCTTTGCTTTGGAGATCGAGGATGTACACCACGGAGTAGTACAGCAGGAAAAACATGACGAGGGAGGTAAAGAACGAAATACCTATCATCAATACCTTGCGCCCCCCGACAGGCAAGGCATCGTAGATGGCTGACATACGAATATGACGACCGTGTCGAGCAGCGTAGCCGATACCCGCAAAGGTAATCATAATGATCAAAATACGGTTTAATTCCCCTGAAAACATAATGCTATTGCCAAATACAAAGCGGGCAATAACATTAGTGACCGTATTCAGCGCCATTAGCAAAACCCCCATCGCCAGTATGACTGACTCGATTTTGCTAATTGCAGTGTCGATCACGCCTAGTATGCCGGGCAAACCAGAGCTGTAATTCTTTTCGGATTCTTCTTCGGTCATGGCCGATCTCCTCTTATGCAGCGTGGCAGCTAACGATTAAAAACCTAGTGCCTCTTCTTTCACTGACCACCGAACGGAGCGTGTCCAGCCTTACTCATTTTGTAGCGTAACGGTTAATAACTCTTTCCGCTTCAACGCTGGATGTACGTAAATTTTTCTGTGTTTTACGCAAGGTAACGAGCTTTTTTTTGTTAGATGGCTATCAGCACCGGGTGAGCGTATAAAAATAAAAAAAGGGCAGCGCTGGCTGCCCCCTAGGTGATTTACCGTTCAAAACAAGTGCACTAAACGGTAAATTATTCGTTAGTTACGGCTTCGAGATCAGCTTTAAACTGCTCCAACAGCTCAGCACCTTTATCACCCGTCATTTCTAAAAAGGCTTCTTCAACCTGAGGAGCACGGTCACGGAAAGCTTGGATTTGTTCTTCATCCAAACGTGTCACAGTGACTTCATCCGAAGCTTCCTGGATTTTAGCTAATGCCTCGTCGGCTAGCCCTTTAATGTGCTCGATTGTGTGATCATAGGCAGCAGCAGACGCTTCCTGCACTAGCTCTTTGTCTTCATCGGACAAGCCTTCATAGAAGTCTTGGTTAGCCATCATGGCGGTAGTGAACCAGCCATGGCCTGTGAAGGTAAGGTGCGGTGATACTTCATATAAACCGCCAGACTCGATCCAGAAAATCGGATTTTCTTGACCATCGATAATGCCGGTTTGCAGGCCACCATATACTTCGCCCCACGGTAGCGGCGTTGGTGTTGCACCAAAAGCATCATACGTTTCTGAAAGCAATGGATTCGTCATGGTACGAATTTTCTTGTTATTCATATCTTCCGGCGAGCTGATCGGCTCGTCGGTGGTAACGACCATTTCACCTTCAGGGTACATCTTCAGTAGCTCAAGGCCTTGTTCAGCGTAGAGCTCAGGGAACATCTCGTTGATGGCCTTACTCTCATCAAAGAAAGTCAGGACGGTTTCTTCATCTGTTGGTAGCAGGTAAGGGATAAAGAAGATTTGCGCTTCTGGGATAAGAGAACCCGTGAAACCAGGCGACTGGTTTACAAACTGAAGAATGCCGTTTTGGGTCTGCTCCATGATGTCATCAGATTCACCTAACTCACCAAAACGGTAAACCTGAACGCTGTGATCGGAATTCTCTTCAATATAGTCTTTGAATGCGTAAGCAAACACATCTTGGACATCGCCTTCGTACTCTTCGTGGGCGTAACGCCAGTTATCTGCTTGAGCAGCTGCGCTGAGACCAAATAGTAGTGCACCAACGCTCGCCGTCGTCATTAACTTAGTCGTTACTGAACGAGTCGAAATTAACTTGCTTGCCTTCATGCAGAGTTCCCCTAGCAGTGGTAAGCGCGCTATGCGAGTGCGCTAATATTTAATTTTTGTATAATGCGTGTCGCTCTTAAACGCTCTGTTAGTTGCCAGTGACTTTAGAGTAACTATTTATAAAATCATCATTCATAAAGCCTATCTTTTTGAATACGTTTAGAAACAGTTACACAAGCAATAACAACCTTAAAACACGCGTTATTCAAAAATAGCTTAATTTCAGGCTAGCGCGGTCGCTCGTAGCGGTCAAGCCGTTCCGCAAGTATAGCAATCGCCTCTCTGACGTTCTCGCGCTCGGGTGACACAACTACTTGATCAAACGCAAGGCCATCAGAAAACAGCTTACTTTGCAGCCATTGTGCGACATCTTGCTTACTTATAGCGCAGTTTGTTAATTGCTGGTTAAGTTCAGACGTTTGCAATATCCAGTGTTGCCAGCGTTGAAGGTTCTCACGCTCAGCTTGAAGTTCGGCCTGCTGAAGTGTCTTTCGCAACTGGGCAATGCCCTCACTTTCTGCTGCTTGTGGCTTAAGATCACGACGCAACTGCCGCAAAACAGCTGTGATCGATTGCTGCCAACACTCCCGCGCTTTGCGCTCCATTGACAGCGCGCCAAGCGTTACCTGAAGACCGTAGTGGTAGAGCCAGCTATGCACTAGAAGCTCACACACATCCACCCCTGCACTATCTTGCAGAACAAGGCATGCTTGCTCGACTCCAGGCTGGGCATAAAATGTCAGCGCAAAATCCCATAGTGGAGCCTGCTGTAAGCGCTGGAATCGGTTAGAATCGAACATTGATTTACCCACTTTTTTCGGGAGAATGCATGATCGCACTGCGCCAAGTCGCCCTGCAACGGGGTACACAAACGCTACTCGATAACGCTGACCTTACGCTCCACAGCGGTATAAAGGCAGGCATTATCGGGGCAAACGGCGCCGGTAAGTCGAGCTTATTCAAACTTCTGCTAGGCGAGCTCGGCCCCGACCAGGGCGACGTCGAGATGAGCGGCGGCCAGCGGATAGCCCACATGGCCCAGGAAGTTGAAGCGCTGGATCGCCCCATTGTGGAGTACGTGCTGGATGGCGATTATGCGCTGCGACAAGCGGAGGCTGATCTACTGGCCGCGCGCAAAGCAGACGATGCACATCGGGAAGCCGAGCTACATGGGCTTATCGAAACCCTGGATGGCTACACGGCAGAATCGCGGGCATCACAGCTGTTAGTGGGGCTCGGGTTTGTGCAAGCGGATCTTAAGCGGCCTTTGTCAGACTTCTCCGGTGGCTGGCGTATGCGGGTGAACCTAGCCCGCACGCTGTTTATGCCTTCCGACTTATTACTGCTTGATGAGCCGACTAACCACCTGGATCTCGATGCCCTACTTTGGCTAGAACAGTGGCTAACCCGCTACCCTGGCACATTACTGCTGATTTCTCATGACCGCGACTTTCTGGATGCCGTGTGTGATCACATTGTGCATATGCATCATCAAACGCTCGAGCTTTACCGCGGCAACTACTCTCGCTTTGAGCGCACGCGGGCTGAAAAACTCGCTCTACAGCAAGCAGAAGCAGCCAAACAGCAGGCTCGCCGCGAAGAAATTGAGCGCTTTATAGCGCGCTTTCGCGCCCAGGCAACCAAAGCAAAGCAGGCGCAAAGTCGTGTAAAAATGCTGGAGCGTATGGGGGATATTGCTGTTGCTCATACGGATTCGCCTTTTCACTTCACGCTGCCTGCCGCAGATAAGACCTCACATCCGCTGCTCGTGCTTGACCAAGCGACCCTCGGCTATCGCAGCGAAACAGGCGATGTCGCGCAGTTAGAGAAGGTCAACATTACGTTATTACCCGGTAGTCGCATCGGCCTGTTAGGCCCCAACGGCGCGGGCAAATCGACACTGATTAAATCACTGACCGGTGAACTTGCGCTGCTAGAGGGCAAGCGCGTGCCAGGTGAGCATTTAGCCATTGGCTATTTTGCCCAGCACCAGTTGGAAAGCTTGGACGTGACGACGACGCCGTTTGTACATGTGCAACGGCTCTCTCCCAAGGCGAGTGACCAGGAAATTCGCAATTTCCTAGGTGGCTTTGGCTTTAAGGGCGATGACGCCTTTGGCGAAGTTGGCACTTACTCCGGCGGTGAAAAAGCGCGCTTGGCGCTCGCGCTGGTCGCCTGGCAGAAACCCAACCTGCTGCTGCTCGATGAGCCAACCAACCACTTGGACTTGGAAATGCGCGAGGCGCTCACCGAGGCGCTGGCAAGTTTTGAGGGCACGGTCATTCTTGTGTCTCACGACCGGCATTTATTGCGTGCCACGGTTGATGAATTCTGGCGGGTAGCAGACCATCGTGTTGAACCCTTTGATGGCGATCTCGATGACTATCGAGCATGGTTAAAGGCGCGTTTGGAAGAGGGCAGACGCGATGCGCGTAGCGAAAAAAGCGAACGCCAAAGTCAGCAGCCTAGCGGTGACCGAAAAGCCGCTCGCAAAGCAGCGGCGGAGCTGCGCGAGAAACTGCGACCACTGAAAAAAGAGCGTGATCAAGCTGAAAAAACTCTGGAGAAAACTCAGCAGGCGCTTGAAGAAGTAGAAGCTATTTTGGCTGACCCGACACTTTATACCGACAGCGCTCGTAAAGCAGAACTGACCGAAGCACTTGCCCAACAGGCGAAAATCAAAAGCCGCTTGGACACCGCCGAGCAGCAGTGGCTCGCCGCCGAGGAAGCGCTGGAAACAATGGAAGCAGAGCTATTAGCCAGCGAAGACGCCTAGCCCTGCGCTGACTAATACTGGCTGCTTTAATCTAGTCAAATTAAGTAAACTAGCTTTCAAGCATGAACGTTACCGGCCCATCGTTAATTAACGCCACTTGCATATCAGCGCCAAATTGGCCGGTTGCAACGTTGGGCCAGGCAGCGGATGTCTTAGCCACCAAATAGTCAAACAGGCGCTCGCCTTCAGCAGGTGGTGCAGCGCTAGAGAAGCTGGGGCGCAAACCTTTGCGAGTATCAGCGGCCAACGTAAACTGAGATACCAGCAGTAAGCCTCCGTTAGCCTGTTGAAGGTTATGATTCATTTTGCCTTCTTGGTCACTGAAAACGCGATAGTGCAGCAGCTTATGCAGTAGTTTTTCAGCATCAGCCTCACTGTCGCCCTTTTCAACGCCCACTAAAGCCAGGAGACCATGGTCAATGGCCCCTACCATCTTACCTTCGACCGTCACGCTGGCGTTTTTTACCCGCTGAATCAGTGCCTTCACACTTGCCTCTTGCGATGTGTCCCAAAGAAAATACAGTGTACTCGCTGGCACAGGCGTCAGACAAAACCCTTATTTGAATTAACCCTGGCCCAGTAGCGCATCGCGAAAATCATCGCTTAGAGGACGCTCGCCCAACCAAATACCAAACATAGCGCTGGCGAATTCAGCACTGTCATCTTCAAATACCACATCGCCATTCAAGGCGAGCTGCAGCGACTCTCCATCCCAGCTGAGTAGATAGCGATCACCAGGCACTACAGCACGATAGCGCTGATTCAGCCGCTCTAGGTCCTCCTCAATCTGGCTAAACTCATAGAGTGTCAGCGACTCTTTTAGCGTTTTCTCAGTCGCTTCAGCAAAATCAGCCGCCTCAATGTTATGAAAATAAGCTAACTCAAGGCGACGAGGGACATCACTCAATGGCAGCGGCTCAGTTTCTCCCTCAAGCTGATAATAAGCTCCTGCATAGGCGGTCCAGATCATATAGCGGAACACACCACTACCCATTAACGCGTAGTGCTGACCATTAATTTCCACGACGCGCTCAAAGCGCTCTCCTCGTTCAGTCACACTATCTGCCAGCACACTGGGTGCCAATAAAAGTGTACCGACTGACAGCAGCGTGCCCAGCATTAAAGGGTGTTTGTGTACATATAGCATAGCGAAACCTCTATTTTTCGGAACACTAACTATACATACACAAAACAAAAATAAAGGTTCCGTACAACAACTACCAGGAGCGACATAGCATGAGGTCGCAGTGAGGTTCGCCTAACAGCATTTCAGTCACTTGGCTGGTGTGCTGGGGCTGGCCACGGCTTCCAATAATCACCAAATCTGGAGAGTGTCGCTTCATGTAATCTTGAAGCACATCACAAGGTTGCCCTGGCTCGAGCACTAACTCAACATCAGGGACGCCATCAAGATCGCGCATTAAACTCTCAATCTCGTTATCCAGCGTCCTACGTAAGCGTTCTACTTCATGGTCTCTCCACTGGGCAAAATTAGCCTGGGAGCCCAACTCACGCTCTCCAGGCAAGCTCCAGGCATGTAGGAGCGTCAACTTCGCTTCTGGAAAGCGAATGAGCGCCTCCCTGAGCGTTTGACGAGCAGTCAGCGAAAAGTCGATCGGCACCAGGATATGTTGCCAAGGCTGCGTTGGTAGATAAGAGGCGACCACCACTGGACAGGGCGCACTTCTCAGCACACGCATCACGGTGGTTCCCAAAAGGAGATCTTTCTGTCCGCGCTTACGGTGCATGCCCATAATAATTAACGAGGCATTGCGTTCGTGGGCTTCTCGCACAATTTCAACATGAGGCGCCCCCACAACGGTTTGAATAAGCAACGAAGGCGCTTCCAGCGCGTAATCTTCGCGCAGGTCGGTCAATGTGGCACTGATATCTTCGTTAACCGCGCTTTCAACGTCGTGAAGAATACGGTGGGGCAAGTAAGGGTCAAGGACGTGAAGAATGTCGAGCTGCGCCCCTTGGGCATAGGCCAGCCGAAGAGCGCGGGCAAACGCAGCGCGGTTATCCTGAGAAAGGTCCGTAGCGAACAGCAGCGTGCGAGACATGGCGCAACTCCTTGGCCGATCAAGTCGGCACCGTCAGTAGGCACTTTGGACGATCAAGCGGGCACCTTTCAGCATGGTGTCCGTTTGTGCATACCGCAAGGTGTGTCTTAGCTTTTCGACTGCTGCTCTGTACGCTTATTGCGCTAGGTCATTTACATCACCACCACGCATGAAAGTGGTGCACCGGCCCACGCCCATGACCGACACTTAGCCGCGTGCTCGCCTCTAATGCAGCATGTAGCCACAACTTGGCTTCACCAATCGCTTGCTTAGGCGCATTTGGCGCCGCATCGGCGGGTAGTTTTGCTAGACACGCAGTGATCGCAGACGAGAGAGCACAGCCCGTGCCGTGCAGGTTGTCAGTGTCAATACGCGAGGCAGGAAGCCATGTGTGGCCGTCCGGGGTTGCCAGTAAGTCAGGACAGGTATCTCCGCGTAGGTGCCCACCTTTCAGCACCACATAAGGAGCGCCCAACTCCACCAGCGCTGGCAGCATCGCTTCCATGTCATCCAGCGAATTCGGTGACTCGGCGTCTAAGAGCACAGCCGCTTCAGGCAAATTGGGCGTAATTACGTCAGCCAACGGTACCAATATATCGCGCACAGCACGAATGCCTGCGTCATCGACCAGAATATCACCGCTTTTGGCCACCATTACCGGGTCCAGTACGATCCAGCTGGGACGGTTTTGCCGCAAGACTTCAGCGATTACCTCGGCAACCTCACGGCTGGCGACCATGCCAATTTTAACGGCATCTAATGCCACATCATTTATCAGGTTTTCTAGCTGCTCGCGAATAGCGTGAGGCGAAACCGGATAAACGGAAGCCACACCACAGGTATTTTGGGCGATGACAGCAGTGATGACATTGGTGCCGTAGACACCCAGCGCCGAAAAAGTTTTCAGATCACCCTGCAAGCCAGCGCCACCCGAGGGGTCAGATCCTGCGATGGTAAGTACATTGCGAAGGCGAGAATCGTTGGACATGGGGCTCCTTACTTAACGGTTCAGTAGCGCTCTAGAATACCCAAGTACAGCGCTCAATAGGGGCTTCTTAACTAAAACAATGGCCGCCCCTTAGGCGGCCATTGTGTGTTCAACGAGAGCAGAATGCTAATAGCATAGTTACATCGCTATTGAGCCGCTACTGCGTTGTGTCTCCATCTGGATTCCGTGCGTTGTAGTACGCCTGTTCAGAAATCGCATGGTAGTTTTCGACCTTATCCTGGAAGGTACGATAGGAGTCATAAATCCGTGTACCCAGCTCGCTTGATTCAGCCAATTCAGCAATAACGTCTTCTGAATGCTCACGTGCCTGAGCCAACACGTCGTCAGGAATACGGCGCAGTTCAACCTCATGCTCGTTGACCAACGTCTCCAACGCATCGTTATTACGCGCGGTGTACTCATCAAGCACATTCGCATTAATATCGCGCACTGCGGTCGTCAAAATAGCCTGTAAATCAGCGGGCAATTCGGCTAAGGCTTCTTCGTTGACAATGGTTTCAAACATCACCGTCGGCTCGTGCCAGCCAGGATAGTAGTAATAATCGGCAGCCTGATGCAGACCGAAAGCTAAATCATTATAGGGACCAATCCATTCGGTCGCATCAATGGCACCTGACTGAAGTGATGTGAAGATTTCGCCGCCAGGCATGTTCACAATGGCAACGCCCATACGGCTCATCACTTCACCACCTAGGCCTGGCATGCGCATTTTCAGACCATCAAGGTCTTCAATCGAATTGATTTCCTTGTTATACCAGCCCCCCATTTGAACGCCAGAAGCACCCGCCACCATGACATCCACACCAAAAGGCTCGTAAACTTCGTTCCACAACTCCATGCCACCGCCAAAATGCAGCCAGGCATTCATTTCCTGTGCGTTCATGCCAAACGGCACGGCAGCGAAGAACTGTGCTTCAGGGGCTTTGCCCTTCCAGTAATAAGAAGCAGAGTGGCCAAGCTCAGCAGTGCCGTCAGACACAGCATCAAAGACCTCAAACCCAGGTACCAACTGGCCAGCACCAAATACTTCAATGGTCAGGCGACCATCGGACATCTCTTCCACCAGTTGCGCGAGCCGCTCAGGCCCCTGCCCCACACCTGGGAAGTTTTTCGGCCAGGAAGTGACCATTTTCCAGCGGAAATTTTCTTGTGCCTGAGCTTGATTATCAAAACTTGAAACTACCAGCAAACTAGTGGATAGAGCGGCTGTCATCGCAATGGCGACAGGTAAAGCGTTGGCTTTCATATATTAACCCTCTTGCTTCTATTATTACTGTTATAGGTAGGAGGAGTCCGCCTAGCCCAATTGGCTAGGCGGTTTGTTACAAGCCGTTCGTTTACGTAGCTTGGCTGCTTTTGATTAAGGTTGCCACTTAGTTGCGTTGATAGTCACGATAGTTTTCAACTTGGCACTAATCAAAAAGACGTAGCCTAAAATTGAGCAGGTAGCCATGTAGCCAGTTGGGGGAAAAACGTTAGCATCAGCAGCATGCCAAGCTGCATCAGGATAAACGGGATAACCCCACGGTAAATTGCCGAGGTCGGCACCGAGGGTGGCGCTACGCCGCGCAGATAAAACAGCGCAAAGCCAAACGGCGGAGTTAAGAATGACGTTTGCAGGTTAATAGCGATCATGATGCCCAGCCAAATTGGGTCAAGCCCCATGGCCAGCAGAATCGGCCCAACGATGGGCACCACCACAAACGTGATTTCGATAAAGTCGAGAATAAAGCCAAGTAGGAAGATGACCAGCATCACGATAATGGTCGCCCCCACCACTCCACCGGGCATACCTTCGAACAAGTCGGTGACCATATGCTCGCCGCCGTAGGCCCGGAAGACCAACGAAAACAGCGCCGCACCAATCAAAATCATAAATACCATGGTCGTCACATGGGTAGTTGAACGCAGCACGTCTTTCAGCGTTGCCCAATCCAGTTGACGATAAGCCAGCGCCAGCACCAGGGCACCAAAGGCACCGACAGCCGACGCTTCGGTAGGCGTTGCAAAACCGCTTAAAATCGAGCCAAGCACCGCCACAATTAGCACCACAGGCGGCACTAAGCCTTTCAACAGCAGCATCCCCAGGCCTGAAGTGTGACCAAGCTCCGCCATTAGCTCTTCACGGTCTGCAGCTGGGGCCATTTGCGGGCGAAACCACGCTACCAGAGCCACGTAAATCATGTACATAACGACCAGGAGTAACCCAGGCACCAGCGCTCCCATAAACAGATCACCCACAGAGACCGTTTTAGGGCTGAAAATACCCATCGAGAGCTGTGCCTGCTGGTAAGCGGACGACAGCACATCGCCAAGCAGTACCAATGCAATGGAGGGCGGGATGATCTGGCCAAGCGTACCGGTCGCACAAATGGTGCCGGTCGCCAGCGAGGTGCTATAACCGCGCTTTAGCATGGTAGGTAGCGACATCAGCCCCATGGTAACCACGGTGGCCCCCACAATGCCGGTAGATGCTGCCATCAACATACCTACCAATGTCACTGAAATACCTAAACCGCCACGCATGGCACCAAACAGCAGCGCCATCGCATCAAGCAGTGTTTCAGCTACTTTGGACTTCTCCAATAAAACGCCCATTAAGACAAATAATGGCACTGCCAATAACGTTTGATTGGTCATAATGCCGTAAAGCCGGTTGGGCAACGCGGCGAGATAACCACTGTCGAAATTGGCATCGACGCCGATGGTCTCAAGGCCTAGGCCCATTCCTGCAAACAACAGCGCGGTGCCCGCTAACGAAAGCGCCACCGGGAAGCCGAACATCAGTACGATACAGATGGTGGCAAATAAAATAAGCGGCATAAATTCCAACATTAAACGCGCTCCTCAAGGTGGTTATCATCACCAACAGATGGGGGTATCCGGCCAGTAAATACGTAGCCGTTGCGCACCACTTCAATGATGCCTTGTACGATCATCAGCGCGGCAAAGAGCGGTATTAACGTTTTCAGTGCAAAGACGGCTGGAATGCCACCATAATCGGAGGAGGTTTCCATAATACGCCAGGAGTTAGCAACGTAGCCTAAACTGGAAGCAATGACAAAAGCCATCACAGGCATCAACAGCGTGATAATACCCACGATGTTAACCATCGCTTGGCGACGTGGCGTCATTCCACGGTAGAAGATATCGACACGCACATGGCCATCGTGGCGAAAGGTGTAGGCCGCAGCGAGCATAAAGACACTGGCGTGCATGTACATCACCAGTTCTTGCATAAAAATACTGTTAACGCTGAAAATATAACGAAGCAGTACAATCGCGAACTGAATCAACATCATAATGATGATCAGCCACGCAAGGCTACGTCCGAACCACTCCGAAGCGCGGTCCAGCGCAGCGATAAACGCAGGTAGTTGTGTTGTATCTGACATGGAAGTGTCTCGCGTAAAACGACTAAGGGGGTCAGCGCCCCAGACAATAGCGCATATACGCAGACAATGCAGCGCCCATAAACTGCCTAGCAAGCTTATTATTAAACGCTTTGGCGAATCGCCGCTAGGCAGGCTGGAGGTAACGGTAAATCGACAGCAATCGGTAAATGGTCAGAAAACAGATGGTCCAGTACATGGACATCTGCGACTTCAAGTGTCTGGGAAAGCAGGATGTGATCCAGGGCGCGCCGGGGCTGCCAGGATGGATAGCTAAGCAGCGGCTTAACCGGGTGAAGTGGCAACGAGGTACTAAAACGTTCATGAGCATGAAGCTGGTCAGGCGTACAGTTTAAATCACCCATGACCACCACATGGCGCAGCGGCTCAATAATATTGCTTAAGTAATTCAGCTGACGCACACGCCCGCGCTGACTCAGCGCCAAGTGGGCGACAAAGATATGCAGTGCATCTGGCCCCTCACCATAGCGTGCGTGAATTGCACCACGCCCTGGCAACATCCCTGGCAGACGATGCTCTTCGATGTGGCTAGGCACTATACGTGACAATAGCCCATTACTGTGCTGAGCAAACTGCCCTAAATTACGATTTAGCTGCTGAAAGTAGTGGGGAAAGCGTGCTTTAGCGGCAAGGTATTCAACTTGGTTTACGCGACCGGAACGAAAACTACCGCCATCAACCTCTTGCAGGCCCACCACATCAAATGGCTCTAGCACATTACCCATTTGCGCCAAGCGTTCCAGACGTTGAGGGTGAGGCAAAACATGCTGCCAACTCCGCGTGAGGTAGTGGTGATACGCTGACGTTTGAATACCTACCTGCAAATTAAACGTCAGTAAGCGGATATGGCCACGTTCAACCAAAGACAACGCAGACGAGCCTACTTGCCCACCTGCGTGACCATGCTTTAACACCGTTATTGTGCACGCTCGTTACGCACGCGCTCGACAAGCGCATCCGCAATTTGCGGCATATTTTCCAAGCTACCCGCCGTGCTTGGCGACACAACGTAGCGGCCATCAACAATTAGCGCTGGCACACCCATCAGGCGCATTTCACGCATGCGGCTGTTGGCTTTATTGACTTCGCTACGAACGCCAAACGCCTTCAACGCCTGCTTAGCTTCTTCTTCACTTACACCGTAATTAGAGAAAAACTCGGCGATTTCATCCTCATCTGTCAGTGAGCGACCATCTTCATGAATGGCCTCAAAGAAATCAGCGTGCAGTTCATCTTCGATACCTAGAGATTCTGCTGCATAAAATGCCGTCGCGTGGGTATTCCAGGCACCACCCATGGTAGCCGGCATATGCACAATGCTAACGTCGTCTTCAAGTGTTTCGTACCACTCATTTACTGGTGTTTGCAGCCGATAGCAATGCGGGCAACCAAACCAAAACGCTTCGGTCACTTCAATCTGCCCTTCGTCGACCTGTGTCTCCACTGGCGACTCAAGCAGTGTGTAGTGCTGACCCTCTACCAACTCCTGAGCACTTACTGCCGCAGATAAACCTAAGCCAGCAATCGCGACCATTAACGTTTTCAACATAGCGAAAATTCTCCAAGAATGAGCGAGACTGTGACTGCCGAGCATGCATAGAGGTTCCCTATCTCTTTAATTACCAGCGAGATAGGGAACCTTGATTAGCTACGACTAGTTCAAGCCTAACAGGTAATTCGCTACAGCTTCCATATCGTTATCGCTCATTTTGGAAGCGATATCACCCATGATGTTGTTCGGGCTGTTAGCACGCTCACCGGAAGCAAAGTCTTGCAACGTGGACACCGTATACTCTGCGTGCTGACCTGAAAGCGCTGGATATACCGCGCTGCCAATACCAGCCCCCGTAGGTGTATGACAAGCACTGCAAGCAGGAATACCTTTGGACATATCACCCGCCCGGTACAGCTCTTCACCGCGTGCTAAAAACTCTGAGTCTTCATCGTTAGTTTGGCCAAGATTGGCGTTTTGGCCTGCAAAGTGAGCCGCAACATCCCAAGCGTCTTGATCAGAGAATGCATCGACTTGACCAGCCATGGTGGGAACCAAGCGGTTGCCGTCGCGAATATCCATGATTTGCTTGGCCAGATAGGACATCTGCTGCCCTGCCAAATTAGGGAAGGTACCCACTGCGCTGATACCTTGCTGACCATGACAGGCCGCACAGGTTTGAGCCAGTTCACGACCTGCCGCCGCATCCGCGTCAGCTTGGTGGTCGGTTTGAGCGTGCACGGTGCCAACGGCACCCATGGTAATTGCCAGGCTTGCCAGTAACTTTCTCATTGCTATTCCACTATGCCGTTTGATTATTGACTGGTACGCATCCCGGGCGCTGCCCAGGTTCAGCACTTTACCAGGGTCAGCTCCGCCAAAACGAACAACATGCCGTGTTGGTCGCTGCTGGCTAGAGCGCGATGGTACACTAGCGCCCCAGGTCGCAGTTATAAACCGCTTGCATTATAACGAATCACCCTAGCGGCGGGAATGCAAGTCCAGGTCTGCTTTTGGGGTAATTCGTCGCGGTACCGTCATTTACTCACGTTAACGTGGTGAAACGGGCCGTCTTATACGTCTGTTTTTCAGGATTAACACCATGTCTACTGCCAATGATCACCCAGTCGCTCGACTGAACTACCCCACAGCGCGTTTTATGATTAGCGCACCAACACTTGCTCTGTGTCCAGACGATACCGGCGCAGAAGTCGCGTTTGCTGGGCGCTCAAATGCGGGTAAATCAAGCGCGATTAACGCACTTACTCAACAAAATGCCCTTGCCCGCACCTCGCGTACGCCAGGCCGCACTCAATTGATCAACTTTTTCAGCGTCATGAACGACGAATCGCGTCGCTTAGTCGACTTGCCCGGCTACGGCTACGCCAAAGTGCCTGAAGCGGTAAAGCTAGAGTGGCAGCAGCACCTGTCTGACTATCTGCGTGGCCGCTTTAGCCTACGTGGCCTTGTACTGCTAATGGACGTGCGCCACCCGCTAACCGAGTTCGACCAAATGATGCTCAACTATGCAGATGAGCGCGAAATGCCTGTGCACATTCTGCTTACTAAGTCCGATAAATTAAAAAAAGGCCCTGCTAGTGCCGCGCTGCAAAAAGTCCGCTCTCGTCTTAAAGAGTGGGAAGACTTAGTCTCCGTTCAGCTCTTCTCATCGCTCAAGCGCGACGGTGTAGATACGCTTTCTCAAAAGCTCGACCAGTGGCTGCATACCCCTGAGTAAACCAAGGATCGCCGAACAAGCCAAGCTTTCACCATTAAACGGAATCTTGCCAAACAAACTCAGTCTTCTTAAATAAGCCACTTTTTCACGAGCGTCGCTCCAACCACTCGATCAGCTCGGGCAATTCTTTCACGTGGGCAATGCGGTGGGTGCGTGCTGGCAAGGTTTGGTCGCCTTGTGCGGCGATCCATACGGCGTGCATGCCCAACTGCTGTGCGGGTAGTACGTCCTCTTGCCAAGAGTCACCTACATGCATGGCCTGGTGTGGCACAACATTCAGACGCTCCAGGGCGGTGAGAAACGGCTTAGGATCTGGTTTTGGTGCCAGTAATTCGCCTGCAGCAATAGCGACTGGAAAGTACGCTGCTAACGGCTGACGCTTAAGGTGAATATTGCCATTGGTAATAGCGGCTAGTTGATAACGCTCGCTCAACGCGGTTAATAGCCCCGCGGCTTCGGGGTGCGGCGTTACTTGTACCCGCAAGCGATGAAACTCATTCATAGCAGCGGCAGCCCATAGCAACGCACTGCTACGTGCTAAGCCTTGGGCTTCCAACTGTGCTTCTAACGCCCGCAAACGCAGCCAGGTAAAATCACCACGCCGTTCTGGCACCCGCTTGGCCCACTCTTGGCGGCGCTCCAGATAATCAGCCAGCCCCTGCTGGTAACTTAGCGCTAATGGCGCTTCATGGCGTGCTTTGCGCCACGTTGCCAGCGCTTCAATTAGCCAACGATAGTGACCCTCTTCCGTTTTTAACATCACGCCTTGGTTGTCCCATAGCGTATCGTCAAGATCAAACGTAATCGCTTGCAAAGAAGCCATGGTTAACTCCGTGTCGGGCGGTGTTTTGCGCGGGGGTGAGCAGCATCATAGCTTTCGGCCAAGTGCTGCCAATCCAGGCGGGTGTAGACTTGGGTAGTCGATAAATTAGCGTGGCCTAGCAGTTCCTGCACCGCCCGCAGATCTTGGCTGGACTCCAATAAATGACTTGCAAACGAGTGACGCAGGCGATGGGGATGAAGGTGTTCAGGCAAACCACGCACAATAGAAAGTTGCGCCAAGCGCTTTTGAATACCACGGTGTCCCAGACGTTGCCCACGTTGACCAACAAATAACGCCATTTCGCCCGTTGCTGCCAGTTCAGGCCGACACGACAACCACGCCTTAATCGCCTGATCTGCACGCTGACCAACGGGCACTTGCCGTGGCTTACTGCCCTTCCCCATCACCCGCACATGATGAGCATTTAAGTGCCTCAAATCCAGCGCAGCAAGTTCCGCTAAGCGTAGGCCGCTGGAGTAAAACAACTCGAGCATGGCTTGGTCACGTATTGCCAGCGGTGTGCCGTCGTGCGGCGTGTCTAAAAAGCGTGAGAGTGCATCCACATCAAGCGGTCTGGGCAAGTGGCTTGGCTGCTTTGGCGTGCGTAGTAACCCCACTGGATTGTCGGCAAGCACGTGATGCTGCACAAGATAGTCAGCAAAACGTGATAGCGCAGCGCGGCGGCGGGCTAAACTTCTCGGCGCGAGGCCGCGACTGCGCTCCGCCCCCAAAAAGGCGCGTAGAAATATAGTGTCTAACGTCGCTGCCTCGGTGACGCCACGTTGCTCAGAAAAACGCTGCAGGGCGGTTAAATCCTGACGATACGCAGCCACGGTGGCAGGGCTTGCGTGGGTCGCAAGCTTACGTAAATACGCCTCGACCTGCGTTGTTAATGAGCTTGGGCTATCCATGGTGTTCTAGGCGAAGCAGTAGCCGTGCCACGATATCGCTCAGATACTCTGTAAACAGCGTATCCATACTGGCGCGGTAACAGTCGGGGTCAGGACTTGCGAGCAGCAAATACCCCAGTTGCTCGCCCGCCGAAAGACGCGAAATGGCGCAGGAACCCGCGCGCCGGGGTGCTTTAGTATGCGGCAACAGACATTTCCAGTCGCTAACGCTGAGCTTGGCACAACGGCTGGTGCGCCCATCTAGCAGCGCAGCCAAACGAGCGCTGGCATGCTGGTCCAACACGTGGCGTGGCGGTTGAGGCGGCGTCGGCTCATTGTCACTCAATGAGGATGGGCACCATAGCGCCATTGCCGGCGTTTGAAAGTGCTCGCTTAACTGAACAGCGAGCGCTTGGGCCAAGGCATCACGATCTTCTGCTCCCACCAGACTGAGTAGCGTCTCACGCAGTCGACGGTATTGGGCTTCATTATGCCGCGCTGTTTCTAGAAGATGCTCAAGCCGCCCCTCTGCTGTTTCAGCACGCTGACGTAAATCGATTACCAAGCGCTCTAGCAGCGATACCGCCCCATCAATGTGGGGGTGCGGTACCTTAAGTTGCTGCAGCAAGCCTTCACGACCAACAAAAAAATCGGGATGACGGGCCAGCCAAAACGCCACTTGATCAGGGTCGAGCGTTTTGCGCGGCTCGGGGGCTTGAGACATCGCCGTTCTCCTCGAATTAGTTGAGTGTGACACGACCGTCAAAGACGCGTGTAGCAGGGCCCACCATCACCAACGGCGCTTCGGGATCGGGCCACTCAATGCTTAACTGACCACCCGGCAAGTGAACGGTGACCGGGCTTTTCAATAACCCCTGGCGAATACCACTAGCCACAGCAGCGCAGGCGCCGGTGCCACAAGCAAGCGTCTCGCCGCTGCCACGCTCATACACCCGCAGGCGAATTTCGCTGGGCGACACAACCTGCATAAACCCCACATTCACCCGCTTAGGAAAGCGAGGGTGAGACTCAAGCAATAGACCAAGATGCTCAACCGGTGCACTATCAACACTTTCCACCTGCAGCACGGCATGGGGGTTACCCATAGAGACAACTCCCAGCTCCAGCGTATCACCGTCGACCTCAACGGCGTGTAAGGGTTGATCCCCCGGTGCCTCAAACGGCAACGTGGCTGGATTAAAACGCGGTCTACCCATGTCAACGCGCACCATACCATCGTGCTGAACATTAAGTACTAGTGGCCCACCGGCAGTTTCCACATGAATTTCATGCTTATGTGTCAGGCGCTGATCGCGAACAAAACGTGCAAAGCAGCGCGCGCCATTACCGCAATTTTCAACTTCGCTGCCATCCGCATTAAAAATACGGTAGCGAAAGTCCATCTCTGGGTCACGGGGCGGCTCAACCACCAATAATTGGTCGAAGCCAATGCCAAAGCGCCGGTCTGCTAGCTGGCGAATCTGCTCATCACGCAGACGCGCTCGCTGAGTCACCAGATCCACCACCATAAAATCATTACCCAGACCATGCATTTTGGTGAAATGCAACAGCATCAGCGCTCCCCTTCCGGCAGCAGAGCTTCACCAGCCCACAGGCTTTCCAGGCTTTCCCGAGCGCGGACCACATGATAGCGGCTACCATCGACCATCACTTCCGGAGGGCGTGGACGGCTATTGTAATTTGACGCCATCACAAAGCCGTAAGCACCGGCTGATCGAACGGCCAGTAAATCGCCCTCAGCAATTGCCAGATCGCGCTCTTTACCGAGGAAATCGCCGGTTTCACAGACAGGACCGACCACATCATAGACTGCACGCTCACGCTGCTGGCGGGTATCCACCGGCACAATCGCCTGCCATGCCTGGTACAACGCAGGGCGGATCAGGTCATTCATGGCGGCATCAACAATCGCGAAATTTTTGGTTTCGCCGGGCTTTAAGAACTCTACGCGGGTCAGCATTAAACCTGCGTTAGCGGCAATAGAGCGGCCCGGCTCAAATAGCAAGGTAAGCGCTTCACCGCCTTCCCAGCGAGAAAGGCGTGCCAGCAATTGGCTCGCATAATCAAACGGCTGAGGTGGCTTTTCATCACGATAAGGGACACCTAGCCCGCCACCTAAATCTAAATGGTCAATCTCGATGCCACGCTCACGCAACCGCTCCATCAACATTAAGAGCCGCTCAAGAGCATCTAAAAATGGTGCCGTTTCAGTGAGCTGAGAGCCAATATGGCAGTCTAGTCCGGTGACGCGCAAGTTGGGTAAGCTGTCAGCCAGCGTGTAAACATCCAGCGCTTCGTCGACTGGAATACCGAACTTGTTGTCTTTCAGCCCAGTAGAAATATAGGGATGAGTGCCAGCATCCACATCCGGGTTTACCCGCAGCGATACCGGTGCCACCTTGCCCAGTTCCGCCGCAACAGCGTTTAATCGCTCAAGCTCGGGGCGAGATTCAACATTGAAGCACTTAATGCCAACGTCTAGCGCACGGGCCATTTCATGAGGTTGCTTGGCAACGCCTGAAAACACGACTTTTTTCGGATCACCACCCGCTTTCAGCACGCGCTCAAGCTCACCAATCGAAACAATATCAAACCCAGCGCCCAATCGAGCAAGCAAACCCAATACTGCCAAATTAGAGTTAGCCTTCACCGCATAACAAATTAAATGGGGATGACCACCCAGGGCTTCGGTATAAGCACGAAAATGGCGTTCTAACGTCGCTTTCGAATAAACATAACAGGGCGTGCCCAGTTCAGCGGCGACCTGGGTAAGCGGGACGTCTTCGGCATAAAGCACGCCATCGCGGTAGTTAAAGTGATCCATTACCCCTCCTGCTCGGCAGCCGAACCATGGGTGTCTTCATCAGGTAAATAGAGCGGTCCTTTCTGACCGCAACCCGCTAATAGCAGCGCGATCAGCAGCACCGCACTCAAGGTGGTAACACAGCGTTTCATGCATCACCTTTAAGCGCAGCTAACGCCTCGCGGGCACGGCTGGCAGCGGCGCGCACCTGGTCAGGCGCGGTGCCGCCGATATGGTTACGGGCGGCCACAGAGCCTTCTAACGTAAGCACCTCGAACACATCCTGCTCAATCGTGGCAGAGAACTGCTGCAGCTCTTCAAGGGTCATTTCAGACAGATCTTTCTTAGTCTTCAAACCGTAAGCCACCGATTGACCGACAATTTCATGGGCATCGCGGAAGGCGACGCCCTTGCGAACCAAGTAATCAGCAAGGTCCGTGGCGGTTGAGAATCCACGTCGTGCGGCTTCATACATGCTGTCTTTTTTCGGCTCGATAGCAGGCACCATGTCAGCAAAGGCTTTTAAGCAGTCGCGCACGGTATCAACGGCATCAAACAGCGGCTCTTTGTCTTCCTGGTTGTCTTTGTTGTAGGCCAGGGGCTGAGATTTCATCAGCGTTAACAGCGCCATTAAATGACCATACACACGGCCCGTTTTACCGCGAACCAGTTCGGGAACATCAGGGTTTTTCTTCTGCGGCATAATCGAAGAGCCGGTGCAGAAGCGGTCAGGCAGGTCGATAAAATCAAATTGAGCGCTGGTCCATAGCACCAGCTCTTCACTCATCCGCGATAGATGCATTAGCAGAATGCTGGCAAAGCTGGTGAATTCGATAGCGAAGTCACGATCAGAGACGGCGTCCAGCGAGTTTTCTGCCGGGCGATCAAAGCCGAGTAATTCAGCAGTGACATGGCGATCGATGGGGTACGTGGTACCCGCTAGCGCCGCGGCGCCAAGAGGCATCACGTTCACCCGCTTGCGGCAGTCCAGTAAGCGCTCGTGGTCACGGGTTAGCATCTCTTGCCATGCCAATAGATGGTGGCCAAAGGTCACCGGCTGCGCCGTTTGCAAATGAGTGAAGCCGGGCATAATGGTATCGGCTTCACGATCAGCAAGCTCAATCATGCCTTCACGCAGACGCACCAGCTCCGCTTCGATCACATCGATCTCATCACGCATGAACAAGCGAATATCGGTCGCTACTTGGTCGTTACGTGAGCGGCCGGTGTGCAATTTTTTGCCGGTAATACCAATTTTGTCGGTCAACCGCGCTTCGATATTCATGTGTACATCTTCAAGCGGAATCGACCAGTTAAACTCGCCTCGCTCGATTTCACCCTGAACCTCGGTGAGACCATTGATAATGGTGTCACGCTCTTCATCGGTCAGTACACCGACTCGCGCCAGCATGGTGGCGTGGGCAATCGAGCCCTGAATATCCTGGCGCGCCAGGCGTTGGTCGAAAGTCACAGACGCGGTGAAGCGTGCGACAAAAGCATCGGTGGGCTCGCTAAAGCGACCGCCCCAAGACTGGTTCGTAGCTTGGCTCATCGGAGGCATATCCTGCTGACAAAACTGAAGGAGTCGTTAAAAACTAAAGTAATCGTTATCAGAAAGTGTACCAGAGTCGCCGCACTCAGCGGCATGCCGTTTTATAGTCGTTTTTCATGTCGGCGAGGGCTCAGCGTCACTAAACGGATAAGG
The DNA here is from genome assembly GCF_021151565.1 of Halomonas sp. IOP_6. NCBI lineage: Bacteria > Pseudomonadati > Pseudomonadota > Gammaproteobacteria > Oceanospirillales > Halomonadaceae > Halomonas > Halomonas sp. IOP_6. The sequence continues at coordinate 178,539 of NZ_JAIRBO010000004.1, read as the reverse complement.
AGATTCGTGTAATAAGCTACGTATGGCTGAAAATGGCATCGGACGAGCAAAGTAGAAGCCCTGAAAATGCGTGCTATGGCGTGCGCTGAGATATGCATACTGCTCTGCCGTCTCTACGCCTTCGATTAATACCTCAAGACCCAGCTTGGCCGCCATGGTTACCACACCGTCTACAATCGCAGCATCCCGAGTATCGTTGACCACGTCTCGAACAAATGATCGATCAATTTTAAGCTTGTTAATCGGCAAGTGTTTGAGATAGCTAAGGCTGGAAAAGCCGGTTCCGAAGTCATCCAGCGCAATATGCACACCCAGCGAGCGCAGATCCTGCAATGTTTGTATGACGTGCTCCGTACTGTCCATCAGCACGCCTTCAGTAAGCTCTAGCTCTAATAATTCGGGTGCCAAGCCTGTTTGCTCAAGCACACGTTCAATAGATAACAAAAACCCCGCGCGCTGAAATTGCATGGGCGAAATATTAACCGCCATGGTAATAGGCTTACTTGCGTTCGCGTTCAATCTGACAGCATCACGACACGCCCTCTCCAACACCCACTCACTGATCGGCATAATCTGTCCGGTATCTTCAGCCAAACTAATAAACTGGCCAGGAGCAATGTTGCCACGCTCAGGGTGATACCAGCGAATCAGCGCCTCTACGCCAGAAACTCGACCAGTGGAGCCATGTATTTGCGGTTGGTAATGCAGCTCAAATTGCGACTGTTCTATGGCTTGTTGCAACGCATGGCGTAAATTAACCCGTTCGGAAACTTTACGATTTAGCTCATCGGTATACCACTGATAGGTATTACGCCCTTGCCGCTTGGCTTTATACATCGCCAGATCCGCCTGTTGTATAAGCTGGCGCGGTTCGCTAATCGTTCCATCATCAGTGGCAATTCCTATGCTGGCAGTAATACGCAGCTCGCTGCCTCGATACCAGTAGGGCGCAGAGAGACGAGCGAGCAGCCGCTCAACGACCTGCATGACATCTTTTTCATGGGCTAAATCAGGCAATAGAACGATAAACTCGTCTCCCCCAAAACGCGCCACGGTATCCCAAGGGCGCAGCTCTTCTTCAAGGCGCTTGGCGACCTCAATTAACATATAGTCGCCTACCTCGTGGCCAAGCGTGTCATTAATCGGTTTAAAATCATCCAAATCGACAAATAGCGCGGCTATATAGCGGTGATACCGCTTAGCCAGCAGGCAGCCCTGAGCCAGTCGCTGGTCGAGTAACAATCGATTAGGCAAGCCTGTTAATGCATCGTGGCAAGCGTTATGTCGAAGCTGCGCTTGGTATTCGCGCTGGGCAGTAATGTCATTCTGCACACCAATGAAGTGCGTTACAGCGCCAGCAGTATCGCGCACAGGGGAAACATATAGATCATTCCAAAATGGCACGCCGTTACGACGGTAATTGCGCATCACGACATGAACTTCTTGCTGAGCACGAATCCCTCTGCGCAGTTGATCCAGCGTGGTGGGATCCGTCTCTTCGCCCTGCAAAAAGCGGCAGTTTTGCCCTAACACCGTATCCCGGGAGTAGCCGGTAATTCGCTCAAATGCCGCGTTCACATAAACTATTGGCAAATCATGCCCCTGGGCATCAACGATGATGACACCATTGATACTTGATTCAACGCTCCTCTCCAGCAGTGTGAGCTGCCGTTCCGTCGCTTTTCGCTCAGTGATATCTTGGGTTGAGCCCTGAACTTGAACAACTTGCCCCTGCTCGTCTCGTACGGCTTTTCCAATCACTCTTACCCATAGCCTTACTTCTTGTCGAGTGATGATCTCTAGCTCTTCATCAAAGCTGATACCGTGCTCGCAACAGGCTTCAAAAACCTCACGGATACGTGGCCTTGAACTCGGCGCATAAAAGTCAATTGCCTCCTCAACTGTGGGTCGAAACCCGGGCGAAACGCCATGCAGACGACATACCTCGTTCGACCAAATGGGCAGCCTTTCGGACATATCAACGTACCAACCACCAATCAGCGCTGTCTCGCCAACTATTTGGAAGAGCCTCTGATTACGGATGAGCTGTTTCTCGATGGCTTTTCGTCGCGAAATATCACGGGCAACCACGTAAATGACCCCTTTCCCCATCGCGGCGGTAACTTCCAACCACACCATTTGTCCCTCGGCCGTCAGCGCTCGAACGTCAAACGAAGGCACTCTCTTTTGGGACTGAAGACGCGCCAACGCTTCCTCAATAACCGGAATATCGCGACGGTCCACTACCTTGCCGCATGACTTGCCTATCCATTCGCTAGCGGAATAACCCAGCAAGGTTTCAAACACAGGATTGACGTTAAGTAAAATGCCTGCGAAATCAATACTGAAGAACAAATCTTGCGATAATAAAAAAAACTGGTCTAATTTTTCTTCAGATTTAACAAGGGGCATGGCATTACCTAAACATGTGGATTGCCTGACAGCACTGGCCTTAAATTCAGCCGGTTATTTTTACTGTGTGGCTGGGTGCTTTATGATGAGACTTATCATAGTTCGTCGCGATCTGTCAGCGACAAAGGGAGAATCACGTGTCATCCATCACTAAACTGCGCATTGCCACGCGTAAAAGCCAGCTTGCTATGTGGCAAGCCGAGCACGTCCGCGACCGCTTGATGGCGGCACACAGCGGCCTGGAAGTCGAACTTATTGCGCTCTCCACTAAGGGCGATAAAATTCTCGACACACCGCTTTCCAAGATTGGCGGTAAAGGGCTCTTTGTGAAAGAGCTAGAAGATGCCATGCTGGATGGACGTGCAGATATCGCCGTTCATTCAATGAAAGATGTTCCTATGCACTTTCCTGAAGGGCTCGGTCTTTCTGTCATTTTGGAAGGCGCCGATCCGACCGATGCGTTTGTTTCTAACCACTATACCAGCATCGACGAGCTACCAGAGGGTGCTCGTATTGGTACTGCCAGTCTACGTCGTGGCCTGCAAATGCGCGAAGCGCGACCTGACCTGCAGATTCTTAATCTACGCGGAAACGTGCAGACTCGCCTAGCAAAATTAGATGCTGGCGAATTTGATGCCATTATTCTCGCCACTTCTGGCTTGAAACGCTTAGGTCTCGATGAGCGCATTGCCCAAGCCTTACCGCCTGAAATATGCCTTCCCGCCTGTGGCCAAGGGGCACTAGGCATCGAGTGTCGCCTCCATGACCCCGAGCTGATTGGATTATTAGCCCCGTTGGATGACCCCGATACCGCCACCCGTGTGCGTGCCGAACGCGCCATGAACACCCGCCTGGAAGGCGGTTGCCAAGTGCCTATCGCAGGCCATGCCGTGCTTGATAAGGCAGGCGACACTATTTGGCTGCGCGGTTTGGTTGGCAACCCAGAAGGCACGGAGGTATTGCGTGCAGAGGGCAGCGGTTCCATTCATGAGCCCGAAGCCCTGGGTATCCGAATCGCCGAGGACCTATTGGACCAAGGGGCAGGCGATATATTAGCCGAGGTGTATGGCCGCAACGTATGAGTCAACCGGTACTGATCTGCCGCCCTGGTAACCGGGGCGAAGCCCTAGCAGACTCGCTGCGTGCTCAGGGAGCTTCTGTAGAGCACCTCAATGTTATGCGCTTAGAGCCGCTGCCCGAGGACCACGTTCAACGAAGCGTGTGGTTAGATATTGATCAGTACCATAAAATAGTGGTGGTCAGCCCCTTCGCCGCTTACTGTTTAAGCGAGGCGCTCGATCGCTATTGGCCACAGCTGCCTGTGGGCATTGATTACTATAGTGTAGGCCGTGCGACGGCAAACATGCTCTTTGAACAACTGGGTGTGCGTGTCCATATTCCTTCGCCTGACTACGGAGAAGACACGAGCGAGGCGCTGCTGTCACTAGCCTCACTCAAAACACTTACGCATCAGCGTATATTGCTAGTGGCTGGTGAAGGTGGTCGCTCATTACTAGCCGATACATTGAGCGCACGCGGGGCCAACGTGACCCGCATCGCAGTGTATCGACGCGTATATCAAGCGCCAACGCCTGCCCTGCAACAACGTCTATTAACCGGCGATTATCGAGCGTTAATCGCTACCAGCGGCGAACTGCTTCAACATCTGGCAAGATGGTGTGAACAAGCAGCGTTGAACCAACCGCTAATCGTTTCCAGTCACCGTTTAGCTAAACTGGCCGGTAAACTGGGTTTTCGTGACCTCAAGGTGGCGTCGGGAGCAACACCAGCTGCACTGGCAGCGGCGTTGGGTCGGTCCTGCAACCCGAAGGGTGCCGATGTCGATCAAGGAACTTAATAAGGGCTAGCGACAGATGAGCAAACAACCAAACGATCAGGAAGGCGTACACAACGCGTCTGCCGATGCATCTAAACACGACGCTAAACCGAGCGACACCTCCGCGTCAGCCGCGTCGGGCGGCGAAACGTCAACAGCAGGCAATACGGCAGCATCTTCTTATGCCGCTAAAAACAGCCGCTCGCGTCGCCGTAATAAAGCGGGCTCTAGCGCGCCCAGTGCCAGCACCGTATCAGCGAACGTCAATAATGACCAAGCCTCGCCCCAACCAAGCGACGCGCCCAAACAGACAGCTGAAACTAAATCTTCTGTAGATACTAAATCTTCTGCAGATACTAAGCCTTCAGCAGGTACCAAGCAGACGGCAAACACCAAGCCAACGAGCGGTGGCAATAGCACGTCTAGCAATAGCGCGTCTGGCAATGCTGCACATGTCCCGCCCTCTTCTAAGAACAGCACCACGAACAGTGGCAATGGTGGTGGCAAAGGCAGTGGTATCGCCATTGCGCTGGTGATTATCCTGGCACTTGCCGTCGCGTTTGCTGCTTGGCAAGGCTGGCAGCGCTTGGATAATCAGCAGCAGCGTATAGACGAGCTGGCCCAGCAAACGCAAAGCAGTGCCTCGCAGCAAGAGGTTAGCGACCTAGCATCACGTATTGAAAGCAGCGAAGCCGAGCGCACCCAAGCGCTAGACAGCACGATGAGCGAACTGCGTAGCGAGCTGGACAACTATCGTGGCGAGGTCAACAACACATTAGACAACGTGCTAGCACAGCTTTCTCAAGAGCAGGAGACCGACGAGCGAGACTGGCTACATGCCGAAGCCGCCTACCTGCTACGGTTAGCCAACCAGCGCCTACAACTGGAAGGTGACGTTGAAGGTGCTGCCGCCCTGCTGCGCACCGCCGATGCTCGCTTGGTCGATGCCGACAACCCTGCATTAACGCCAGTACGTCGTGAAATTGCTAACGAACTTGCCGCCCTGGACGCCGTACCACAGGTTGATCGCACAGGTATTTATCTTGCATTGAACGCTCAGCAAGAGCGTATTGCTGGCCTACGTCTATCACAAGAGATCGAAGAGCGCGCCGTTACCTCTAGCATTGAACAGCCGCCCACGGGCACCTTCCAACGTCAATTGGCTCGCTTTGGGGAAGAGCTAAAAGATCTTGTGGTGATTCGTCAGCACGACGAAGCGTTAGAAACACTGATTACACCCGAACAAGAGTCCTATCTGCGTCAAAGCCTACGCCTGATTCTTGAACAGTCTCAGTTGGCACTGCTTAAAGAAGAGCAAGCGCTTTTTGAGGCAAGCATCGATAAGGCACTGGCGCTGCTCAACGGCTACTACGATACCGAACGAGAAGAGACACAAAGCGTTATTGCTCGCCTGCAAGAACTGAAGCAAACCCAGGTGCAGCCTGAGTTACCAGACATCAGTGCTTCGCAACAGGCACTAGCGGGCTTCATTGAAAACCGCTTTGAGTCGCGTCGCCAAGGTGGAGGTGATGCATGAGAAAGCTAATCCTCTTAATTGTTGCCGGCTTAGCTGTCGGCGCACTGTTCGGGCACCTGATGATGTCGGTGCCAGGCTACTGGTTAATACGCGTTGGTGATACCTCGGTACAAACGTCGTTCTGGTTCGGCTTGGTGCTGCTACTGGGTGCCTTCATCGTTTTGCACTTTGCATTACGCCTGCTCAGCGGCATTATTCGCCCGGTCGGACGTTTTCGCACCTGGAATAGCCGTGCCCGCAATCGTCGTGCCATGAAACGCACCGTGCGCGGCTTGGTTGCCTTAACCGAAGGCCGTTGGAAAAAAGCCGAGAAAACGCTGGTGCGAGCGGCTGACGATTCCAGCACACCTCTTGTGAACTATCTCTCTGCGGCACTGGCGGCGCATTACCAAGGTCACCATGAAATGTCTCAGGAGCATTTAAATCAGGCTCAGCTCACTACCGAAGGGGCTGATACGGCGATTGGTCTGATGCAAGCTCAACTGATGATTGATCGTCAGCAGCCTGAAGAGGCGCTGGCCATTCTGAATCGCCTAGATAAGAAGCTGCCCAACCACCCGCAAGTCCTCAAGCTTCTTAAGCAAGTGCACCTAAGCGTTAACGACTGGGAAGGCTTACGCCAATTAATACCCCGTTTGGCAGCGCAAAAGCTGATCACTCAGCAAGAGCGTGAGCAACTGGAATTCAAAGCATACCGTGAATTGATTATTTTTGAGGCCAAAAACCCCACGAATATCGAGCGTGTACGCGGGCTATGGGCCGATATGCCGGACTATCTCCGCGGCAATACCGAGCTAATCGTGCTCTATACCGAGGCGCTTTTACAGGCCAACGAAGAGCCTATTGCTGAGCGTTTGCTTAATCACTCACTGGACAACCACTGGGATGCGCGCTTAGTAAAACGCTACGGCCTACTAAACGTAGACGCTGCGCGCCAGCTAGCAAAAGCGGAAAAATGGCTGCAAGAACGCCCCAACGACCCCGAACTATTGCTGACCTGTGGCCGCCTATCGCTGCGTACTGGTAAGTGGGAAAAAGCACTGGAGTACTTTGAAGCCAGTCAACGTCAACGCCCCAGCGGTGAAGTATGTGCCGAGCTTGCTCGCCTCTATGCAAGCCTTGGTGAACACAACAAGAGCCAGCTCTACTACCGACATAGTGTCGATATGCTCGCTAAATCACTGCCCTCGCTTCCACAACCAAGCGATGCCAATGACAGCAAACAAAGTGAGCTCAAAAAAGACGTTAAACAAAGCGCTTAACGTCGTTAGCAAGCCGCTAATGAAAAAGGGTGCCCATGATGGGCACCCTTTTTCTTTGCGTGTTAACGCATTGTTTTGCCAAATCTGACGGTGTTTCAACCGCGTCATCAGCAGCTAATTCAGACGTACAATGGTAAAGAACCGAGCAGCTTGCGCTGATTAAGCAGGAAACGCTCTCTTAACATCAAGTGGTTTTGAGATGATTGCTACGAGTAGGCAGGCACAAATAGATCAGCGATTGGCGCTGTTGCCCCAGGTATGCATCAGTTCGTTGGAAGGCCAGGTTTCGTCTAGCAATTTAACGGCTGTCTCATGACCTGCCACCGGCAACCCAGCGGGGTCGAGCACCCCTACTTGCACCAGTAGCGAAGCCTGATCCCAGTAAATATGTTCATGATAGAGCTTGTCACCACGGAACTTGACGATGGCGACGAGCGGGATCTCCACATACTTACCGGTGGGCGCAACCCCTGGTAGCAACCAGTCGATCTCGCGATCGTGGGTAAAACAGAACAATGTTTCATCAACGATCTGAGTCGCCCCGATAGTGCGTGATAGGGGAATCAGGGTGGTGTCGTCGGGGTTGCTATCGACGAAGTGGTGCTTGTAGAAGCGATAGAGCTGCCGATACCCCACTCCGCCCGTGAGCGTCGGGATATGGTTAACATAGGGCTGTTCCACCATGGTGGCCATGGTGTCGTCCACGTTGCGGGTAGAAAACTCATACTCGCAATGCTTATCCCACAGCGCCGAGAGGTCGTAATGAGGTCCCATCGCATTGCGAAAAGCCGTCACCGAGCGCTGGTGAGCCATGAGCGCTGAAGGCTTGTGGTAGTGCTCTGAATGAGGGCGGGCAAAGGCATGATCTACACCCTGGTATAGATACAGCTCGATATTATCCTGCTCGCCCAGGGAAGCTTCAATCGCCTCGCGGGCGACGGTGGGACAATATTCATCCTGCTCGGCGAAGTGCAGCACTAGAGCCCCACGGATGTTTTTTGCCTCGTCCAGATGGTTCTCGATTCCCATGCCGTAGTAACCCACCGCGGCATCTACATCACAACGACAAGCCGTCAAATAGGCCAGGCGGGCACCGAGACAGAAGCCCAGGGCACCTACGGCACCACTGCACTCTGGACGCGACCGTAGAGTCTCGATAGCAGCGGCGATATCTTCAATACCGAGCTCCTGATCGAAGCCTTGAAATAAACCAAAGGCACGTTGCCAATACTCCGGGGTATAGTCTAATTCAATGCTAGGCGCCTGACGCCAGAACAGATCCGGTGCCAGCACCACATAACCCTCTTCAGCGTAGTAGTCGGCGATTTCACGGATGGTGGCATTAACACCGAATATTTCCTGCAGCAGCACAATCCCGGGGCCACTGCCGGAGGCGGGAACGGCCAGATAACCAGTGAAATTTCCGCGGCCATCCGCCGCCTTGATCTCGATAGAAGTGCCCATGTAGATACCTTTCGTTGTTGTTGGCGGGTCATTGCTAAAGTCCACGCCATCACCTTAGACAAGAAAGTAAGCACTTCACGATCCGCTAACTGCCATCTCTATCCGCTGAGTGCAGAAAGTAATTTGCTAAGAAATGAATCAAGAAAATCGCTATTTATACTGAAAGGACTTTCGACACTCCCCATTGATGCGGGCACATAACAACAATTGAGATCCTTATGACAACGCAACAATCACTACCCCGTTGGATGAAGCAAGCCCTGATGGAGGATCATCGGAACTTGGTATTCAGCTCGACTGCCGCAGAGGAAACACGCACAAACGTCGCCAATATCTTTAAGTCACATCATCTGGAACCGTTGAGTCACGGTGGCAAACTGTCTGCCCGCCTGCACTCAGTAGCGCTGGGCTGCGTCTCCTATAACCGCCTCGCCTATGGCGGAGCTGTGCGCATCGACCCTGAGCGGCTCGAGCACTTCTACCTGATTCAGATGCCCCTACAGGGACAAGCCCGGATTGACAACGACGGCAAGCAGATCGACTCGGGACAGCTGCTGGCCTCAGTGCTCAACCCCACGGCACGACTCAGGATGCACTATAGTGAAGATTGTGATCAGCTGATGTTACGTATCGAGCGTGAAGCACTAGAGCATGCCTGTAGCCGCTTTTTAGGACGCCCTCTACGCGCCCCTTTAAGTTTTCACCCCGTAATGTACTGGCGCGACACGCCCAGCTGGTTCAACCTAATCGGCTATATCACTCGGCTGCTCAAGGAGTCACCGGAGGCACACCAAGATCCGCTGATTGCCCCCCAGCTTGAGCAATTGATCATCCATACCCTGTTAACGACCCAGCCCCATAACTACAGCGATGCGCTGCGCCAAGGGGATAAACGCCTCGCCCCACGCCACGTCAAACGGGTGGAGGAGTATATCGAGGCCCATGCCCAAGAGCCGCTGACGCCGGCTCAGTTGGCGTCGGTGGCTGGTGTTAGCCTGAGAACCCTCTATGCTGGCTTCCGAGATTTTCGCCATCAGAGCCCCATGGAAACCTTACGTCAGGTACGTTTAGAAAGAGTCCGCCAGGCGCTGCTAACCGACACCGACACGGCGACAATCACCGAAATTGCCATGGGCTGGGGCTTTACTCATATGGGGCGCTTCAGCCTCAGTTATCGTCAGGTATTTGGCGAATCGCCCAGCGAGACACTACGAAGCCGGTGTCTCGTCGGCCGGTAGCGAGCAGAAAGTCTGCGGTTTTGTCTTTATTCAGGCGGCTAAAAGCAATACTTTTAGACGAATGGCCATTGCTTCACCAAAGTGGCAAAATAACAATACAAGTTCGTAATGCGCACTTAAAGACGACATGCGAACAAACCCTCGACCGCTCTATGGCTTCAAGGCCACATAATAATGATTACTGCGGCGAGGCTAGGAGGAAACATGACCGTACCTATGACCCGACAACAGATCACCGCCGAGTTTCGTCATCCTGACTCGGCCTGCCGCTGGATGAGCCAAGTCAACGGCCCCCATCGCCTGGAAGTACCTCAACCGCGTCAGCTCAGCTTTCGTCATCAAGGCACCTGCCTAGGCAGTGTTTCGATTGGTACCATCGAATACGCCACTCGGGTAACCGTCGACATTGCCGATCTGACCCACAGCTACAGTATTAGTTTGCCCCTTCAGGGCACCCAGAGCATGGAGTATCAAGATAAAGTCTTCGACTCTGATGCCGCCGTGGGAGCGATCATCTCGCCTAGCCAAACGTTGCGCCTGAGCATGGACGAGCAATGCCAGAAACGCCTTGTACGCCTCTCCCGCCAAGCCCTTGAACACAAACTATCGCAGCTGTTGCACCGCCATTTATCACAGCCAGTCATCTTTGAACCACGCATGCTTCTAAGCGGAACGGTGAAGGAGTGGTGGCAGATGGTAGCTAACCTGCAGGAAATGCTGCATGCCGAAGGCTCGCTCTGCGATATTCCCGAGGTGTGGGGCAACTTCGAGAACTCGCTAATTACCAGCCTGCTCTATACCCAACCTCACAACTACACAAGCGAGCTACTCGGTCGCCAACAGGGGCGCCCTGCCTACCTGAGTGACTTAGAAGCGCTACTCCATGAGTCCTTGGATCGCTCCCTCGGCCTAGCCGAACTAGAACAAGCGGCTGGCGTCTCCCGAGAACGGCTCTATCGAGACTTCCATACCCACTACGGGGTCTCTCCCATAGCCTACTTCCGCCAGCTGCGTTTCGACTATGTGCGCCAGCGCCTGGAACGAGCCACCCCCAACGAAAGTGTCTCAAGCATCGCCATGGATTGCGGCTTCCAGCAGTTGGGGCGCTTCTCACAGGAGTACAAGGTGCGTTTCAGCGAATTGCCCTCGGAAACCCTAAAGCGCTCGGCCACTGTACTGTTGCAATAAAAGCTCCTGCCTTACCAGTGCCAAGCACAGATACTTATCTACGATAATGAAACCGCCAAAAAAGATGGTTTATTTTGCATATAAATCATCTTTTAGCACATAGCATGGTAAAGAGTCACAGCGGTTTCAATAACCATGAGACATCATTTTTATTATCAAAATAGAACCCACCAATCGTTGGCTACATAGTGGTTCTAACTGACCAAAGCTCAGGAAAAAATTTCAAATCCAATGCCTTTTTAAGATAAGACACACCTGTTGTTCCTCCCGTCCCCGCTTTATAGCCAATAATTCTTTCTACCGTTTTCATATGACTAAAGCGCCACTTGTGGAAATTGTATTCGGTATCAATCAACTTCTCGGCTAGCTCATAAAGATCCCAATACTGGTTAGTATCACGATAAATATCGGCCCAAACGGCCTCTACTTCGGGTGAAGCCACATACGGCTCAGACCAATCTCGGTTAATCACTTTTTCGGGAAGAGAGAAGCCGCGTCGACTCAATAACTTAAGACAACAATCATAAAGGCTGGGGGCGTTTAAAACATTCGTCAGATGCTGATAGTTTTTAGGGTGCGAGCGATGCACTTCAACTAACCCTGGATGCTTATTACCCAAAAGAAATTCCAGCTCACGGTATTGATAGGATTGGAAGCCTGAACTCTGTCCAAGACTATCACGGAAGGAAATATAATCTGCTGGCGTCATGGTAACTAATACCTCCCAAGCCTGAATCATTTGCTCTTGGATGCGTGCTACCCGAGTCAACATCTTTAGAGCTGGCCGCAGCTCGTCGACCATAATATTATTAGCGGCCGCATGGGCTTCATGAAGACACTGTTTGAGCCATAATTCAGAGACTTGGTGAATAATAACAAACAGCATCTCATCGTGTACGTCAGAGCGTGGGCGCTGGCAAGACAGCAGGGGCTCTAAGTCCAGATATTGCCCATAACTGATATCCTGATTCCAGTGAACATTTCTTTCGCCTTTCAAGCTTAATGCGCTTTGGCTAGCGTTTTTTTTATCATGATCGCTCATAGTCACTCCATTTAAGATATTTATAGCTTTTATTCACCCTCCACGGGGCTGTTTTAAACAATCTCATACTATTAATTGTTTAAGAAGAAATTGGCATTTAAATACTCGATAATTTCGAAGTAATCGCCCCCTCTCCCTCTCCCTCTCCCTCTCCCTCTCCCTCTCGACCACGGTCAGCCCAATGGAAGGCATCCGTGATATTGCCAGCCAAGTAGCCATGAATAGTTTGAAGGTGGGCGGCCCCCTTAAGGTCACACATTGAGGGGGCTCTGCTACTTAAAGGTTGTACATCCGTTTTCTAGAGGAGTGCCAGCGTCAGCCAGGGCTGCCAAGCTAACAACACCAACGTAATAAGACTAGCTAGCAGGAATGGCAACAATGCCAGGAAGATACGCATAGGCGGCACCCCGGTCATGGAAGAGGCAATAAACAGTCCTGCACCCACTGGCGGCGTCAGAAGCCCCAGCACTAACGTCAGACAGACCACCACACCAAACTGGTAGGGAGTAATATCAAACTGCTGGGTAGCAATCGGCAGCAGGATAGGTACTACCAGGATGAGCGCAGCGATACCATCGATGATCATTCCCACCAGTAGCAACACCCCCACCAGCAACAGCAGAAAAATAAAGGGGTCGGTGGTCAAAGCAGCGATCCAGGCGGCAGCCATTTGCGGCAGTTGCTCGTAGACGACCACCCAGCCAAAGACTCCAGCGGCAGCAATCAACATGATCACCAGGCCGGCATTGATAGCGGTGCGTTTGAGTATCTCGGGCAGCATGGCGACTTTCAAATCACGATAGAGATAGCGCCCTAATAGCAACGCCGCTAGCGAGGCGAGCGCCGCCGATTCGGTGGGAGTCGCCAAGCCCAGCAGAATACCGCCGATGATAATCAGCGGTATCGACATGGCCGGCAGGCCCATCTTCAGCGCTTGCACTGCTTCTTGTCGACTCAGCCACTCTCCCTTGGGGTATTGCTGTACCAATCCCATGATGGCGATAGTCAGAAAGAAGGTTCCCCCTAGCAGTAGGCCAGGCAAGATACCGGCGATAAACATATCCGCAATGGGCACCTGGGCCATCACACCGAACAGCACGAACAGCATCGAGGGCGGGATAATGGGTGACAGCAAGCCGCCAGCAGCAGTAATGGCCGCACTATAGGGTTTGTCATAGCCCTCCCGCTCCATGGCTGGCACCATCGCCCGGGACATGATAGCGATCTGCGAGGCGGCAGAACCGATAATCGCCGCCATCATCATGTTGGCAACCAGATTGATGTAGGCCAAGCCACCGCGAAAACCACCCACCAGCAGTCGTGCCAGGTCGATCAACCGGCGAGTTACCCCACCTTCGTTCATCAGCTCTCCGGCTAGCATAAAGAGTGGAATGGCTAGCAGCCCATAGCTCTCGATAGCCCCGAACAACTGCTGAGGATAGGACTCAAAGAGCACGGTATTACCCGATACCAAGATATAGAACAGGGCAGTAAGTGCCAGCACCAGGGCAATGGGCACCGCCCCCAGCAGTAGCAAAGCAAAGACAGCGACAGTCATCGGGCCACCTCCTCTTGAGTGGTGTGGGATGCCGGACGACCAAGATTGCACAGCGATTGGCATAAATTGATCAGACTGTGGAACAACAAGGAAGCGGCGAACCAAGGAAGAATCAGCCATACCCAGAACTTCTTGATACCCAGCGTTGAGGTATTCTCGGCATAGATGAAATTGAAGGTCTCGCCTTGAAAAGCCTGAATATCGAAGCCGGTCTGCCACAGCAGTAGTGGCTGATACCAGCGCCAACAAAGCCACAGCAGAATCAGCGCGAAGAGCGCCACCATTAGGTCCACGAACAAACCTACCAGGCGCTGACAAGAGGTCGGCAAGAGATCAGTGAACAGCGTCACAGCAATCCCTTGGCGCCGTTTGAAAACCGCACTGGAGATCAGCAGAGTCATCCAGATCATGGCGTAGATAGCCAGCTCGCTGATCCAGTAGATCGGATTGCCGGCGGCACGAAAGGCCACATTGATAAGGATCAGCAGGGTCACTGCCGCCGCTAGGACAGCGGCAGTGATCTCCTCTCCTTTGGCAAGTCGGTCAGAAAGTCGTGACAACATCACGTCACCCTCATTCACGTAGACGGTCGGCTTCCTGGCGAAGCATCTCCAGTCTCGGAGCCTTCTCACCCCAGATTGCTTCCCACTCGGCAATGGCGTCGCCGAAGAACTCAGCATCGGCCTCGACAATATTCAGACCAAGCTCACGGATCTCAGCTTCTTGGGCCGCATCCTTAGCCTGAAAGCCGGACAGGACATTCTCCAGGTGCTCAGCCATGGCGGTCTCGATCAACTCACGATCCTCTACTGAGAGTTCGCGCCAAACCCGACCGGAGACCACACCCACCATAGGGAACATCATATGGTTGGAGATCAGTAAGTTAGGCGCCTGCTCGTAAAACTTGAGGATCAAGATAGAATCAAAGTCCATGTCGATGGCATCTACCTGGCCATTAGCCAGAGCGTCATAGACTTCGAGCAATGGCAGCGGGGCTGGAGCCGCGCCAGTGGCAGTATAGAAGTCACGGATTGGCTCAAAGGGGGTGATACGCAAGCGCTTCCCGCTCATATCGGCCTGGTTCTCGATAGGTGCCCGAGAGAGCACCTGCCGCATGCCCACCATGCCATAGCCAACGCCGACCATACCCACGCCCTGGGGCATCAGATCGAGCAGTTCACCGGCAGTGTCGGAACGCAGTAAGCGAGCGGCATGATCTACATCATCAACCAGATAGGGTGCATAAAGGGCACCGAAGTCAGGAATCCGGTTGGAAATTTCAGCGATGGTCAGAAAGGCCATGTCCAGCGCGCCAGTCTGCAATTGCTGAACCATCTGTGCTTCGTTACCAAGCTGCTGGGCCGGGAAAACGCTGACGCTATGCTCGCCATCAGAACGCTCATGAAGGGTATCGGCAAAGGCCACAGCTTCGGTGGACCAGAGGTGCTGGGGAGGTGTAATCACCCCCAGGCGGAAATCGCGAGCCTGGGCAGAAACAGCACCAAAGAGTAGAGAGGCCGCCACGGCAGTGCTCAGAAAGGCTTTTGTAGGAGTCATAATGGGTCTCTTATATAGTTTTTATGTGGTTTTAAAACAGACTCAAACCTTCGCTGTACCGGCCAGTTGACTGGCGAGATCCTGCTCATCTTCTTTAGCCCGCGGCCGGGCATGGCGCACCTGTAGCTCGGGCGCCTCAACGTTGGCCAGTGCCACATTGAACACCACATGAGAAAACGGGCCGTCTAGTTCACGCTTGGCAATCTCGGCGGGGTCTTCAATACGTTCGGCAGTGACGACCAGCTCTTCACGGGTGGCAAAGGCAAAGTCGTCATAGGTGTAGGGATCACCCGCCAGATTAATCTGAGTGGTCAAGTGCTGGTGGCCCGGAGCGGAGACGAAGTAATGAATATGCGCTGGACGCTGCCCGTGACGTCCCAGGGATTTCAGCACTACATCCGTGGGCGCACCTTCGGGTACGCCGTAACCAGAGGGGATAATGCTACGCGCGGTGTAGTGACCTTCGCTGTCGGTATAAATCGTACGACGCAGGTTGTACTCAGATTGCGAAGGATCAAAGAAGGAGTAACCTCCATGGGAGTTGGCGTGCCAAATCTCGACCTTCGCGCCAGCAATCGGCGTGCCGTTCACGTCACGCACCTGACCGGTCAGCCACATGGTCTCACCGTCGTTATCCTGACTATCGTCCATGCGGGCAAAACCTTCGGCTTCCGGGGCACCAGCGACATACAGCGGGCCTTCAATAGTACGCGGTGTGCCGCCGGTGCGTTTGGCTTCGGCGTCGATAGCGTCTTGGCGCATATCAAGGTAGTGATCAAAACCAAGTCCAGGAGACAGCAAACCAAACTGAGTTTGGCTACCCAGCGAATTGAGCAGATTGACAGCCGCCCAGTACTCTTCCTCGGTCACATCGAAGTCATCGATTAGCTTGAACAGATCAGATACCAAGCGATGCACAATTTGTTTGGCGCGATCATTGCCACCGGTTTGGCCAAAGCCAGCAACGGTTTTGATGAAGTCTTGCACGTCGGGAGTGTCAAAAATCTTCACGGTCATGGTGAAACCCTCTGTTTGTTATAAGCTGTTGTTATTAATAAGAACTAACGTTGCACCTGGGTATATTAGCTATCGTCGTCACGCACTGAAGAGGGGTGACGACACAGCGGTTTGACGCTGATTTCCATATAGGGAAACAGTGGCAAGTTGCTAACCAATGCCTGCAGCTCAGCGTTATCTTCAACGTCAAAGATGCTGACGTTCGAGTAGCTGCCTGCCACCCGCCATAAGTGGCGCCATTTGCCCTGGCGCTGCAGGTCTTGGGAATAGCTCTTTTCAGCAGCCTTGATGTCTGCCGCTTGCTCGGCGGGCATATCCGTCGGCAATTTAACGGTCATTTCTACCTGATACAGCATGGCGCTCTCCTCCTCGGCTCGTACGCGACTAGTCTTTACGTGAGCAGTCTTTACGTGAGTAGTGCGTAACCTTGTCTTCATCTAGCGTGATACCCAGCCCTGGCTCTGTCGGTAAGTCGACGCCAAAGTCATGGTAATTAAGCGGTTTAACGACGATATCGTCTTTGAGCAGCAGCGGGCCGAACATCTCCGTACCCCAGGCCATTTCTGGTAGCGTTGCCCAGGCGTGAAGTGACGCGGCAGTGCCAATGGTGCCCTCCAGCAAGGTGCCACCGTACAAGCCAACCCCCGCAGCTTGGGCAACATGGGCCAGTT
This sequence comes from Halomonas sp. IOP_6, assembly GCF_021151565.1. Taxonomy (NCBI): domain Bacteria; kingdom Pseudomonadati; phylum Pseudomonadota; class Gammaproteobacteria; order Oceanospirillales; family Halomonadaceae; genus Halomonas; species Halomonas sp. IOP_6. Next base: position 161,756 of record NZ_JAIRBO010000004.1, on the reverse strand, counting down.
CCAGCACGCCGTACGTGCCACCGGCTTTGGCAATCTTCAGCGCGAAGGCACCACTGAAACCGCCGCAGACAAGGTCAAGTCCGTCGCGAGCGTCTTGTACTGCCTCGTCAGCGAGCATTGGTACATTGAAACGGTTAGCCAGTCGGATCAGTCCGGCGTGCTCACGGGCAGGAATGGGCTGCTCAATCAGCTCAATACCGGCCTCCTGCAGCGCCTGAATACCGCGAACTGCGGTGGATTCATCCCATGCCTGGTTAACGTCAACACGCACGCTGGCGCGATCCCCCAAGGCCTCTTTGATGGCCGCCACGTGACGTACATCGTGATCCACCGGATGTGCGCCGATCTTCAACTTAAAGTCACAATGCCGGCGCTGCTCTAAGCGCAACTGCGCTTCGTCGATATCCTTGGCAGTATCGCCACTGGCCAGCGTCCAGAGCACCGGCAAATGTGTTTGGCGGGCGCCGCCGAGCAGCTCGGCCACGCTTAGCCCCAAACGTTTTCCCTGAGCATCGAGCAGCGCGGTTTCCAGCGCCGATTTGGCGATCATATTGCCGCGGATGTGGCGGTTAAGACGGGCGCGTAGCTGATGAATATTGCCTGACGGTTGACCGATCAGCAGCGGCGCTAGGTAGGTATCAATATTGCGCTTGATGCTCTCTGGACTTTCTGGGCCGTAGGCAAGACCACCAATGGTGGTGCCTTCGCCTAGCCCTTCAACCCCATCCGAGTGGCGCATGCGCACAATGACCATGGTTTGGCAGGCCATAGTGGTCATGGAAAGCTTGTGTGGACGGATGGTCGGTAAATCGACCAGCACTGTTTGAATGTCTTCAATAGAGACGCCGCGCATAGAAACCTCAACTAGAGATAAATTTCTCAAAAAACACTCGGCATTCGCCCACCGGATTTTCCTCAAACCAAGTCTTGCTAGCCTCAATCATCGGCGGCGGCCCACACAGGTAGGCATCGAAGGGCTGGGAGAGGAAGTCGAGATCAAAAAGGTCACAGACCACGCCTTTGTTGCCTTGCCACGCTTCGGAAGGCGTCATTACAACGGTGCCAAAGGCGAAGTCGGGCAGCGTCTCGGTGAAAGCTTCTAGACGCTCGAGCTCACTGAGATCCTGCTCCTGGGTTACTCCATAGACGAGACGGATCGGCTGCTGGCACTCGCCCTTTTCAGCCAGCTCCTCAAGCATACCGAGGAAGGCAGAAAGGCCCGTTCCACCGGCCACCATCAGTAACGGGCGCTGTACCTCACGGAGATAGAAGGCTCCCAAGGGCGCCTCCAGAGAGATGGCATCGCCCACCTTGGCACAGTCGCGCAGGTAGTCGCTCATCACACCGCTCGGCAACAGGCGGATCAAAAAGCGTAACTTTCCCTCCTGTACCGCCGAGGTGGCAAAGGAGTAAGCCCGCCACTGATCGCTACCCGGCACCTCAATGCGAGCATACTGACCAGGCAGGTACGGCAATGCCTGAGTGGGATCGTCGAGGGTGATCTCGAGGATGGCAGCACCATCGGAGACCTGCTCCACGGCGCTGACAGTGCCGTTATGCACCTCGGTAGCCACACTGCAGACGTTGGAATCGATATCGAAATAGAAGGAAGCCTCACTGGAGCGCAGGCGAGTCTGGCAAGCCAATACATGCCCTTCGGCGATCTCCTCCTCGGTCAAGGCCTCCTCATCGATATACTCGACATCGACATCACCGGACTCGCGCAGGCAGCGGCAGGTACCACAAACCCCTTCTCGGCAATCCACCGGCAGATTGACTCCGTGACGCTGAGCGGCATCCATCAGAAGCTCATTCTTATCGACCTTGACGAAGCGGGTGGTGCCGTCCCGAAAGACAATGGCGGCTGTGTTATGCATGACTCGCCCTCCAGCAACATCAGACGTGGTAGAAATCCAAGACGGAATCGATCTTGTCGTTGAGCAGTACCGTGTGCTTACGGGTAATCTTCCAGTCGTCGCCATCACCACGCAGCGTGTAGCTGGCCGTGCCGAAGAAGTAGCCGCTCTCACCGAAGCGGTGGAAGTGGGTGACCCAGTTCACCTTAGCCTGCACCTGGCCATCATCACGTGGCGCCCAGCGCACGTTATTAATCAGATGCAGCGTGCGGGGCATCGGCGTGGAAGCAGCGGACTTACCAGTACGCAGGCGGAAGATGCGATCCTCAATGCCCGTGCGGTCCGCGTAGTACATCAGCGACATCTCACGCTTCGGGTCCTGGGTGATCTCGTGGTCGCCCTTCCACTGAGGGATATGAAACTCACACTCTGGGGCGAACTGGTCTAAATAAGCATCCCAATCCTGGCTGTCACAGAGTTCGGCGACCCGATAGAGAAACTGTTCGATGGATTGCTGCTGGCTCATGACTTATACCTCCTGGAGCTTGAGTGCTTTCTTCTCGAGACCTGCGAGCAGCATTTGCTGCCAGCTGCCGTGCTGGTTGACGTAGAGCCCCTCATGAGTGAACTCGGTTCCGGTGATCACCGGTTTAATCCCGAGCACCTGGCTGTTGTGGGTCTCGCCGTACTCCCAGCACTGGTAGCCCCGGGAAATGTCATTCCACTCAGTGGCCCGCGCTTCGAAGCCACGCTGTTGCTCACGAAACTCCACCAGATCATCGGGGGTCCCCATGCCAGAGACATTGAAGAAGTCCTCAAACTGGCGGATACGATTCTCGCGATCAGCATCGGACTCGCCTTTCACGCCCAAACAGAGGCTGATCACTTCCGTCTTGTTCCAAGCCACCGGGCGCACGATGCGCAGCTGGGAACTGATCTGATCCATGAAGAACAGGCTGGGGTAGATATTCAGGTTACGCAGGCGATGCATGGTCCACTCAGCACGCTCCTGGGGGAGCTGCTCTAGTAGGCGAGGCATCACCGCAGCGTAACCAGGGCGTACCTGGGGGTTAGGCATGTCGCTGAACAACAGGCTGTGGCCGTTATTGAAGGAGAACCAACCATCGTCGGTATCTTTGTCGCCGGCACCTAGCTTGCTGTAGTCGAGGGTATCGCCGCTGCTGCCGTGCTTCTGGGCTTCCAGCTCACGGCGGTGCTGTACGGTAGAAACGTAGTTATAGTGCACAGTGCTGACGTGATAGCCATCCAGACCGTTCTCGTTCTGCAGCTTCCAATTGGCGTTGAAGGTGTAACGGGACTCACCGGGTAGCACCTCCAGCTCACCATCCTTCGCTTGCTCGACCATCATGTCGAAGAACAGCGTGGTGTCACCGAGGAACTCCTTGAGACTGACGGTGGATTCTGTGTCCAGACTAATAAAGACAAAGCCACGGTAGCTTTCGATGCGCGCCTGGCTCAGGCCACGGCTGGCCTTATCGAAGTCTTCGGGATATTCGCTCGGCGCTTTGACCTTGACCAGGCGGCCATCGGACTTGTAGCACCAGGCGTGGAACGGGCAGGTGAAGGTGGACTGGTTGCCCTTGCCAACCCGGGTCAGGGTGGCCCCACGGTGCTGGCAGGTGTTGGCCAGCGCCCGCAGTTCTCCCTTGCCATCGCGAGTGATGATCATCGGCTGACGGCCAGCCTGCATGGTAATAAAGTCGTTCTTATTGGGAATTTGGCTTTCGTGGCAGGCGAAGATCCACTGCTTTTCGAAGATGAGTTCCATTTCGAGATCGAACAGCGCCCGATCGGTGAACATGTCACGAGAAACCCTAAAAACGCCTTCATCAGGACGGAAGTCGATACAACTCTCGACGAAAGCCTGCCAGTCGGAGGGGGAGCGATATGCAGTCATGGGTCGTTACCTTTTTATTACTTATGAGGTACGTCTAACCCTAGAGGCTTCCCCCAGCCTTCACTATGCAGTTCTTGGAGGAACACTATGCACTTTTTTGCTCATCCTCCGAGAGCAGTCCGGATCGGCGCCAATGCTCACCCAAGTAGTTCTAGTCTATTTAATCGTCGCAACAATGTCCTAGAAACTGTGCCCTAGAAATAATGTTCTAGAAACAATGTTCTAGAAACAATGTTCTAGAAACAATGCCCTAGAAACAATGCCCTAGAAAAGCGCCTAAACGCTTCTATGAAACAGTTACACTAGTATAAAGATAACCACGAAAGGCCTTAACATGACGCTACCGCTTTACCTTGGCCTACCCATGTGGGCCAATCAGGATTGGCTTGGCACTCTCTATCCAAGGCATGCCAAAACTGACCTGTTAAGCGATTATGCGGCGGTCTTTTCAAGCGTTGAGGGCAACACAACGTTTTATAGCGGCGCACCAAAGGCAGAAACGGTGGCCGCGTGGGCGCGGCAAACACCACCTCATTTTCGTTTCTGCTTTAAACTTCCTGCCACAGTCACCCATGACCAGCGTTTAACCCAGCCAGAAAATGCCTGGGCGTTTCTCAAGGCACTCACGCCCCTCCATGATCGCCTTGGTCCTACCATGGTTCAGCTACCACGTGATTTTGGCCCTTCGGAGCTCCCCCAGCTAGAAGCGCTTCTTGCTCAATGGCCGGCCTACTTACCGTGCGCAGTGGAGGTACGCCACCCCGCTTTTTTCCTCAAAGGAGAGGCAGAAAAAGCCCTTAACCGCTTGTTAATAACTTATTCAGCCAATCGCGTAATGCTTGATGTTCGTCCGCTGTTTTCAACACCCGCCAATGACCATCCTGGTTTAGCGCATGCACAGCAAGAAAAGCCGAAACTCCCGCTACACGTGCTTTCCACAGCAAATTATCCAGTCATTCGCTTTATTGGCCATATTGACAAAACAATTAATAGGGACTATTTCACGCCGTGGATAGACAGGCTCATCCTGTGGATAAGTCAGGGGAAAAACCCTTTCTTATTTGTGCATACTGCTGATAACCGAGCGTCACCAGAACTGGCGCGCTGTTTGTACCATGAAGTTCAACAACGCATCACTTTGCCAGCTCTTGCGTCATTCGCTGACGAGAAGCAGAGCCAACTGTTTTGACCGATCTTTTTAGGCTAACTGACTGGCAACCCCCACCACGATCGGATAAATTGCGCGTACTTTCGGAAAATAACGTTAGAACATTTCTCTTTTCCGAAAATCAGCACATTAGGCTTATAACGCCTTATTACAATTAACTAAACAGGTGATTTCATGGCAAAACTTGCACATGCACAGTGGTCATCGCGCATGGGATTTGTGCTGGCGGCCGCTGGTTCAGCCGTTGGCCTTGGTAACATTTGGCGCTTTTCTTACATGGTGGGCGACAGTGGTGGGGCAGCTTTCGTGCTTGTCTACCTTGCTTGCGTGGCGTTGGTGGGCCTGCCCATATTGGTGGCTGAATGGATGATTGGCCGCCGTGGCCAGAAAAATCCAATTAACACCATGGCTGACCTTGCAGCCAATCATGGTAAATCCAAGGCGTGGGCGTTGATCGGTGTGAGTGGCGTATTAGCGGCGTTCCTGATTCTGTCTTTTTACAGTGTTATTGGGGGCTGGTCGCTGAACTACACCCTTAGTTCCGTCATTGGAACGTTTAACGGCCAAGATGCTGACACAATTAGTGGCCTTTTTGGCGGCATGCTGGCTAGCCCAACGACGCTGCTGCTTTGGCATACGGCCTTTATAATCCTCGTCATTGGTATCGTCGCTCGCGGCGTGACCAAAGGCCTGGAAAGCGCAGCACGCATCATGATGCCCGCACTAGTGGTACTGATGCTAGTGTTAGTGGGCTATGGTATGACCAGCGGCCATTTTGGCGAAGCGCTAGCCTTTATGTTCAGCCCGGACTGGGATGCACTTGACGGCGGTGTTGTACTTGCCGCGATGGGACAAGCGTTCTTCACCCTATCGCTGGGCATGGGCATTATGATGGCCTACGGTTCCTACCTAGGCGAAGATGTTAACCTGATCAGTACCGCACGCACCGTTATTATTCTGGATACAGCGATCGCGCTGCTGGCGGGCTTAGCAATCTTTCCGATCGTATTTGCTAATGGGCTCAGCGCGGGAGAAGGCCCAGGCTTGATTTTCGTTACGCTGCCGTTGGCCTTCGGCAATATGGCAGGCGGCACGGTGCTGGGTCTGATGTTCTTCCTGCTGCTTACCTTCGCGGCGTTAACATCGGCGATTTCGTTGCTAGAGCCCGTCGTAGAAACGTTAGAAGAGCGCACGTCGTTGTCGCGCCTAGCGGCAACATTCGTTAGCGGCATTGCCGTGTGGGCGTTAGGGGTTGCCGCACTGCTGTCGTTCAACGTGTGGTCTGAGGTGCTGTTCTTCGGGCTTAACATCTTTGATCTACTGGATACCTTCACCAGTAAGATTTTGCTGCCGCTGACAGGGCTTGGCGCGATTGTGTTCTTCGCGACCTGCTTGGATAAAGAAGAGTCACGCAAAGAGCTACGCATGGATGTTTATGACTATAGCCTCTGGAATCTGCTGGCTAAATACGTCGCCCCCATCGGGGTAGCCGTGGTTTTCCTAGCAGGCTTCTTCTAAGCATCAAGTTCTAGGCAGTAATGTTTAACCAGCAAGAGATAGCCCTGGCTTGCCCAGGGTTATCGTCAGCTAGTTAGCGCTTTACTTACCCGCCCTTACCTTAGTGCAATTCGCTCTCTTGCTCATCATCTGCCAAGGGGGCGATATCCCGCGATAACTTCTGAAATTCCCGATGCAGCTCTATGCCCCTACGCGCCCTCAGGCTGCGCTGGGCGGCACTACGCCGACGCTCAACATGCTCATCCACTTCCATACTCATAAAGATGTCGAGTAGTTCGCTTTTTACCGAGGTGATTCGTTCGACGTTTCTCATAATCGACGTTCCTCCAGGTGAATATGCCTACGTCCACCTGCATCCGTGACGACTGTTTATTTAAATGATGCAGTGCGGCACTTCACTTCTTACTATAACCTACTTGACAAAATGATGACGAATCCAGTTGAAATGCCCTAACGGCATTTAAACGCATGAGTAAATCGCATTTATACTGTTTCTGCATCGTGCTTGCTGCAACATACGTTGCAACAAGCACTCAGGCATACTGTCGTGAGCATATCTGCATAAGTACTAAAGAGAATTTAAGGAGCTTAATGTGAGCCGCGCCCTGTTCGATGAAATGAGACGCCGCATGGAGCACTTTCGTCGCTCCGAGCAAAAGGTTGCGCGGTTCGTACTGCGCAACCCAGACGAGGTCATCCATATGCGGATTGTCGACCTCGCAACAGAGGCTAAAGTTAGCGAGCCCACCGTTGTACGCTTTTGTCGCGCACTCGGCTGTAACGGGTTCCAGGACTTTAAACTCCAACTTGCCCAGATGCTGGCCAGTGGTAGTCAGTTTGCCCAGTTCTCTATGAACGATAGCGACTCGGTTGCCGAGTTTTCCCACAGCATTTTCGACTCCACCGTGGGCACACTTTTATCGGTGCGCGACCGGCTTGATAATGATGCCCTCGGGCGTGCGGTCAACGCTCTCGCCATGGCAAACCGCGTTGAGTTCTATGGCTTTGGGGCCTCCGGTGCCGTGGCTTTCGATGCCCAGCACAAGTTCTTCCGCCTGCAGATATCGACCTCCGCTTATGCTGACCCGCATATGCAAAATATGTCGGCGGTCACGCTAAAAGAGGGTGATGTCGTGGTCGCCATCTCACAAACAGGCCGTACCAAAGCACTGGTCGCTAGCGTTCGCTTGGCGCGCGAAGCAGGCGCTACCGTTATTGGCCTGTGCCCGAGTGACTCACCGCTGGCCGGCGAAGTGAGTCTGCCGCTGTATATCGATGTGCATGAAGATACCGAAATCTACACGCCGCTTAGCTCACGAATCGCCCATTTGGTGCTTATCGACGTCCTCGCCGTCGGCGTTGCCAAAACGCGCGGTCCGAAGTTGGCTGAGCAGTTGAAAGCCGTCAAGAAGAGCCTGAATACGCTGCGTTTTCCTGAAGAGCCGTAGTTGCCCATTCGACTGTATGCACAGCCAGTTCGCTGGCTGTGCTAAACTGGCCGCCCATTTTTCGAACCGGCAGCGGCTTATATGGACGACGTCACGGCGATACTTGATCAGCTTAACCCTGCCCAGCGCGAAGCGGTAAGCGCGCCTCAGGGTAACTTACTGGTACTGGCGGGTGCCGGGTCCGGTAAAACCCGCGTGCTGGTTCATCGCATTGCTTGGCTAATGCAGGCCGAAGGGCTTTCGCCCTATGCCCTGCTGGCGGTCACGTTTACCAACAAGGCCGCGCGGGAAATGCGCACCCGTCTGGAAGCGCTGCTGAGCATCTCCATGCGCCATGTCTGGGTCGGCACGTTTCACTCTATCGCTCACCGCCTACTGCGCACTCACTGGCAGGATGCTCGGCTACCACAGCACTTCCAAATCATCGACTCCGATGACCAGTTACGGCTGGTAAAACGGATGCTCAAAGATTATTCCATCGATGATGAGCGCTTCCCGCCCCGCCAAGTGCAAGGCTTTATCTCTGGCTGCAAAGAGGAAGGACTTCGCCCCCACCAAGTAAACGTGGACGGCGATGGTTATCTTGGCCAGATGGTAGAGCTTTATGAGCGCTACCAATTTATCTGCGAACGCGGCGGCCTAGTGGACTTCGGTGAACTGCTACTGCGCAGCCTAGAACTGTTGCGTGACAACCCGCCGTTGCTAAATCATTACCGCGAGCGCTTTGGTCATGTATTAGTCGATGAGTTTCAGGACACCAATACGCTGCAATACGCGTGGTTAAAACTACTCACTGGGCTGCAAACACCCATGACCGCCGTCGGTGACGATGATCAGTCAATTTACGGTTGGCGTGGCGCCAAAGTGGAAAATATTCGCCGCTTTGAGGAGGAGTTTCCTAACACTCACACCGTACGCCTAGAGCAGAACTACCGCTCCACAAGCGCGATTCTGGAGGCCGCTAACACGCTGATCAGTCATAACAGCGAGCGGCTGGGTAAAAACCTATGGACTGATGGTGTCGAAGGCGACCCTATTTCTGTTTACGCCGGGTTTAACGACTTAGAAGAAGCCCGCTATATCGTCGATACCATCAAAGAAAAGGTCGATGAAGGGTTTAATCGCCGCGACGTTGCCATTCTTTACCGCTCCAATGCTCAATCGCGCTTACTGGAAGAGACGCTGATCCGCCAAGGTATGCCCTACCGTATTTACGGAGGGCATCGCTTCTATGAGCGCTTAGAGATCAAAAATGCCCTAGCGTACCTGCGACTACTGCTTAATCGTGATGACGATGCCTCTCTGGAACGTGTGATTAACGTGCCCACCCGCGGGATTGGCACCCGCACGGTAGAGATTGTGCGCCATCGCGCCCGAGAGCAAAGCATTTCACTGTGGCAGGCGCTGCACGATGCCATTCAAGACGGCACGCTAAAAGGCCGTGCAGCCAACGCGGTGCAGACATTTGCCAACCTCATTGAGCAATTAGACAACGATGCATCTGGCCTGCCGCTGCATGAAATTATCGACCACATCACCACTCATACTGGCCTGATCGAGCATCACAAAAGCGAGCGCGGCGAAAAAGGCCAGGCGCGCGTGGAAAACCTGGAAGAACTGGTGACTGCTGCGCGCGCCTTTACCCATGGCGATGCTTTCGAAACCCCGGAGGCAGGCGAAGGCATGGCAGCGCTGGAAGCGTTTCTATCCGAAGCGGCGCTTAATGCAGGCGACCATGAAGCCGATGAGTTTGAAGATAGCGTGCAGCTGATGACCCTGCACTCTGCTAAGGGCTTGGAGTTTCCCATAGTCTTTATTGCCGGTGTTGAAGAGGGCCTATTTCCTCATAAAATGTCGATCGAAGAGCCAGGGCGGCTCGAAGAGGAAAGACGACTTTGCTATGTCGGCGTTACCCGTGCGATGCAGAAACTCTACCTGACCCATGCTGAAACTCGCCGCCTGCACGGCAAAGAAGTGTTCCCCAGGCCATCGCGCTTTCTACGCGAACTGCCGCCTCATCTGTTGGAAGAAGTCCGCCTACGTGGTCATATTTCCCGTCCCGTTACCGCTTCACGCTCAAGTTTTGCGCAGCAGCGTGTTGAAAGCGACGGCGACCTGCCTGCCCTGCATGTTGGCCAGCGGGTAATGCATCCGGTGTTTGGCGAAGGCATCATTCTTAATGCGGAGGGCGAAGGGGCCCGCGCCCGCGTACAGGTCAGCTTTGAAGGTGAAGGGGTGAAATGGCTCGTGCTAGGGTTTGCCAAACTCGCCCCTCTTTGAGTGGCGTTAACGTAAGCGTAAAGCTGTAGGCGAGCACTTGCCCATTAAAACCTGCTTAGCGCATACTGGCTGATGGACACTGCGCTCACTGCGCGTTAATAAAAAAACATCAGATAATTTCGGAGTTATGCCCGCCATGCAACGCCGCCAATTTCTAAAAACCGCCGGCTTCGGTGCCGCCGGTGTCGCTGCTGCACCTTTTGTTTCCACTGCTAGCGCCAACGAAACCTATACCTGGGATATGGTGACCTCCTGGCCGAAAAACTTCCCAGCGCTTGGCACAGGTGCCAATGACTTCGCGCGCCGGGTCGAGCAGCTCTCCAATGGCCGCATGCGCATACGTGTACACGGTGCTGGTGAACTTGTGCCTGCACTTGAAGTGTTTGATGCGGTCGCTGCGGGTACTGCAGAGATGGGGCATTCCGCATCCTACTACTGGCGCGGCAAGGTCGCGGCCTCACAGTTTTTCACCGCTGTGCCGTTTGGTATGAACACCACCGAAATGAATGCGTGGCTGTATCACGGAGGCGGTCAGGAACTGTGGGATGAAATCTACGCCAACCACAACCTTAAGCCTTTCGCTGTCGGTAATACCGGCACGCAAATGGGCGGCTGGTTCAAAAAAGAGATTAACTCCCTAGACGATATGCAGGGCCTAAAACTTCGCTTGCCAGGCCTTGCTGGCGAAGCGATGAACGGCATTGGCGTCAGTACCGTCACTATGGCAGGCTCAGAAATTTTCACCTCGCTGCAAACCGGCGCACTTGATGCAGCGGACTGGGTCGGGCCTTACAATGATATGGCGTTTGGCCTTCACCAAGTGGCGGATTACTACTACACCTCCGCATGGAACGAGCCGACAGCCGTGCTGGAAGGCACTGTCAATTTAGACGCTTGGAATTCCCTGCCAGAAGATCTGCAAGACGTTATCCGTGAAGCCGCACGGGCCTCTAATCTCGCCATGATCAGTGAATTTGCCTACCGTAATGCTCAGGCGCTTGAAACACTAGTCGATGAACACGGTGTTCAACTGCGCACCTTCCCAGAAGACGTGATGGCAGCGCTGTATGAATCTTCAAAAGAGGCGATCCAACGCCAAGTAGACAATGACGAAGAGTCTCGCCGCGTTTATGACTCTTACTCAGCCTTCCAGAAATTGGTGCGTCCGTTCAGTGATGTAGGCGAATACGCTTACCTGAAAAACCGCGATAATGTCGGCGCCTAGAAATTCCGCCATCTTTTAGTAGCGACACAAAGAAGGGCGCCGAGGCGCCCTTTTGCGATGTTAATGGTCAACCAATCTCTCAGCTATGCACCGCACGGATACGCCCATTATCATCCAACGCCACCATAACAAAGCGCGCTTCGGTCACTTTTTGTCGCTCTTCCAAGTGACGGCCTTGAGGTGGGCGCACCCATACCTCAACATCAATCTTAATCGAGCTATGGCCTATTTCCTGCACGCAGGTATAGACACTCACCATAGACCCCACGCGCACCGGGCTTAAAAAATCCATCGCTTCGATAGCCACGGTCGCTGTGCGACCGCCTGCCTCTCGGCCCGCAGCTAGCTCGGCGGCTTGATCCATCTGGTTAACTAACCAACCGCCCGGAATATCACCATAGAGATTGGTATCTTGCCGAGAAGCCAGTAACTTTAAGGTGAGCTGCCCCTGCGGAGCAGGTACATCGTCCAAATCGGTGTCCAGCGGTGTCATAAGGTGGTCGCTTCAAAAGGTTATTGTTGTGATGTTGCTGCATCGCAATAGGCTGGTAATAGTTAATCACAAGAGGGGTGTCGTTTGAAGCGTTACAATTTACGACGTGTGAGAAAACATCAACTGCTACTGCTTCTGACTGGCTGGCTTCTAATGGCGGGCAATCTTGCCTGGGGGCAGCCAACCTCGGTGAGCGGCACGTTAGGTGCCGTCGGTTCTGACACTATGGCAGGCTTAGTGCTGCGCTGGGGCGAAGCCTTAAGCGCCCGCCACCCGGATATCAACCTGCAATTTCAGGCCGGCGGCTCAGCCAGCGCGCCGACTGCCTTAGTGGCTGGCACCACCCGCCTAGGGCCGATGTCACGCCCCATGACCCATGCAGAACGCCAGCAGTTTATTGACCGCTACGGTTATCCACCGCTTGAGCTTCGTGTTGCTCGGGACGCATTAGTGGTGGTGGTACATCGCCATAACCCATTGGATACCCTGACACTCCAACAAGTCGATGCGATTTTTTCAACTAGCCTCGCTTGCGGTGCTCCCCACCCCATCCGGCGCTGGAGTACGCTGGTACCGGCGACGGATTGGCCTTATGGCCAAATAGCCCTGCATGGTCGTAACCTAGCGTCGGGTACCCATGGCCTCTTTCAGGAAAGAGCCCTGTGCGATGGCGAGTTTCGCCTAGATATCAGTGAACACCCAGGTTCATCGGCGGTCATTGCTGCGGTAGGAGAGTCCTTCAATGCTATGGGCTATGCAGGCTACAACCATTTAAATCCAATGGTGCGCGCACTACGCCTAGTAGATGAATCCGGAGCTGCCGTTGCGCCCAACGAACGCTCTATTCAGCAAGGAAAGTACCCATTATCACGCGATCTCTATCTTTACGTGAACCTGCCACCCAGCGAGTCATTGCCGCCCGTGGAGCAAGCCTTTCTGACACTTATCTTTTCGGAAGAGGGTCAGCAGATTGTCAAAGCAGCTGGCTTTGTGCCGCTACCCAATCAGCTGCGTGATGCTCAGCGCCAACACCCGTGAACTGTCATTTAATTGTCATAAATAAACGATAGGGTAAGGAGACTCGACCATGCATGCTTATTTTCGTGATGGCTTTCGCTTTTCTATGATGTCGACATGACTCTTCCCCGGCTACCCTTTTCGCGTCAGCCGCTGCGCCATATACAAGACCGACTTGCTACCGGGCTTATCACCGCCGGTGGTATTGGTGTTTTGTTGGCAATTTTAGCCATTGGCGTCTTCCTTGTATGGGAAACGCTACCGCTGCTCGCCTTGGGCGACACGTTCAGCCTCGCTAAACTCTCTCCTCTTGCCTGGGGCACGTTAAAAGCCGCGCTGGCGGCCATGCTATTCGCAACGCCCATTGCCCTAGGCGCGGCAATGTACTCTGCGCTATTTATGTCAGCACGGCTCCGTAGCCGTTTGAAGCCAACGCTTGAGTTGATGGAAGCAGTGCCTGGCGTTGTCATCGGATTTATTGCCGGTTTATTACTCGCCCCCTGGGTGGAACGAAACCTGGCCAGTGCCTTGATGATCATTATTTGGCTACCTCTTAGTGCAGCCTTAGCGGGATATCTATGGTATCGGACGGCCGTCCACGTTCGCCAACGACTACCGCTTTCGTGGGCAGGCTTATGGCTTATTCCCTGGTTGGCTGGCATGGCTGTACTGGCAATATGGATTGCTCCCATCATTGAACAACACTGGCTTGGCGGCGACCTGCGACGCTTGCTTGATCAACGTTACGGCCTTGATTACGCCACCCGAAATGCACTGATTGTGGGTATTGCGATGGGATTTGCGGTGATTCCCAGTATTTATTCGCTCGCGGAAGATGCACTTGCCGATGTTCCCCCTACCTTAATGGAAGGTGCTCAAGCGCTAGGCGCTAGCCGCTGGCAAGCACTGTGGAAAGTTGCCCTACCCACGGCAGCTCCTGGAGTCTTTTCAGCGGTGATGATTGGCGCTGGCCGCGCCGTGGGCGAAACCATGATTGTGTTAATGGCCAGCGGTAACACCGCGCTCTTTAGTGCCAGTCCGTTTGAAGGGTTACGTTCGCTATCAGCCTCTATCGCCATTGAGCTTCCCGAGGCTTCACCAGGCGGGCTGACCTATCACTTACTGATACTGGCGGCACTGGCCTTGTTCATTTTTACCTTTGTGGTGAACACGTTAGCTGAAATTGTCAGACAGAGATTGCGCCGACGCTATCAACGCTTAGGGAGCTCACTCTGATGCGTTGGCAGCGGGCTGTTTTTTCAAACGTTGGTTTTTTAAAAATGAGCGGCAGCGGGCTCTGGCCTTGGCTTTGTGCTGCCTGCGTGGCGCTTTCGTTATTAATGTTGGCAGCATTATTAACGCTGCTGACGATTCGGGGGTTAGGCCATTTTTGGCCAGCGCCATTAGAGGAAGTTACCCTCAAGTCAGGCGATATCGTCATTGGGCAGCCAGTTCGTGAAACGACGCTGCCCAAGGGAGCAGGGTCAGAACGGCTCTATTTCACTGGTAATCAGGATATTACAGGAAGCAACTGGCAGTGGATTACCATTGATGATATTAGCCAACAGGCCGAGCCAGCCGACCTTATCCGCTTAACGCGCACCCCATGGGGTGATTTTATAGGCCGTTTAATGACGGTGGAGAGTGGCGATCAACGGTTAACAGAACAAGCTGCCTGGACTTTCATCCATGATGCGCTTGCCTTACCCGTCAAGCAGCGGCCCCCTGGAACGTTAGTGCTAGCCACTGCCGATGGTCAAATACTTCGACAGCCGCTGGCAAGTGTTACCTACTTTCAATCACCAAATGCCATGTCCTGGGGACAAAAAACCATCGCCTGGGGGCAGCGCATCTGGCAATTTCTAAGTGAAGGGCCACGCGCCGCAAATACTGGCGGAGGCGTCTGGCCAGCCATTTTTGGCACCGTCTTAATGGTCATTCTGATGTCAGTGATCGTTACTCCGTTTGGGGTTCTCGCTGCCATTTACTTAAACGAAATCGCTCACCAAAACCGCCTAACACGCTTAGTTCGCATTGGCGTACGCAACCTGGCAGGCGTGCCCTCAATCGTTTATGGCGTGTTTGGCCTTGGCGTATTTGTATACGGAGTAGGCGGTTCTATCGACAGCTGGTTTTTTAGCGATGAACTGCCCTCACCCACATTTGGAACCGGCGGCCTTCTTTGGGCCTCGCTAACACTTGCCTTGCTCACGTTACCTGTAGTGATTGTCGCTACCGAAGAAGGGCTAGCACGCATACCCGATGCCCAGCGGGAAGGTGCCGTTGCGCTGGGTGCGACACGCTTGGAAATGTTGACGCGGGTGGTGTTGCCCATGGCAACGCCCGCCATGCTAACGGGGATGATTTTAGCCGTCGCCAGAGCCGCGGGCGAAGTGGCGCCGCTAATGCTAGTGGGCGTCGCCAAGCTAGCGCCGCAAATGCCTGTAGATGGTGAGTTTCCCTACCTTCATCTAGAGCGCAAGTTTATGCACCTCGGCTATCATTTATTTGATACCGCCTTTCATGGTGAAGATGTGCAGGCCGCAATTCCGCTGGTTTTCGCCACCGCACTGCTGCTGGTGTTAATCGTACTCGTGCTTAATCTAACTGCCATATTTCTGCGTCATTATCTGAGGCGTCAGCGAGGAAACGAATGTTAGCGTCTTTATCGTCCAACAAAGCGGCTCTCGCGCCCGTGACGCATTTTCCTGCCGAACAGCGCTGCTTGAGCATTGCAAAATTTCACCTCGCTTATGCGGGGAAAATGGCGTTGCGCGATCTAACATTAGACCTACCACGCCACCGTGTAACGGCCTTTATTGGCCCTTCAGGCTGTGGAAAGTCAACGCTGCTACGCGCGATTAATCGACTGCACGACCTTAATGAATCGGTAACACACAGTGGCCATATTCAGCTTGAAGGTCAGGATATTCATGCCCCGGACATGAATGTTACCGAGTTGCGACGGCGCGTTGGGATGGTGTTTCAAACACCCAACCCTTTCCCTATGTCAATTTATGAAAACGTGGCCTTTGGCCTGCGTTTACAGCAACGCTTACCCAAGCGGAAGCGGGACGACATTATCGAATGGGCACTTACATCGGCAGCACTGTGGGATGAGGTTAAAGATCGTCTGCACCGCTCGGCTTGGCAGCTATCTGGCGGCCAGCAGCAGCGCTTGGTCATTGCTCGTACGCTTGCCGTACAGCCGGATGTACTGCTACTCGATGAACCAGCGTCAGCCTTAGACCCGATCTCGACGCTGAAAATTGAAGAGCTGATTCGTAACCTTAAATCACAGCTAACGCTTGTGCTGGTTACCCACAATATGCAGCAAGCCGCGCGGGTTTCTGACTACACGGCTTTTTTGCAGCACGGTGAACTCGTTGAGTACGGGCCAACGGATCAAGTGTTCACCAACCCGCGTTTACAACGCACCGAAAACTACATCACCGGCCGCATCACCTAGGCCCCAAAGACATCACGTCAGGAGTGCTCAATGGATATTACGAACGATAGCCACAGCCAACATATCTCTCGCCAGTTCAACCAAGAGCTGGAGGAGCTAAAAACCCACCTGATGGCCATGGGCGGTCTGGTGGAAAAACAAGTGCAAGATGCTGTTTTTGCGCTACTGGAAGGTGACAGCCGTCTTGCTGAGAAAGTGCGCGACAATGACCGCCAAGTGAACGACCTGCAACTGCAAATTGACGATGAATGTACGCGGGTATTAGCGCGTCGTCAGCCAGCGGCTTCCGATTTGCGCTTAGTGCTGGCGGTTATTCGCGCAACGTCTGACCTTGAGCGTATTGGCGATGAAGCCAGCAAAATTGCTCGAAATGCGCTGCTGTTAAGCGAAAATAGTGGCAACATTCGCGGTTTAGTGGAAGTACGCCATATCAGCGAGCATGTACGTAAAATGCTTCGCGATGCACTTACCGCTTTTGCTCGTTTTGATACCGATCTTGCAATGCAAGTTGTGCGCGAAGATGAGTTCGTTGACGACGAGTATGGTAGCGCCATGCGCTCGCTGATGACCTTTATGATGGAAGATTCACGTTCGATTAGCTCCGTACTTAGCATTATGTGGGTGCTACGTGCCTTAGAACGCGTGGGTGATCATGCCAACAACCTGGCGGAGTACGTTGTCTACTTGGTCAAAGGGTTAGATATTCGCCATAGCGATCCCGACGCGATCGACCCGCAGGTACTTAAAAAATCTTGACCTAGCACGCGATTCCTCCTGCAATACGCCCAGATATCCCCTCTGGGCGTTTTTTCTAAGGAGCAAACATGTTGGATGCGATGACAGCGCTGAGCCGAGGCACTCGCTTGGTATACCAGAAAGGTCTGCGGCGCTATATTTTCCTACCCATCGTGGTCAATATAATCGTTTATGCCAGCATGCTCAGTTTCGTGGTCAACCGCTTTTCTGGTTGGCTAGACAGTGCTATGACAATGGTACCAAGCTGGCTTGAGTGGCTCTCATGGCTAATCTGGCCACTGTTTTTTATCAGCCTGCTGCTGGTGATCTTTTTTACCTTCACCCTGGTCACCCACTTAATCGCCGCACCTTTCTATGGTTTTTTAGCAGCGAAGGTAGAACGTCAAGCGACAGGGCGTGAACCCCTGGATGACCGTGGGCTCGCTAAAACCGCTGTCGATGCCTTGGGTCGCGAGCTAGTCAAACTCGGCTATATCCTGCCACGCATGGTCATACTGTTTATTATTAGCTGGATACCCGGCCTAAACCTGATAGCCCCTGTTTTGTGGATCCTTTTTTCCGCGTGGATCATGGCAATCACTTATTTAGATTATCCTATGGATAACAATAAGATAACGTTTCGCGATATGCGGACACGACTATCGCAACGGTGGTGGCCAAGTCTCACCTACGGCGGGTTGATTATGCTAGTGACCTGGATCCCTCTCGCCAACCTGTTCTTAATTCCCGGTGCAGTGGCAGGCGCCGTATTAATGTGGGACGACCACTACCGCGGCACGCGCGACATTACGCCTCATCGCTGATGGCTTAATCGCTATAACGCTGACACAACCTATTTGTTACCTTAAGGTTGTTTGGCTGCACTATTATTCTCAAGATTAAGCATAAGCCTTGTTAAGAAGATAAGGCCCCTAAAAGGAATACGACCATGCTGACCCGCGCACTCTGGTTGACGGCTCTCCTCACTGGCTCAATCTCTCTCGCGTCGGCTCACGACGTTCAAACCGACCAGTTAAGGATCGCTCATCCTTTTGCCACGCCAACCCCCCCAGGTGTGGCAAATGGTGCCGCTTATCTGGATATTACGGCTCATACAGAGTCCGTCACACTGGTCAGCGCGCAGACACCTGTGAGCGAAAGTGTTGAGCTACATGATATGCAGATGGAAGGCGATATGATGAAAATGCGCCACGTCAGTGCTATCGAAATCGCTAAAGACGAAACGCTGACAATGCGCCCGGGTGGCGGTTATCACTTAATGCTAATGGGATTACACCAGCCACTGGAAGAAGGTGACCGGTTTCCAATCACACTCGAATTTGCCCAGCAAGACGATATTGAAATAGAAGTTTGGGTTCAAAGCGCCCAAGAAGGAAGCAACGCGGCTGATCGCCATCATCAGCATTAACGGGATCAATCGATAATCGTCTTAACCATAAAAACCCCGTCAAAGCGGGGTTTTTACTAAAAAACTTATTTGTCACTCACTTTTAACCACAGCCTTCTTTACCAGCGTGTACTGCTACCCTCTTCACGGTTGAGTTCTTCAGCGTGATATCCTGCTCTATCTTTAGCTTTAGAGTCATCATCGGTTGTGCTGGAACGGCTTGAGGGAGTGTATATCAGAGTATTGTCATTGTCGTTAATCAGATCCTTAGCTGAATAGGTCGCAGGGCCCGATGTGTTACGAGATTGAGGCTGAATAATTTCTTGGTTATCAGCACGCTCTTGGTTCAACTCAATGGAAGATTGCGCAAATGCCATTGGGCTTGCGATAAGGCCCAGCGAGAGGCCCAAAACTGAAGTATTTTTAACAAATGATTTCAACAACATAAATAAAAGCTCCTTACTACATGGAGCAACCGACAATGTAATGATACAAGGTACCCTTTTTTGCCAGTCGCTGAACGTGTCATCTGAATAATTGCATTTCTAATACCAAGAAACAGTGGGCAATGTAACAATGATTATACTATACACAAAAAATTAGACCCCACCGAAGTGGGGTCTTGAGCACTCTTAGTATCGCGATACGTAACGCTAGCTTCCTATCCGTTTGAGGGGCTCCAACCTTGGAATTAACCCTAACTAGCGTGTTGACCGTCGAAAGATTCAATCCTTGAATCTAGGAGCATCCATGCGATTTGACATCCTTGCCTCTGAATAGCTCATCCATAAGCGTAAGAGTTATAATACCTTTTGAAAAGATATGTAACCAAAGTTAATGTTACATGCCGCTATTTTCTTCAGGCAACTCATCTGTGCTGTCATAGCCGGACTCTGAATCGTCCTGGCTCGTTGAACTAGGATTCATGTCGCTGGCGTTATCACCTTCGTCATGGGTCAAATCTTGGCTGTCATAATCACTTGAATCTGTTGTGCTTCCAGGCTGAGAATCGACAGGCTGTTCATCTGGGGAAATATTGTTTGCTGGATCCGCTGGCTCTTGAGCAAATACCGCAGGGCTAGCAACCAGACCAAACGCTACACTTAAAATACCAGCTTTCTTGAGTAATTCCTTGGACATCATATTCCATCTCCTCGATCGCTGTTCAATACTGCTAAATGGTAAGAAAGACTGCCTTTCGGCTTACCAGTTCCTGTGGTTTTCTCTCTTATTTAAGACACTGCAGATGCCATGCCAAAAAGCAAAAAATAATAAAAAAACGTTAATAAACATTAATTTATATATTTTAAGAAATAAATAAGACGTTTAGAATCTTTCAACTTAGGCAGGAAAAGTGGCTACAAATGGCACATGAGCATTATTTGACCATACTTACATGACACCGTGACACACTTATACAACATCTAGACAGCATTGCGCGGTATGGACTCGTCTTCGACAACGCGTGATGGCGGAAAAACACAGCGAAAGAGAGCCCCTTCGCCAGGGTGGGATTCAATTTGTAGCAGTGCATCATGTCTCAGCAGCACATGTTTCACAATCGCTAGACCAAGGCCCGTTCCACCGGTAGCCGTACTGCGACCTTTATCAACACGATAAAAACGCTCGGTTAAACGCGGAATGTGGACAGGATCTATTCCTTCGCCGTCGTCGTCGACTTCAATACAAGCACTGCCATTCGGCATGGTTTTCCAGCGAAGTGTTATCTGACTACCCTCTGGCGTATACCGCACAGCGTTAAACACTAGGTTTGAAATCGCACTATGCAGTTCTTGCTCGCTGCCAATGAGCCGCGCATCACTTTCAAGCACGACTTGGACATTGTGCTGTTGATTAGAGAGCGCTAGCGCATCGCGGCGAATACTGTCGAGCATCGGCCCTAACACCAGCGCATGATGATCCTCGCCACCTTGGTCAATTTCTAACCGAGAGAGCAGTAGCAGATCATTTACTAAGTTTTGCATACGCTTCGTCTGCTCTTCCATTTGAGCAATACCTCGGCCCAAACGTGGTGGAAGTTGCTCTTTCAAGTCGCCGTAAGTTTCTAAATAACCCGTCAGTACTGTTAGCGGCGTGCGCAGCTCATGGGAAACATTGGCGACAAAATCACGACGCATCTGCTCTAGGCGATGCAAACGGGTAATGTCTCGCGCCATTACCAAGCGTTCATCATCACCATAGAGTGTAATTTGATATTGCAGGATACGCCGTTCATCGATGGGCGACGTTAAGGTCAGCGGCTCACCGTATTTACGCGCATTAAAGTAGCTGATAAATCGAGGATCACGAAGCAGGTTGGTAATATGCTGGCCACGGTCGTGGGCCGTTTGTAAGCCCAGCATTTCGGTCGCAGCACTGTTCCACCATTCTAAGTCACCATGTCGATCTAGCATAACGACACTGTCACGCATCGCTTCGGATGATTCCTGGATACGTGCAAGGGTGGCACGTAAGCGATTCTGGGTAATCCGTTGGCTCTTTTGGTAGCGATACAAGCGATCAAAAAGTTCGCCCCACATACCGCTTGCAGCAGGGGGTTCATCATGAGGGTGGAGCGTTAACCACTTAAAGAGTGCACGCAGTTGGCGCAGTTGATAAACCAAGCAAACGGCAAGGCCTGCAGCAACCCCAAGCCCTGGCATACCTAGCAACCATCCGAGACAAGCCCCCAGGGCAGCTAACCATGCAATCCGCCATAGTTCTCGGCTCCACAGGCGCACCGTTACACCCGCGCGGAAAAACGGTACCCAGTGCCTCTCACCGTTTGAATGAGACTCTGGTGAGCTTCCCCTAAGGCCTTACGTAGACGTCGGATGTGAACATCTACCGTCCGCTCTTCAACGTATACGTTACCACCCCACACTTGATCGAGCAGTTGGCTACGTGTATAGGCGCGCTCTTGGTGCGTCATGAAAAACTGCAGCAGGCGGTACTCCGTCGGCCCCATTTCTAACGCCTTACCGTAAGCACTCACACGATGGCTCACTGGGTCTAATAGCAAGCCATTAATTTCAATAGGATCTTCGACACCACGGGGGGTAGTACGTCGCAATACTGCTTTTAAGCGAGCCACCAGTTCGCGGGGAGAGAAAGGCTTGGTGATATAGTCATCCGCCCCGGCCTCAAGTCCTTGAATCTTGTTATCTTCTTCGCCTTTAGCGGTCAGCATAATGATAGGCACTTCGGCAGTGGCTTCTTCACGCTTTAAGCGCCTTGCAAGCTCAATACCACTGGTGCCCGGCATCATCCAATCCAGCAAAAGCAGATCTGGCTGGTGGTCAACCATCATCGCGTGGGCATCCTGGGCGTTATCCGCTTCAAGCACGCGATAGTCAGCCATTTCCAGCGCCACTGCGATCATCTCGCGAATAGGCGCCTCATCATCGACAATCAAAACGGTCTTGGCGGTCATTCCAGGGCCTCACGGTGTTCAATGAAAACTAATTTAAAAAAATAGTTCAAAAAAACAGTTCAAAGACATGTCAGTGACGATAACACCATGACTTGATGACAATTCTATGACATAGAGGATATTTAGCCAGTTATTGGCCACCAACTTAGTGCAATACCTGCAAAAATTAACAAGCCTGACCAATGATTATTAAGAAATGCCTGGAAGCAGCGGTCGCGCTCACGGCCAGCAATTAATCGTTGTTGGTGGACAAACGTGGCAGCCATAGCGGCTAGCCCAAGCCAGAAAAAGCCACCTAAACCAACACGCCATCCTACCCAGGCAAGTAGTCCAAGTGCCGCCACTTGCAGCACACCAATTATCAGACGATCAGCGCTACCAAACAGCACCGCGGTAGATTTGATACCAATTTTTAGGTCATCGTCGCGGTCAACCATGGCGTATTGAGTATCGTAGGCAACGGTCCACAGCACATTAGCACTAAACAATAGCCATGCTTCAAACGGTACATGACCCAATACCGCACCGAATGCCATGGGGATCGCCCAAGAGAATGCAGCCCCCAGCACCACCTGAGGTAAATGGGTGTAGCGCTTCATAAACGGATAAATGAACGCTAATACAACACCACCTATCGACAACAGCACCGTAAACCAATTGGTCAATAGCACTAAAATGAAAGCAGTGGCTACCAGCGCTATAAACAGCAACTGCGCCTCGGCTTCACTGATACGACCAGTGGCTAGAGGACGATGTTTAGTGCGCTTTACATGGCCATCGAAATGACGATCAGCATAATCATTAACCACGCAGCCCGCAGCGCGCATAACATAAACGCCAGCAATAAAGATCAGCAGAACATTCCGTCCAGGCACGCCCTCTGCCGCTATCCACAAAGCCCACAAGGTGGGCCACATCAATAGCCAAGTACCAATCGGGCGATCCAACCGCATTAAATGTAAAAAATCAGCCACTCGAGCCCACCCCGTTGGCCTCAACAGAGAACGGTCCATGCTTACCTCTCAAAAAGAAAACGCTGGCGATAGCCTAGCGCGAAGACAGGGCAAGATCATCTGCCATGGTTGATAAAAAGTATTCCTGCACTAACAGCGACAGCCCACTGTGCTGAAACACTGAGCGCCGACCCCATACGCTATCTAAAAGCGACGCAGAGTGTTCCGCGACAAAGCGTGGCTGATGGCGAGTGGCGTAGAGTGGCCCGCGCACCAAGTCAGGTTGTTGAAACAGCCAGCTGCCTAGTGAACGCTCGCCAAGCCCTTCTAACCCCTTACCTTGTAATTGACTAAGTGGCGCTACCGAGCGTGCTACTACCCAGGGCTTATCACCTACACACAACGCTACTTCCCTCAGCCATGCATAGCGGCGCGGTTCAATTCCCAGCGCTAGCGCTTCGTCCCGCAGAGGTAAGCCAATCGTTTGACGTAACAATTGCACCCGAAACGCGTTTGTGCCGCCTGCGATGGTTAACCGCGTCGTTAAGGAGTCCGTCGATGCCACCCACTGCCACCACGAAGCGCTCATTGCAGGGCGAGCCGCAGCAACAGGGAGCCAGTGAGGAAATAGTCGATGAGGAAATAGGGAAGCTTGCCGAACAGTAGGGGCGATCACCAAAGTCTCCAAGGCGGTCAATACACAGAAAGCTAGTGTAACATGGTGACCTCACAGGCTTTTGTTCTGCCGACTTTTGGTGACTGCATGCCCTCACACGAGATATCGCTATATTCCCATTCGACACTGATTATTATTGGCACCGGTATGGCGGGGATTGGCCTTGCGCGCGCCCTACGCCGACAGGGTGATACACGTGCCATTACCCTTATTAGTGCCGATAGTGGCGATGATTACAGTAAACCGCTGCTTTCTACAGGCTTTGCGAAACGCTTAACGCCAGACCAACTCGCCCAACGTGACGCCAGCAGCGTCGCAGAAGAACTGGACGCTGAGTTAATTACCCACACCCAGGTCGCACATCTGCATGTGGATAACCAACGCGTAGAACTCAGTAATGGCCAACAGCTCCACTACGACGATCTGGTGTTAGCCACTGGAGCGGCTCCCCATAGGCCGTTCAGCGTGCCCGAAAGTGTCGCCAAACGATGCTTCACCATTAACGACTTAGACGAGTATCGCCGCTTTTATGCCGCATTAGGAGCAACGCCTACTAAACGTGTCGCAGTTGTCGGTGCTGGGCTGGTGGGCTGCGAGTTCGCCAATGATCTCCATGCTGGCGGCCACCAAGTCACTCTCATTGCGCCAGAAAGTACACCGCTGCAACGTCTGCTCCCCGAACCGCTCGGCCAGGCACTGGCTGATGCTTTCCAAGAGGCAGGCATCCAACTTTCCTTAGGACATAACCTGACAACACTGGCACTTAACGTAGATGACGCGCTATCACTTCGTCTTGATAATGGCGACCTTTATGCTGCCGACATCGCGTTACTCGCCACTGGCTTAGTTCCGCGCACTCAACTTGCCGAAGCAGCCGGGCTGGCGGTTAGCCCTCGCGGTATTGTGGTTGACCGCCAGTTACGCACCTCTCGACCGAACATATTTGCGTTGGGCGATGTGGCTTGCGTTGAGGGAGTTAACGCTATGTACGTGCAGCCCCTGCAGGCGAGCGTAAAAGCGCTGGCGTCAACCCTCGCCGGAAAACCAACCAGCGTCAGCTTTGGGGCGTGGCCCGTCATTGTGAAAACGCCATTACTACCCGTGGTTGCCTACCCACCGGTAACCACACCAGCACGGTGGAGAATTGAGGGAGAAGGCGGTGAAATGACAGCGATTGCTGAAAATAAAGACGGTCGTTTGATTGGATTTGCGTTGACAGGCAGCTGCGTGAGAAGGAAAGTGGAGCTTTCCAGAGTAGCACCTGCGCTGCTAGGCTGATTTTCGCCGCCTTAGCGACTAGGCTAAAAAAGTTAACCAGCTGGGCAGTGCTTCTAACAACACAGATGAACTTACGCTTGATTTTCACATAGGGAGATACCTTTATGCGCAAACCTGAACTCGCCGCCGCAATTGCTGAAAGCGCTGATCTATCCAAAGACAAAGCTGGCCAAGTCCTGAACGTTATCTTGGACGAAATCACTAACAGCGTTGCCAAAGGCGAAGATGTCGCTCTGATTGGCTTTGGAACGTTTACCGTGCGCCAGCGTGCCGCACGTACTGGTAAAAACCCGCAAACTGGCGCGCCTTTACAGATTCCCGCCAGTAAAAACGTTGCGTTCAAGCCGGGCAAAGCGCTTAAGGACGCCGTTTCCTAATGAAACTCAAGCTGACGCTGTGGCTACTGAGCTTACTGCTTAAAAGAGCCCTGCGACGCAAGCCGCGCTTTCGCGAGCAACTTGAGCGAATGCGCGGTCTGGACTGGGGCGTTGCCACGGAAGACCTTAGTATTGCCCGGTATTATCGAATGACCTCGAAAGGCATTGATACCGGCAAAGGACTACCCGTTGACCTAGACCTTGAGCTTCGTTTTCGCGATCAGGATGCCGCGTTGAAAATCCTTAAAAAGCCGACGCAACAGGCATTTCTAGATGGCATGGTAGCCGGTGAAGTCCGCCTAGTGGGCGACTCCGCCGATATGAACAAGCTTCAAAAGCTACTGAAAAATATGTAATAACTAACCCGCCACCTCAAGGTGGCGGGTTCCTTCCTAAGATTTCTCTTATTGCCCCTGCTATCTTTCAGACTAGGCTCTCACTGACCAGCCCCTCGCTGCCAAGCATCACGCTTGCTCGGTTACGTTTTGTATAGCCATTGAGCACAGCCGTTGAAAACAGCGGGTAAAGACAAGCACACACTCTTCCCTCTATACTAAGCATTAAACTAAAGTCTAAAAAAGCGACCCATTAGAGACTCTATGCCTATTTCATTGCCCCTGCGGCGTCTATGGACCCTGGACAAGTTCGCCTACAGCCTGCGCGTGTTTATCGCGTTCAGCGGGGCGCTGCTGTTTAGCGGTTTGGCAGGAGACATCGCGCTGGTGATTCCGCTGTTCTTAGGCATTATTGCGAGCGCTCTTTCTGAAACTGATGACAGCTGGCAGGGGCGCTTACAGGCGCTGGTGGTGACACTTGCTTGCTTTGCATCGGCGTCGTTTGTCGTGCAGTGGCTTTTCCCCTGGCCGTGGCTGTTTGCAGTTGGGCTGGCGGTTTCTACCTTCACCTTAATTATGCTGGGTGCCATTGGTCAGCGGTACGCGACCATTGCGTCAGGCACGTTAATCCTGTCGATCTACTCAATGATCAACATTGAACAGCACGGTGGCGTGGATGAAGACGTGGCTTCCAGGCAGTTGCTGCTGCTTGCAGGAGCCGCGTGGTATGGGGTTATCTCAATCCTATGGTGCGCCCTTTTTTCGCGCCAGCCAGTTAAACAAAGTATGGCGCGGGTATATAAAGCGCTAGGTGAGTTTTTAATCTTGAAGTCTGCGCTGTTTGAGCCTGTTCGTGGGGTCGATCTAGAGGCGCGCCGCGTGGCGCTAGCCAGGCAAAACGGCAAGGTAGTCGATGCACTCAACCAAGCAAAAGAAATGATTTTCCGCCGCTTAGAAGGGCAACGTGGCAGCCGTAAGCTAAATCGCTATCTACAGATTTACTTTATCGCCCAGGATATACACGAGCGGGCAAGCTCTACCCACTACCCCTATAGCGCGCTCACCGAAGCGTTTTTTCACCATGACGTTCTGTTTCGTTGCCAGCGACTCTTAGACCAGCAAGGCCGCGCCTGCCGCCAGCTAGCCAAATCGCTGTTGCTTAACCGTCCCTTTGGTCATGAACAGAGTGAGCAGGCGCTGGCCGATCTACGCGCTTCTATCGACAACTTAAGCGAGCACGGTAAGCCGGAATGGCGTCCGCTTATGCACCCGCTCAATGCACTTGCCGATAACTTGTCTATCCTGGAAGCTCAGATTGCCAGTGCTAACAACCCAGATACCGACGATGATCGTCGTGATAGTTCGCTTTACGACCGCTCCCCCTCTAGCGTGCTAGAAGCGTGGAGACGCGTTCAGCTAAATTTGACGCTGGGTTCGCCCACGTTTCGCCATGCGGTGCGCTTATCCACCGCGCTGTTAGTAGGCTATGGGCTGCTCCAGTGGCTTGACCCTGAACAGGGGTTTTGGATTTTACTCACCACGCTGTTCGTCTGCCGTCCGAACTTTGCCACCACGCGTCGTTTTCTTTCACAGCGCATCTTCGGCACGGTGCTTGGCCTCATTGCAGGTTGGGCATCCATTAGTTTGTTCCCCCAAGCCAGCATACAAAGCATGATTGCGGTGGCTGCGGGCGTTTGTTTTTTTGCCAACCGCGAGCGTCACTACGTTATCGCCACCGCCTCAATCACACTGCTGGTACTGTGCAGCTTTAACCAGGTCGGCGACGGTTTTAATCTGATCTTACCTAGGCTATTGGATACCTTGGTGGGTTCGTTGATTGCCGGGCTAGCGGTATTTTTTATTCTGCCTGACTGGCAAGGGCGTCGGCTGTACCGGGAGGCCGCAAAAGTCCTCACCAACCACCGCCGTTATTTAGATGAAATCGTTCACCAGTATGAAGAGGGAAAGCAGGACGATTTGGCTTACCGGTTAGCCCGCCGCAATGCCCACAATGCCGATGCAGCGCTCTCAACACTGCTAACCAATATGCTCCACGAGCCAGGGCACTATCGCAAACAGGACGCCGACAGCGGCCTACGCTTTCTAGTGCTGTCTAACACGCTGCTAAGCCACTTATCTGCCCTTGGCGCTCACCGCCATCAGTTGGCTGAAGATGAGGACGACGCCGCCTTAGTGCCCCTTGCCAAGCGCATCAGCGAGCTGCTGGAGCAACTGGCAGAACAACTCAACAAGCGCCAGCCCGTGACGCCCTTGGCTGATCAAGTCAACGACCTACTCGCGCAGCTAGAGCAGAATGCCTCAGATTCCTTCGATAAGAAGGGCTCAGAGGGAGACGAAAACGCCATTGCCCTTTACCGTCCCATCCAAAGCCAGCTACGCCTGATTGCCGCACAGCTAGGGCCCCTTGGTGAAGCCGCCAACCGCTTAACGGAGACACCAGTAGAGAATCATCAAGAAGCGAGCACCGCAGCTTAAGCGTTGTATCACTCCCTACACCTGCCCGTAGCGCCCGGCGGCTTCGCCTAGCCAGCGCCGCACTAATACGGCGGTGACCTCAGTGTTGCCTTGAAGCGCCTGGGCCAGGGCAGTGACGCGCTCTAGCTGGTCGGCGTCACGCTCAAGATCAGCAATTTTCATCTGAGCAAGACCGGTTTGGCGAGTGCCGAGCACTTCCCCGGGACCACGAATTTCCAAGTCCTTTTCGGCAATACGGAAACCGTCGGTCGTTTCACGCATTACTCCCAGGCGCTCCCGAGAGCTTTTCGAAAGCGGCGGGTGGTAAAGCAGCACACAGAAGCTTTCCGTGCTGCCGCGCCCTACTCGACCGCGCAGCTGGTGCAGTTGAGAAAGCCCCAGGCGTTCCGGGTTTTCGATAATCATCAGGCTGGCATTGGGGACATCTACGCCCACTTCAATAACGGTGGTGGCCACCAGCAGGTCGAGCTCGCCCGTTTTGAAGGCCTCCATCACCTCAACTTTTTCACTGGCCTTCATGCGCCCATGAATCAGACCAATAGCGAGTTCAGGCAGCGCCTGGGTTAGTTCATCGCGAGTGACTTCGGCGGCCTGACACTGCAGCACCTCAGACTCTTCAATCAGCGTACACACCCAATAGGCCTGACGCCCATCACTGCAGGCGTTGCGAATGCGTTCGACCACTTCAGGCCGCCGCTCATCAGACACCACTACGGTTTTAACCGGCGTACGCCCCGGCGGCAACTCATCAATTACCGATACATCCAAATCCGCGTAAGCACTCATGGCCAGCGTGCGGGGAATTGGTGTCGCGGTCATGATTAGTTGGTGGGGTGTTAGCCCGCCCGCTTCGCCTTTCTCGCGCAGTGCCAAGCGTTGATGCACGCCAAAGCGATGCTGTTCATCAATAATTGCCAACCCTAAACACTGAAAGTGTACGTCGCTCTGAAACAGCGCGTGGGTGCCCACCACCATACGGGCACGACCATCGGCAATAGCGGCTTTGGCATCTAACCGCGCTTTACCTTTGAGCTTACCTGCCAACCAAGCCACTTCGATGCCCAGCGGTTCAAACCAGGCTTTAAACGCTCGATAGTGCTGTTCAGCAAGAATTTCCGTGGGGGCCATCATCGCCGCCTGGCAATTGCCTGCCAGCGCTGAAAGCGCCGCCATCGCTGCAACGACCGTCTTCCCCGAGCCGACGTCGCCCTGCACGAGCCGCAGCATCGGGGCGGGCCGCGCAAGGTCTAGGGTAATTTCTTCCAGCACGCGGCGCTGCGCACCGGTAAGGGCAAACGGTAGCTGGGCTAAAAAGCGGGTTTGCAGGCTGCGGCCCGAGGGCAGCGATGGCGCACCATCCGCCTGAATACGTAACCGCACTTCACGCAGGCTGAGTTGGTGAGCCAGTAGCTCTTCCAGTGCCAGCCTACGTGTGGCGGGATGATGGCCGTGGGCAAGCTGCTCAATGTCCACATCCGGTGGCGGTTGATGTAGCAGTTGCAGGCTAGCGTGTAACCCAGGCAGGTTGAACCGCTGGCGCAGGGCATCTGGAATAACGTCCGGAAGTAACTCAGGGGAGCGCTGCAGTAGCGCAAGCGCTTGCTGGGTAAGTGCGCGCAAACGCGCCTGATGCAACCCTTCAGTGGTCGGGTAAATCGGCGTGAAATACTCCTCAACCGGTGTATCGTTACCGCCGCTTAGCCGGTACTCAGGATGGTAAATTTCCAGCCCTGTTGCCCCCGCGCGCGCCTCCCCAAATGCACGCACCGTAACACCGGGGCGCATCTGTTGCTGCTGGGCAGGCGAAAAATGAAAAAAACGCAGGCTTAAAATACCGCTTCCATCGCGCACTCTGACTAACAAACTACGCCGACGTCCCTTAACAACATCGCACGCGGTGACTTCCCCTTCTATCACCGCCTCACTCCCTGCGCGCAGCAGGCCAATGGGCGTTAGCCGTGTACGGTCCTGGTAGCGCAACGGCAGGTGAAATAGCAGGTCGCTTACGCAGTCTATTCCCAATCGCGCCAACTTTAGCGCGAGCGCCTCACCAACCCCTTTCAGCGACGAAACCGGTGCAGAAAGGTCACTCATGAGGACGGACTAGCACTAGCAGTGTGTACAGGTTGCTGACATTGGCTAATCGCCTTAGCTAACGCATCTATTGCTTTTGGGCGAGGAAAGCTTGCCCGCCACGCAATGGCAACGGTGCGCGAAGGCGCGGGCTCAACAAAGGGCCGGCTCACTAGCATGGCATTTTCATACTGATCTGTGCCCAGCGCCGACTGTGGCAGTACCGTAATGCCTAATTTAGATGCCACCATATGGCGAATGGTTTCCAATGAACCACCCTCAGCAATCAACGTATTATTGGGGCTGTTAAGCTTTTGGGTAATCGCCGGACAGGCTTCTAAAATTTGATCACGGAAGCAGTGACCTTCCCCCAGCAGCAGCAAGCGCTCTTCTAACAAATCTTCTTTGTGAATCGCGTCACGACTTACCCAGCGATGGCTGGCTGGCATCAACACCTCAAAATGCTCATCGTAAATCGGCTTGGTAACTACGTCGGTCTCTGTGAAAGGCAGCGCCACAATAATGACATCCAGCTCGCCACTGCGTAACTTTGCCCGCAGAGAGCCGGTCATGCCTTCTTCAATATACAACGGCATTTGCGGTGCGGCGCTAGCCAGTGCTGGCACTAGATGGGGAAATAAGTAGGGGCCAATCGTATAAATTGCGCCTATGCGCAGCGGGTTAGCCAACTGGTCTTTGCCAGCATTCGCCATTTCGTAGATAAGTCGGCTCTGCTCCAGTACGCGCTGGGCTTGAGCAACGATCTTCTCACCCAACGGGGTGACCTGCACGGTTGATTTGGAACGTTCAAACAACGGTGTATCAAGCTCGTCTTCGAGCTTTTTCACCGCCACCGAGAGCGTTGGCTGCGAAACATGGCAGCGTTCGGCGGCACGACCAAAGTGACGTTCTTGGGCAAGGGTTACGATGTAGCGTAGTTCTGTTAAAGTCATAGTGGTGCCAGTGGCATCCTCTCGTTGCAGCTCGTTACAGGTCATCGTGATAGCGAGATGGAAAAGGACAAACAAACCCTATTGAAGATGGCACATCTCATAGGGACTTTGTATCTGATAGGGAATATTAATCAAGAGGAGTGACCAAGGTGAAGCTAACGGTACTGATTATTGGCTGCGGAGATATCGGCATAACGCTCGGGCGCGAGCTACTCAGCGAAGGCCATCATGTTATCGGCGTGCGCCGTCATGTCGAGGCATTAAAAGACACGGGCATTGAGCCGTTGGCGCTTGATCTTAACGATCTTGAAGGCGCTGGTGCTGACGCCCTGCCTCGTGCTGACTACGTTATTTATACTGTCAGCGCTGACCGTTTCGAAGAAAGTGCCTACCAAAGCGCCTATCCGGATGGCCTCAACCGTGTGCTTGGCGTGCTTGAGCAGCATAAAACGCCACCAAAGCGCATCTTTTTTGTGTCGTCGACCAGTGTTTATGGCCAGCAGGAAGGCGAGGTCGTTAGCGAAGACAGCCCAACCGGATCAACCAGCTTTTCTGGCAAGCTGATGTGCGATGCTGAACAAGCGCTGATTAACCATCAGATTCCCGGCACGGTAGTGCGCTTTTCGGGTATTTACGGCCCTGGGCGTGATCGTTTGATTCATCAGGTCGCGGAAGGCCGCATTGCCGCTGTCACGCCGGTCAGCTACTCCAACCGTATTCACCGTGATGACTGCACCGGTATTCTGGCGCACTTAATTCGTTGTCAGGAAAAAGGCGCTCCACTCGCCGACCTTTATCTAGGTAGCGACTGCGAGCCCGTCACCCTGCATAACGTGATGGCGTGGTTAGCCAAACAGCTCAAGGTTGAATCTACCGAGACCATGCAGTCACCACTGCGCCGTCGCACCAGCAAACGCTGCGATAATAGCCGCATCCGTGAAACGGGTTATGAATTTCGCTATCCGACCTATAAAGAAGGCTACGCACAGGTGCTAAAAGAGGGCGGCTTCTTAACACCACAAAAAGCCTAATCGTTGTGGTGCTAATTCCTTTGCACTAACCTCTTTGCACTACCCTCAAAAAAAAGAGCGAGCACTTGATGATAGAGTGCTCGCCCGTTTTTGGTGAAGACAGTTGCTGAAGACATTCGGCTCAGAGGCTTAGTCGCCAATGACCATCACAGCTTCTGCTTCTACTTGGCTGCCTTTGGGTAACGCTTTGACGCCGACCGCTGCACGGGCAGGGAAAGGCGACGAGAAGAACTCTTCCATCACCTTGTTTACGATCGCAAAGTTATCCAAATCAACAAGATATAAGTTGAGTTTGACGATATCGCCAAGCGTACCGGCAGCCTCTTCACATACCGCCTGTAGATTGGTAAATACCTGACGTGCTTGCGCCTCAAAGTCGTCAGAAACAATTTCCATCGTCGCCGGGTTCAGTGGGATCTGACCCGAAAGATACACTGTGTTGCCAGCCTTAATTGCTTGAGAATAAGGGCCGATTGCAGCGGGGGCTTTATCAGTATTAATAACCGCTTTGTTGCTCATGAGATAGCACTCTCCTGTCGTGTTTAATATATTTTTAGACGTATGTTATAGATAGGGTGATAGCGTTAAACATTAATTCTAATGGTCCGCCATAGCAGTTGCTGCCAGCCCATCGCCAGCAGCCTACTAACGGGTGATTAATTGGTCATTCTGGTTATTTTGCCGACATTAGGAAGGTTGCGTATACGCTTAATAATGCGCGCAAGATGCACTCGGCCTTTTACCGATAAGGTTAAATTAACAATTGAAAGCCGCGCATCACGCTCTTCAATGCCGATACGCTCGATATTGGCGTCGGCATCGGTCACCACGCCCGCCAGCTCGGCCACCAGCCCACGACGGCTCTCAATTTCAATGCGCAGCGCGACCGGGAAGTCTTCATCTATACTGTCCGACCACTCAAGAGCAAACAGCTTCTCTGGGTCGTTTTTACGATCACCTAGGTTTTTGCACTCACTGCGATGCACCACCAGCCCCTTGCCAACCGATAAGTGGCCGACAACAGGGTCGCCCGGCAATGGATGACAGCAGCGGGCAAAATTAATCACCATACCTTCGCTACCGCTGATAACGACGGCTTTTTCACTATCCCCACTGAGAACGTAGTCAGAGTTTCCGCCATTGGAGATATCAACCAAGCGCCGCGCCACCACATGGGCCATTCGATTGCCCAAGCCAAGCGACTCTAACAAAGCATCTAACGAAACGACATCCAGCTCTTTAAATGCTTTAGTAAAAACACTTTCATCCATCTCTTCCAGGCTGGTTTCAAACGGCGCAAGCGCCTTATTCAACAGCCGTCGCCCTAAGATAACCGCTTCTGCCTGCTGCTGGTGCTTCAATGCATGGCGTATCGCGGAACGCGCTTTTGCTGTCGTGACGAAGTTGAGCCATGCCAAGTTAGGCCGTGCCCCAGGAGCAGTAATAATTTCCAGCGTTTGGCCACTTTCAAGACGCGTCGAGAGCGGGGCTAAATGGCGATCAATACGACAAGCAATGCAGTTATTGCCAATATCGGTGTGTACGCTATAAGCAAAGTCGATCACCG
This sequence comes from Halomonas sp. IOP_6, assembly GCF_021151565.1. Taxonomy (NCBI): domain Bacteria; kingdom Pseudomonadati; phylum Pseudomonadota; class Gammaproteobacteria; order Oceanospirillales; family Halomonadaceae; genus Halomonas; species Halomonas sp. IOP_6. The sequence continues at coordinate 128,049 of NZ_JAIRBO010000004.1, read as the reverse complement.
TTGCGCCCTGAGGCAGCTCCATGATGTCGCCTTTGGGGGTAAATACGTAGATATCGTCTGGGAAAAGGTCGTTTTTGACGTGCTCAATAAACTCTAGCGAGTCACCCGCATGGCGCTGCATTTCGAGCAGCCCTTTTACCCAAGCGCGGGCGCGGGCATGGCTGCCTTCGGCAATGGGGTGGGTTGTTTGCCCTGCTTTATAGAGCCAGTGGGCAGCGATGCCATTATTAGCCATCGCCTCCATTTCACGGGTGCGGATCTGCACTTCAATTGGCATCCCGCCCTGACCAAACAGCGTAGTATGAAGGCTTTGGTAGCCGTTGGCTTTTGGGATAGCGATATAATCTTTAAATCGCCCTGGTACGGGCTTATAGAGATTATGCACCACGCCTAAGATGCGATAGCAGCTAGCGACATCTTCGGTAATGATGCGGAAGCCGAAGACATCCATAATTTCTGCGAACGGCTTACGCTGGTCGCGCATCTTTTTATAAATCGACAGCAGATGTTTCTGCCTGCCGATCACGGTACCTTTAAGCCCTTCATCGTCCAGACTCTGCTGTAGCGATGACTGAATTTCTCGCATCGCACTACGGCGGTTCCCCCGCGCGCTGGCGACCGCGCGCTTGATGCGTTCTGAACGCATTGGGTGAATAGCCTGGAAAGAGAGATCTTCAAGTTCAACACGAATCGTATTGATACCTAAACGTCCCGCGATACGGGCATAAATTTCCAGCGTTTCTCGGGCAATACGGCGCTTTTTATCTGGGCGCAATGCTCCCAGCGTGCGCATGTTATGCAGACGGTCAGCCAATTTTACGATGATGACGCGGATATCCCGCGACATCGCTAACACCATCTTCTGGAAATTTTCCGCCTGGGCGACGGCTTTGTCTTCAAAGGTGATCTGGGTCAGCTTGGAAACACCATCCACCAGTTCGGCGACAGGCTTACCAAACTGCGCAGACAGCGCCTTTTTCGAGACACCCGTATCTTCAATGACATCGTGCAGCATGGCAGCCATCAAACTTTGATGGTCCATGTGCATATTAGCCAATATATTAGCGACCGCTAACGGGTGGGTCACATAAGGCTCACCAGAGCGACGGCGCTGGCCGTCGTGGGCTTGCTCGGCATAATAGAAAGCGCGTTTGACCTGCTGTATTTCGTCTGGAGGTAAATAGCCGCCAAGTCGATCGGCCAGGTCATCAATGGTGAACATTTACCGCGCCCCTAGTCGCTTCTAAGTCCAGTCTCTAGTCAACCTTAGTCGTCGATATGTGTCGTAGGCGTCATTGCTGGGCGCGTACGAACCGCAGCTTCAACCGGCTCATCTAGCACGGTGTGATTTACCAGGCCGGCGGCAATTTCACGCAGTGCCATAACGGTAGGTTTATCGTTCTCCCAGGGCAGTTGCGCTTCACGGGAGCCACGGGCAAGCTGGCGCGCGCGCTGGGTAGAAATCATCACCAGTTTGAAGCGGTTCTCAACATTTTCCAGACAATCTTCAACGGTTACGCGAGCCATGGGGGCCTTCCTGTAATGACAACGCTGGGCCAGCGTTGTGGTGAAACGCCGCGGGCCCAGCAAAAAAAGTGGTAATGGAACCTGCTAGATTACTCGACGCTAGGCGCTTGTGACAAGAGCGCATCGAGTAGTGGCGCATGACGCACCTGCATCGCCTCACGTGTTAAGCGGCGACTGATCACCAGCGACTGCAACTCTTGCAGTGCTGTGGTGAAATCATCGTTGATGACTAAGTAGTCATATTCATCAAAATGGGACATTTCGCTAACGGCATCACGCATACGCCGAGCAATCACTGCGTGCTCATCAGTTCCGCGGCTAGAAAGACGCCGCTCTAGTTCACTACGCGAGGGTGGCAAGATAAAAATCGACACTGCCGAAGGTATTTGCTCACGTACCTGCTGAGCGCCCTGCCAGTCGATCTCTAAAATAACGTCTTGCCCTGCGTCCAGAACAGTTTGCGCCGCACAGCGAGACGTACCGTAGTAATTATCAAAGACCTTGGCATACTCAAAGAACTCACCGCGCTCAATCATCGCTTCAAAGTCGGCTACGTGAGTAAAGTGGTAATTCACACCATCCACTTCCCCCTCGCGCTTAGCTCGCGTGGTATGTGATACCGAGACCTGAATACCATCCAGGCTCTCGATCAGCTCGCGGACCAAGCTGGTTTTACCAGCACCCGACGGGGCAGAAATAATAAAAAGCGTACCCTGGGACATGAAGCGCTTCCCTAATTAGCGAAAGATAGTTAGCAAAAGATAGATAGCGAAATGATAGTCAGCGAAAGATCGTTGATGAAGATAAGCAAGACAACGGCAATGCGTTGTACTGTGTATAAAGCAGCGCGCAGTATCGCACACCTATGCTATGGACTGTAGCGTTTCGGCGCAGTCACAAGGAGGTCGTTATGCGCAGTACGATCGTTATTTTATGCTTAATTGCCCTGGGCGTAGCGTTCCAAAAAGGGCTGATTGAGATTCCCCGCCATTGGGCACCCTGGGCGCCACTCTATATTGATGACCCAATAACGCCCATCACCCAGCTAAAGCTCAAACGTCTAAACGATGACAGGGGGGCCTGTTTAGCCGCACTGGACACCGTGCCAGAGAGCGAGCTTAGTTACACACCTTTAGCCGATTATTCCCCAACCGCTAGCTGCCCACTGACGAATATCGTGCGCATGCAGTCTAGCAGCGTTCGTTTTAACCAACGCTTTGTCGCCACCTGCCCAATGGCGATGGCCTGGGTAATGTACGAGCGCCATGTCCTTCAACCTGCCGCCCTGGAAATCATGGGTAGCCGTGTGGCCCAAGTCAATCACGTTGGTAGCTTTGCCTGCCGTAACGTCTATGGCCGCGAAACAGGCAGGCGCAGTGAACACGCCACCGCTGAAGCACTGGATGTGGTGGGGTTTCAGTTTGAAAATGGCCAGCACATTACGCTGATCAATCACTGGGATGACGAAGGCGAAACCGGGGAATTTCTAAGAGCAGCGAGAGATGGCGCCTGCAACACCTTTGGTAACGTGTTGGGGCCAGACTACAACGCCGCACATGCTGACCACTTTCACCTAGGCATGCGCGGCTTTAGGCTATGTCGTTAGTAAACACTCATTGATAACGTTCAGCCGTAGTGAAAGTGCGTTTCTCAAGCCAGCGCCCCCAAGCAAAAATCACCAGCCCGCAAAGTGCTAAACCGGTACCGACTAACCCTGTGCTCGACCAACTAAAACCCGCGCTAATGACCAATCCCGCTAACCACGCTCCTAATGCATTGGCCCCATTAAAAGCCGCATGGTTTAGCGAAGCCGCCATCGTCTGGGCATCTTCTGCTACATCCATTAAACGGGTCTGCAGCGCAGGCGCTAGCGCCATACTAGAGCCGACTAATCCTACAAATAACAGCCCCGTCCAAACATTATTAGCAGCAAAATAGAACAATCCCTGAATTACTGCGCACCACACCAAGGTAGCGGGAATTGCACGCATCAGGTTCTTGTCCGCTGCACGACCGCCAATTAAATTCCCAGCGATAGAGCCAAGACCAAAGATGACCAGCACTAGCGGCCCCAGCGCTTCACTCATACCCGCTTGCTGAGTAAGCGTAGGCATCACATAACTAAAAATAGCAAACATACCGCCACAGCCAATACAGGCAATGGCCACCGTCACCAATACACGCTGCTTTATCAATGCCGACAGTTCACGTAGCGGGCTTGCTAAGGCATCGAACGGCTGTACAGGTACCCACAAACGAATCAATAGCGCAGTCAACAGTGCAATAACACCTACGGCTGCAAAAGCAATTTGCCAACCAAACAGATTACCTGTCCACGTGCCTAACGGCGCGCCAATCAGAATCGCCAACGTCAAGCCCATCATTACCCGTGAAATAGCGCGTGCCCGCTGATCAACTGGCACTGCACCCGCGGCCACCAATGCGGCTACGCCAAAATAAGCACCATGCGGTAACCCGGCGATAAAGCGTAGCCCTACAAATGACCAGAATCCGGGCGCCATGGCACTGGCGATATTACCGATAGCAAAGACCAACATCAGCACAATGAGCAACGCACGCTTAGGTACCCGCGCTGCAAAGGCAGAGATCAGTGGCGCGCCCACGACGACACCCAAGGCATAGCTACTGATGGCATAGCCCACCTGTGGCACCGTAACGACGAGATCTTCCGCGACACGGTTCATTAACCCCATAATGACGAATTCGCTGGTGCCAATACCAAACCCGCCTAACGCCAACACGACTTCTGCCAACCGCGGGTTACGTGCCAATCCCGATGACGACGCCTGCATACTTTTCTCCCCCAGGCGCATTCAACACCTGCTTAACAAAACGGTCTTGTATAGCTGCAAATGATCGCAGGATTAGACAAAAGTAGAAATACGCAACACCAAAAAAGTTAGCGGGCGAACGAGGCAATTCCTACGGATTACAACGGTAATATCCCAGGGAGCCTCTGATTAACGTTATGAGCGCAGGCCAGACAAGGCAAAAATCAACGAAAAAAGGACCGGGCTCGCGTTCGAGTTTACGGGTTGTAAATGAGCATTTTGATCGGACTCGCGCACGAGGCGATTTTTAACGCAGTATGGACAAGCGCAATAGTTAATCAGAGGTTTTCTAGTTTTGTTAGTGTGTTTTTAAACTTATAAGCAGGTGAAATGTGCATGACACTAGAGACTATCGAGTACGCCATGGAGGCACTGGCTAAAGCAGACCCAGATATTGCCCGTGCTTATCCACTCGTTGGCGCACCCGCACCACGCCAACGCGACCAAGGCTTCGCAACGTTTTTTAGCACGATTGTTAGCCAGCAGATTTCGACGGAAGCGGCGCGCGCTATTATGGGCCGTGTCACTTCATTGCTACCTGAATTGCACGCGCAAGCAGTTATCGACGTTGAAGACCAAGCGCTGCGTGATGCAGGGCTTTCCTGGCGCAAAGTAGCGTATGCCAAAGGGCTGGCGGAGGCAGAGCTTGCCGGCACATTCAGCGCCGATGGGTTGGCCACGCTGAGCGATGACGAGGCGATTGCTGCCATCACTCAACTGCGTGGTTTTGGACGTTGGAGCGCCGAAATTTACCTGATGTTTTCGCTCCAACGCGCGGATATATTTCCCGCCGACGACCTTGCCTTACGTGTAGCGCTTGGCCGTCTAAAAAAGCTGGAAGACAAACCCACGCCTAAACAGGCTCGCCAGTTAGTTGAACACTGGGCCCCCTGGCGTAGCGTGGGTTCGCTATTTTTATGGCACTACTATCGTGGAGAGCCGCTTTAGGGAACGATCTTACCCGTTAGATCATCGTCATGATCAGAAGGCGATGGCGGCGCTATGAGTGCCTCAGGCTGAGCAATAAAGCGATACGCTAGTGCCCCTAACGCCGCGCCGATCATTGGTGCTATCCAGAACAGCCACAGCTGAGCCGTCGCCCAATCCCCTACATACAGAGCAACGCCCGTACTACGCGCTGGATTCACCGAGGTATTGGTCACCGGAATGCTGATCAGGTGAATCAGCGTTAAGCCCAAGCCAATCGCCAACGGCGCAAACCCTGCCGGTGCGCGACCATCGGTTGCCCCCATAATGATGAAGATAAACATCATGGTCATTACGACTTCCGTTAGTAACGCCGCCGTCATGCTATAACCGCCGGGTGAATGCTCTCCATAGCCATTAGATGCAAACCCGGCCGACACATCAAACCCTGCTTGGCCACTCGCAATCAGATACAGCACGCCACCGGCAACAACGGCACCCAGTACTTGCGCACCAATATAGTAAGGCAACTCTTTAGCTGGAAAGCGCCCTCCCACCCAAAGCCCTATCGATACCGCAGGATTTAAATGGCACCCCGAAATATGTCCAATCGCATACGCCATCGTAACAACCGTTAAACCAAAAGCCAGCGACACCCCTAATAGGCCAATGCCTACGTCTGGAAAAGCCGCCGCTAACACCGCGCTGCCACAACCGCCCAAGACTAACCAAAACGTACCGATTAACTCCGCTGCGTACTTTTTCATATCCCTACTCCTCTAATGACCAAGCATCATTGGGAATACCGCGCCAGCTAATTAAGCTCCATAAGGCCGCTTATTAATGTGTACGCAGTAATGCGCGCACTCAGTGCACGCCACTTTTTTAATTAACTTAAAGAGATAAACTAGTTCTTAAACACTAGGCACATTGTTAATTTCTCTTACAGCAAATTAGTGTAAAAAATCATTCAACTAAGCACCTAAAGAAAAGACAATCTTTTATATAACAGCCTCTAAAAATGGGCAAACAAATATCACCAGCGACATTAAAATAAACAATAAGAAACAATTAGCGCACTAGTCATTATGCGCTAAAAAATCATTAATCAATTAAATCGCTAAAAAGTGTTTCTTTAACAATTTATTTTTAATTGACTAATATTAACCATTCAGGGAACGCCACGTACAATGTGCGCTAGTGAGTTAGCGGAAGTAAACTTGGCAGCATTCACAGTGGCACTCAGGGCAAGTGCCGCACCCGCCAACGAAGGGAACCGTGACGCAGTCGCCAATGCGCCATGTGTTTACGTCTTTACCCACGGCCTCGACAACACCGGAAAGCTCATGCCCCGGCACATGAGGAAGTTGAATATCGGTGTCATGCCCTACCCAGCCATGCCAGTCACTGCGGTACACCCCATTCGCCATTAACTTCACAACCACGCCATGCGGCTCGGGGGTGGGATCAGGCAGTTGCTGGATCTGTGGTGGGGCGGAAAATTGCTCAAAAACCACGTCTCTCATGGGGGGATTCCTGAACGCGTTAGCGGCAAGTTGAATGCACCCACTATAACGGGCCCTGCCCGAAATTACGTTTCCTTCTGATGGACATTCTTCGTCATTTTGAAGCACTCTTTCTAATAGCAGCAGTAAATCGAAAGAAGAGTTCAGAATGAGCGCGCTGGATAAAAAGGATGCCCGGTTAGCCACGTTGCTCCAGGCGGACGGGCGTGTCTCCAACGCACGGCTGGCCGAGCAGTTGCACCCAGCACAGCGAAGCCACGACGGCAGAGTTCGAGCGCATTATCCAGGCCAGCTCTCAGGTACTGAGTTGCTAGGCCTGTAAACAAATTAGTCGGGTAGGTTGTGAAAATAGGAAATAGGCTGCCAGCAGGCTTTACGCACTTGAATAACTTCTGCAGCAGGCCGCGGTACGATAAGTAATAAACAGAAAACCAGATACAGTAGTATCCAAAATAGGTCTAAAAAAGCTAAAATGGATACAGTAATATCCCTTTTAGGAATGCATAGCTTATGCGCCGTTTTCTGCTGTTAGACGATACCGATGTCCAGCAAGCCTTTGCGGCTCACCTGCGCCACTTACGCGAACAGGCCAAGCTATCCCGTGCGGCACTGGCACAGCGCAGCAGTGTGCCTGCCCCAACCATCAAAAAATTTGAGCTCACCGGGCAAATATCGTTTCGCCAACTGCTGTTGCTATGGCAAAGCCTAGACGACTTGGCACGGCTATATGCGCTGACCCAACAAGACGCATTCAACGCAAAGACACCTTCCTCTATCGATGAGGTGCTCAAAGATGGCCTTTAAACCCACGCAACGGCTGAATGTGACCCGCACGCTATCAACCGGTGAACAGGTTGCTGCGGGCGTATTAGCGCAAAACCGCCAGGGGGTATTTTTTCAGTACGCGAAAGGCTATGAGGAACGACATGGCAACCTATCGCCTTTTACGTTACAGCAAGGCCTAGCGCTTCAGCCCGCCCCTAAAACACCGCATCAAGGGCTGCACGGCGTATTTGGCGACTGTTTACCCGATGGGTGGGGACTGCTGCTACAAGACCGCGTCTTTCGTCAGCATGGTATAGCGCCTATGCAGCTTACGGCGATGGATCGACTGGCATTTGTTGGCCAGCGCGGCATGGGCGCACTGGCCTTTGAGCCAACATCAGATGCTGCACCGACACAAAGCGATAATGAGCACCTAGCGACACTCGGACTCCAAGCACAAGCCGTTTTTGATGGGCAAACCGAAGACGTACTAAGTGCTCTAGTCGCAGCGGGTAGCTCCGGTGGGGCAAGGCCAAAAGCACAGCTTTTTATGGCTCCAGGCCAATTCAGCGAGTGCCGAACCAAGGCCCGGCCAGAGGATGACGCGTGGCTGGTCAAGTTTACCTCCCAACATTTGCCTTTGGGTCACGAAGAAGGCCTATGCGAAGCGATATACCTGGAGTTGGCTAAAAAGGCAGGCCTTGAGCCGCCGGAATGGCAGTTGCTGCGCATACCGACGCCTCAGGGGGAACGCGCTTGGCTTGCCATCAAACGGTTTGATTGGATTAATCAAAGCCCTGCGGGGCGTCTGCATATGCATAGTGCCTGTGGTCTGCTGGATGCCGACTTTCGAACTCCTAGTCTTGATTACGCCGACCTTATCAAAGCCAGCCGCCAGCTGTGTAAATCCCCCGCCGTCGGCCAACTCCAATTCCGACGCGCCCTGTTTAACCTGTTTGCCTGCAATCAGGATGATCACAGTAAAAACTGGGCGTTTTTGCAGGACGACCGAGGCGAATGGAAACCAGCGCCTTTCTATGACGTAACGTTTAGCCCTCACCCCTATGCAGAACACGCGACTGCTTACACAGGCTACGGTAAGCAGCCGCCTCTAAAAGCCATTCAGCAGCTAGCTAGACATGCAGGCTTTGCCAACTGGAAACAGGCTCAGCCGTACGTTCAGGAAATTATAGACGTTATGAGCACTTTCCCAACCGTGGCCAAAGACCTTGGTGTGAAAGCCAGCACGATTGAGCTGATCACCCAGCGATTGAATCAAGCGTGGCAGGAGAACAAGGGGCTTTTACTCAGTTAACGATGACTGTTTGCAGATGGCTCCTTAAAGAAGATCAATGGCGAGGAATACACTCCGCATACAAGCGTTATCGCTCGCCCAAAAAGTTATAACCAGCACCAATTTTCGAAGCACCAAGCTGATACTGAAGCACCCCAATAGCTTTATGTGCTGTTTGATTGCAAAGTACACGACATTTTAAGTGTGTGGCGGCTCGCTTGGCGCCGACACGACCGTAATGTAAGGATCCCAAATGGCCATTAAGAAGAACGAGCTCTACTCATCCCTTTGGGCAAGCTGTGATGAACTGCGCGGCGGTATGGATGCCAGCCAGTACAAAGACTATGTGCTGACCCTGTTGTTTATGAAGTACGTTTCAGATAAGTATAAAGGTGATCCCTACGGCATGATTGTGGTGCCACAAGGGGCCAGCTTTGACGATATGGTCGCGCTGAAAGGCGATAAGGAAATTGGCGAGCGTATCAACAAAATCATCAGCGCACTGGCCGAGCAGAACGAACTGAAGGGCGTGATTGATGTGGCCGACTTCAATGATGAAGACCGGCTGGGTAAAGGCAAAGAGATGGTGGATCGCCTCACCAAGCTGATCGGCATCTTTGAAGGGCTGAACCTCTCCGCCAATCGCGCCGATGGCGATGACCTTTTGGGTGATGCCTACGAATACCTGATGCGCCACTTCGCCACCGAATCCGGCAAATCCAAAGGCCAGTTCTATACGCCGTCGGAAGTCTCGCGCATTCTGGCAAAAGTGATCGGCATTAGCCCAAGCACACCGCAGGACGCCACGGTGTACGATCCGACATGCGGTTCGGGCTCACTACTGCTTAAAGTCAGTGATGAGGCACCGCGTGGCCTGTCGATTTTCGGCCAGGAAATGGACAACGCGACAAGCGCCCTCGCGCGTATGAACATGATCCTGCACAACACCGCCACGGCCAAAATCTGGCAAGACAACACGCTGAGCGCCCCTCAGTGGAAGGACGCCAACGGCCAGTTGAAAACTTTCGATTTCGCCGTGGCCAATCCACCGTTCTCCAACAAAAACTGGACGAGCGGCCTCAACCCCAACGAAGACGAATTTGGCCGTTTTACCTGGGGCATACCGCCGGAAAAAAACGGCGACTACACCTTTCTACTGCACATACTGAAAAGCCTGAAAAGTACCGGCAAAGGCGCGGTCATTCTGCCCCACGGCGTGCTATTTAGGGGCAATGCCGAAGCCCGCATTCGTGAAAACCTCATCAAGCAGGGCTACATCAAAGGCATTATTGGCCTGCCCGCCAACCTGTTTTATGGCACCGGCATACCCGCCTGCATTATTGTGATTGATAAAGAGAACAGCCACGCGCGCAGCGGTATCTTTATGATCGATGCCAGCAAAGGCTTTATGAAAGAGGGCAACAAAAACCGCCTGCGCAGCCAGGATATCCACAAAGTCGTCGATGTTTTCAACAAACAGCTGGTACTCCCGCGCTACAGCCGCATGGTGCCTTTAGCTGAAATCGCCGCTAACGACTACAACCTCAATATTCCGCGTTACATCGATTCAAGTGAGCCGGAAGACCTGCACGATCTCAGCGCCCACTTGCAGGGCGGTATCCCCACGCGTGATGTGGATGCACTAAACGACTACTGGCAGGTATTTCCCGCCATGCGCGCCACGCTGTTTACCGATGAACGCCCCGGCTATTGCCGTTCGCTGGTGGCCGCTGCCGAGGTAAAAAGCAGCATACTCAACCACCCGGAATTTACCGCGTTTGCCCGCCAAAGCCTGCAGCCCTTTTCACGCTGGCGTGAACGTGCGGCCCTGAAGCAAATAAGCATTGGCGATAAACCTAAAGAGCTGATTCACACCATTAGCGAAGACCTGCTGGAAAGCTACACCGGCCAGCCTTTGTTGAGTAAATATGACATCTACCAGATTCTAATGGACTACTGGGCAGAAGAGATGCAGGACGATGTCTATGTGCTGATACAAGATGGCTGGTCAGCCGGTAGCGTCATGCGCAAACTGGTAGTAAAAAAAGGCGAAAAGCTAAAAGAAACGCCCGACCTCATCATCAATAAAACCAAATACAAGGCCGAGCTTATTCCACCCGCGCTGATCGTTGCGCGTTACTTTGCTGACGAACAGGCCCGTATTGATGCACTACAAACCGGGGTAGACAGCGCCACACAAGCGCTGGAAAGCTATATTGAGGAAAATAGCGGGGAAGATGGCCTGCTGAATGATGCGGTGAACGAGAAAGACAAGGTCACTAAGGCCACGGTTACAGCGCGCCTAAAGCTTGCCACCGACCCCGATGAAAAGGCAGTGCTCAAGCAGGCTAAAAAGCACTTTGATGCCGAAGCTAATGCTAAGAAAGCACTCAAAGATGCCCAAGAAGCGCTGGATATTGCAGTGTTCAAGCACTACCCAACGCTTAGCGAAGCCGAGATCAAAACGCTTGTCGTCGAAGATAAATGGCTGACTACCCTGCAACGCCAGATTGAAGCAGAGATTGAGCGCGTGACCCAGCAGCTTGCCAACCGCGTGAAAGAGCTAGAGGAGCGCTACGCCGAGCCGCTCCCCGCCATCACCCAGTCGGTAGAGCAGTTAAGTGACAAAGTAGCGCAGCATTTACGCGCCATGGGACTAAGCCTATGACGGAGCAGAACCCAACAGCATTGCATAGCCTGGTAAGCGCGATTGCCCAGCAGATAGAGCAAGCACGCGGGCAGGTACGACAAGCTGTGAATACGGCCATGGTACAAAGCTACTGGGAAATAGGTCGCCTGATTGTCGAGCATGAGCAGCAAGGCAGCAGCCGGGCCGAATACGGTAAACAGCAGCTCCAACAGCTTTCGCACCAGCTTACCGAGCGGCTGGGTAAAGGCTTTGATGTCACCAACTTGCGTAATATGCGCCGCTTTTATCAAGCCTTTCCAATTCGGGAGACAGTGTCTCTCGAATTGAGCTGGTCGCATTACAATCTGCTGTCCAAGGTAGACAACCCGAGTGCTCGGGCGTGGTATCAACAAGAGGCGGAACAGCACAGCTGGAGTGTTCGCGCCCTAGAGCGCCAGATTAGCACCCTCTATTACGAGCGCCTGCTGGCCAGCCAGAACAAAGCCTTGGTAGAACAGGAAGCGAAAGACAACACCCAGCCACTAGCGGAAACCGCCAAGGACTATCTGCGCGACCCCTACATTCTGGATTTCCTTAACCTACAGGATAAAACCTACCAGGAAAGCCAGTTAGAACAGGCCATTATCAGCAACCTGCAGCAGTTTCTGTTGGAACTGGGCAAAGGCTTTGCGTTTGTGGAGCGACAGCAGCGCATCCGCTTTGACGACGAAGATTTCTACATTGACTTGGTATTCTACAACTTCAAACTGAAGTGCTTTTTGCTGGTGGATCTAAAACTTGGCAAGCTTAAGCATCAGGATATCGGCCAGATGGATACCTACGTGCGTTTATACGATGAGCAGCGTAAAGGCAGCGACGACAACCCCACCATCGGCCTGGTGCTGTGCAGCGAAAAAAGCGAAGCCGTGGTGAAGTACTCGGTGCTGGCCGAGCAGAAGCAGCTGTTTGCGGCAAAGTACCTGCCCTATTTACCCTCTGAGGATGAACTCAAACGCGAGCTGGAGCGCGAGCGCGCGCAAGCAATGGAAAAACTCCAGCAGCAGGAGCTAGGCGATGAGTGATCAGGTAACAGAAATGGGTGCAACGTATCTGGTTGAAGCGGCTGATAGCACCTTACCAATAGGGTATAAGCAAACAGAAGTTGGTGTTATTCCAGAAGAATGGGAAGTTAAAAAACTTAAAGAGATATCACCTTCTCAAAGTGTTGGGTTGGTTATTAACCCATCTTCCTATTATTCAAATCGTGGCACTATACCAATGTTGGTCGGATCTCATATTTATGAAAATAGGATTAATTGGACTACTGCAAATAGAATAACAACGGAGAGCAATGCAAAATTACCAGCCTCCAGGCTCTACCAAGGAGACTTGGTGACTGTGAGAGTAGGCGATCCTGGTGTGACGTCGGTAATACCCCCTGAGCTGGATCAGTCCAACTGTGCTTCAATGATGATTGTTAGACAAGGAGATAAATTTAACTCGCAGTGGCTATGCTTTCTTATGAACTCCAGTATTGGTAAATCCAGAATCGAGGGGGTACAGTACGGAACCGCACAGAAACAGTTTAATATTATCGATGCTGTAGATTTTCTTTTCCCATTTCCACCTAAACAAGAACAAACCGCCATCGCCAATGCTCTCTCTGATGTCGATGCACTCACCAGCGAGCTGGAAAAGCTGGTCGCCAAAAAACAGGCCATCAAAACCGCCACCATGCAGCAACTGCTCACCGGCCGCTCTCGCTTGCCTCAATTTGCGTTACATGAAGATGGTACGCCAAAAGGCTATAAGCAAAGCGAGCTAGGGGAGATTCCAGAGGACTGGGATGCTATAAAAATGAGTGAACTAGCTAGAATACAACGAGGTGCTTCGCCGAGACCCATTGATAGCCCAGTTTGGTTTAACCGAAATTCGTCCGTAGGTTGGTTGCGCATCTCTGATGTTTCAAAAACCAATAAATATTTAACTGAAACAACTCAAAGCCTCTCCGAACTGGGCATTGCTAATAGTAGATTTGTATCTAAAAACAACTTAGTAATGAGTATTTGTGCAACTGTCGGCAAGCCTATAATTACGAAGAAAGATCTATGTATTCATGATGGTTTTGTTGTATTCAACGGATTATCTGTAAATCAAGATCTAATGTATTACATTCTTAAAGAGCTGGAAGATGAGTGGGGAAAACAAGGGCAAACAGGCTCGCAGATGAACCTCAACACCGACCTGATAAACGGAACTTATGTTGCAATACCAGATAATGAACAAGAACAAGCCGCCATCGCCACAATTTTTTCCGATATGGACAAGGAAATTCAGGCACTGGAACAACGCCTTGGCAAAACCCGCCAAATTAAGCAAGGTATGATGCAAGAGCTGCTAACGGGCAAAACGCGCTTGGTGGTGCCAGCCGCTTAAGTCGTCAATACACAGGCTGATTTAGCAGGCTTGTGTAAAAGATAAAAAGGGAACAGGGTTATGAGCAACGTCGGCCAGCGTGAGCGCGCCACCCAACAGCGTATCGTTGATTTTTTTCATTCCGAGCTGGGCTATCGCTACCTGGGCGACAAGCATGATCAGGACAACAAAAATATCGATGTGGCGCAGCTCAGTACCTGGCTAAGGCAGCGTGGCACCAGTGAAATGTTGATTACGCGGGCGATGCGCCAACTGGAGATCGCTGCGGCGCTAGGCGAAGGCAAAAAGCTCTACTACGCCAATAAAGAGGTCTACCGGCTGCTGCGCTATGGCGTAAAGGGCAAGGAAGGCGCGGGCGAACAGAACCAGACCGTTTGGCTAATTGATTGGGAATACCCAGAAGCCAATGACTTTGCCCTTGCTGAAGAAGTCTCCATCAAGGGTGAGAACAAAAAACGCCCGGACATTGTGCTGTATGTGAATGGCATTGCGTTGGGCGTGATTGAGCTTAAACGCTCGTCGGTGTCGGTTGCGGAAGGCATTCGTCAGAACCTGGATAACCAGAAAAAAGCCTTTATCCGTGATTTTTTCAGCACAATTCAATTGGTGATGGCGGGTAATGACACCCAAGGGCTGCGCTACGCCACCATCGAAACCCCGGAAAAGTATTACCTGGAGTGGAAAGAAGATACCCCCAACCCTTTTGATTACACCTTGGACTTTCACCTAAGTCGTCTTTGTAACAAAAGGCGCTTCCTGCAAGTGATCCATGACTTTATCGTTTTTGATGCCGGGGTGAAAAAGACCTGCCGCCATAACCAATTCTTCGGTGTTGAAGCCTCGAAACAGCATATTGCCCGCCGTGAAGGCGGCATTATTTGGCACACCCAAGGCTCAGGTAAAAGCCTCACCATGGTGTGGCTGGCCAAATGGATTCGCGAGCATATTCAAGATAGCCGTGTGTTGATCGTGACCGACCGCACGGAGCTAGATGAGCAAATCGAGAAGGTGTTTACCGGCGTAGATGAGGATATTTACCGCACCAAAAGCGGTTCAGATTTGATCGCCACCCTCAACCAGCCGAACCCTTGGCTGGTGTGTTCTCTGGTACACAAATTTGGTCATCACTCTGAGTCGCAAAGCGATGCGGCCACCGATGCGTTTATCGAAGAGCTGAAGCAGTCATTGCCGCAAGGTTTTCGTGCCAAGGGCGGCCTGTTCGTGTTTGTGGATGAGTGCCACCGCACCCAAACCGGCAAGCTGCACGAGGCAATGAAAGTGCTTCTGCCGGATGCGCTGTTTATCGGTTTTACCGGCACGCCATTGATGAAAAAGGATAAGAAAAAGTCCATCGAGGTCTTTGGCGCCTATATTCACACCTATAAGTTTGATGAGGCGGTGGCCGATGGCGTTGTGCTGGATCTGCGCTATGAAGCGCGTGATATCGACCAGACCATTACCTCGCAGAAAAAGGTGGATGATTGGTTTGAGGCCAAAACGCGCGGCTTATCCAATATTGCCAAAACGCAGCTCAAACAGAAGTGGGGCACTATGCAAAAGGTGCTCTCCAGCAAGTCCCGCTTACAGCAGATCGTTAACGATATTTTGCTGGATATGGACACCAAACCCCGGCTGATGGACGGTCGCGGCAACGCCATGCTGGTGTGCGCCAGCGTCTACCAAGCCTGTAAAGCGTTTGAAATGTTCAATCAGTCAGATCTGGCGGGTAAAGTCGCCATTGTCACCAGTTTTCAGCCCACGGCGGCCAGCATTAAAGGCGAGGCAACGGGTGAAGGCCTGACCGAAAAGCTTTTTAAATACGACACCTACCGCAAGATGCTGGCGGACTACTTCGAGCTGCCAGAGGATAAAGCGGCTAGCCAAGTAGAAACGTTTGAAAAAGAAGTGAAGAAGCGTTTTGTCGATGAGCCAGGACAGATGCGCCTGCTGATTGTGGTCGATAAGCTGCTGACAGGGTTTGATGCCCCATCAGCTACCTATCTCTATATTGATAAGCACATGGCCGATCACAATCTGTTCCAGGCCATCTGCCGCGTCAACCGGCTGGACGGCGATGACAAAGAGTACGGCTACGTTATCGACTACAAAGACCTGTTCCGCTCCCTGGATAAAGCGATTACTGATTACACCCAGGAGGCGTTCGACGGCTACGACAAAGAAGATGTCGCGGGCTTGCTCAAAGACCGTTTAGAGCAGGCCAGAGAGGATCTCGATAACGCACTGGAAATGGTGCGCGCTCTGTGCGAACCGGTGAAAGCCCCTCGCCATACCCAAGACTATATCCACTACTTCTGCGGTGAGTCTGGCAGTAATCAGGATGAGCTAACGGAAAAAGAGGCGCTGCGCTTAAGCCTTTATCAGTACGTTGCTAAGTTGTTGCGCGCGTTTGCCAATATCGCCAATGAAATGCCTAATGCGGGTTACTCCAGCGCTGAGATTGACGCTGTACGCCAGGAAGTCACGCATTTTGAACATGTGCGCGATGAAGTGAAGCTGGCCAGCGGTGACCTGGTCGAAATGAAGCGTTTTGAACCGGCCATGCGCCACCTGCTGGATATGTATATCCGTGCAGATGACAGCGAAGTGCTGATGGATTTTGAAGAGCTAGGATTGATTGAGCTGATCGTCGAGAAAGGCGAGGATGCGGTGAAGGCATTGCCGGAAAATATTCGCAATAATACCGAGGCCATGGCGGAAACCATCGAAAACAACGTACGCAAAACGATTGTTGATGAAAACCCGGTCAACCCAAGGTATTACGAACAGATGTCGGTATTGCTGGATGAACTCATCAAACAGCGCAGGCAACAGGCCATAACCTATAAGGAATACCTGCAGCGCATTCGTGATTTATCCCGAAGAGTCATTCGCCCTGAACAAAGTACCGCGGATTATCCAGCCACCATTGATTCGAATGCTAAGCGCGCACTGTATGATAACTTCGGCAAAGATGAACAACTTGCCACGAAAATCGATGAAGCGATTCGCCATACCAAAAAAGCGGATTGGGTGGGAGATCGTTTTAAAGAACGCGAAATCGCCAATGCCGTACGCCAAGAAACCGCCGGTTATGAGGTAGATATCCAAAGCGTACTGGAACTTGCCAAAGCCCAGAAAGATTACTTATGAGTCGAGACGCAACCTGATGGCAAACATCGAGATTGGCACGATAGCCATGCAGCTCAACCGTAAAGCGATCAAGCATTTGCATATCAGCGTGCTGCCGCCGGACGGCCGTGTGCGAGTGTCTGCGCCCACCGCCATGTCAGACACGTCTATACGCATGGCGGTCATCAGCCGCATCCCCTGGATCAAACAGCAGCAGCGCGATTTTGCGAAACAACCACGTCAATCCGAACGAGAAATGGTCAGCGGTGAGTGCCATTACCTTTGGGGCAAAGCACATCGTCTGAATATTGTTGAGCGAAGCGGCAAGCATGATATCAAAGCCAGCCGGCGCAAGATTCATTTGCATGTAAATCCAAACACCTCACTCGATAATAAACATCGGGTACTAATCGAATTTTACCGGGCAGAAATCAAATCCCTCATCCCCGAGCTACTCACCTATTGGCAAGATAAGATCGGTGTTGAAGCGTCTGGCTGGGGCGTCAAAAAGATGAAAACTAAATGGGGCAGCTGTAACACCGACGCAAAACGCATCTGGCTGAACCTTGAATTGGCAAAAAAGCCACCTGAGTGCCTTGAGTACATTTTGGTGCATGAGTTAGTACATTTATTGGAACGCCACCACAACGAACGCTTTATGGCGTATATGGACAAATATTTACCCAACTGGCGCGAACGCAGAAACCTGCTCAATAGCATGCCGTTGGCACATAACCACTGGCTTTATTGACCTTTAAATTAAATGGCACTGCATAAAAGCGAAAAACCCCGATGCACTCACCGAGGTTTAGACGCCGACCGGGTGCTCCCAGTCCATTTGGTGATAGCTTGGATAATGCAGCTCATCAAGCCAACGGTTAGGTCTCCTCACTCAATATTCTGAATCTGCTCCCGCATCTGCTCAATCAGCACCTTTAACTCCACCGCGCAGCGAGTGGTCTCAGCCACCACGGATTTTGATGACAGGGTGTTAGCTTCGCGGTTGAGTTCCTGCATTAGAAAGTCTAGCCGGCGGCCTTTGGGGCCTTTCTGAGCGAGCTGGTGGCTCACTTCTTCGATATGTGCGGTGAGGCGGTCTAGCTCTTCATCTACATCGGCTTTTTGCGCTACCAGAACCAGTTCGGCTTCCAGGCGCTGGGGGTCGAGTTCGGTTTTGGCGACTTCTAAGCGTTCCAGCAGTTGAGCGCGCTGGCGCTCTAAAATTTGCGGCAGCAGGCTGCGCACGGTGGCGACTTGTTCGCTCACAGCCGTCAGGCGAGTGGTGATCATCTCAGCGAGTTTTTCGCCTTCCCGGGCGCGGGCGTCGATCAACTCGTTCAGTGCTTGATCAAATAGCGTTTTGGCGGCGGCTTTGATGGCATCTTGGTCGAGATGCTGGGTTTCCATAACACCGGGTTGGTTAAGCAACGCCAGCGTGGTGGGCGGCACGGCACTGGGCACCTGTTGCTGAATGGCGGCCAGGGCATCGGCTATTTCTTTTAAGCGCTGGGCGTTAACCGCAGGGGCTTGATTGGCTTCGGCGGCTTCAAAACGCAGGCTGCACTCTACTTTGCCCCGCGCTAGGCGCGTGCGTAAGGCGTCGCGCAGCATCGGTTCTAGCTCGCGTAGAGCGTCGGGCAGGCGAAAGTGCGGTTCCAGATAGCGCTGATTCACCGAGCGGATTTCCACCTGCAGGGTGCCAAACGGGGCGGCCTGCTCGGTACGAGCAAAGGCGGTCATGCTGTGTACGTGGCTGGAAGTGGCCATGTTTCATCCTAGTAGTGAATAATGGTGTATAAAGCATTGCCCTAAATGGCTAGCCTATTCATTTGATTAAGTAAATGCTGTGCAAAAGAGCGCATCAAACACCTATTATTTCTGGCTGGACCACTATGAGCAGACAGGGATCCCGCGGTGGGGTATCAATCAGCTCGAAAACGCGGTCAATCATCTCAATTACATTTTGCCGAACCATCATCAAGCGCGGATGAAAGGCAGCGGCAAGCGGATCCCAGTCGAAACATCCAAAAATAATGTCATCTAGATAATAGCCATTTAGCTGCAACCCACGAACGACGCCCTCAAGAGAAATCGTCGAGTTGACGAACATAGCACTGGGCAGAGTAGAACAATTACGCATGTATGTTTCCAGCGCAGCCTGGGACTTATCGGCAGCATAATCGCAGGGGAGGATATGCTCTTCCGCCGTCGCCAGCCCCATTTCCGCTCTGGCTTGCTTGAAGCCGGCAATACGCTCGCGGGTATTGTGATCCTCATCACGACCGCCAATAAATAGTACAGGGTCATCACTGCGCTTCTCTTTGGCAAGGCGGTTGAGGATGGCGTGGGTAAGCTGTCGCGCGCCTTCACGGTTATTGGAAATCACCGATGGTGCTTTACTGCCAGGAAGGTCGAGATTAATGCTTTGCACGCCGCTCTCGGCACACATCTGCGCAATCGTATCTGGATCCGTTGCCCCGGTGCATACCAAGCACTCGACACGGTAACCAAGCATCATACGGGCGGCTTCACACTCTTGCTTGGGATCTCGATTCGTACACGAAACAATAGCAAACAGCCCCCGCCGACGCGCTTCCGATTCGAAGTGTTGGGCTATCGAGCTGAAATAGCGGTTGTCGTACAGCGGCAGGATCATGCCAATGATACCTGAGCGCTCGCGCCGCAAGGCACGGGCCTGCATGTTGGCAGAGTAGCCCTCCGACTGGGCGAGCGAAAGAATTTTGCTGGCCAGCTTCTTACTGATACGACGGCGCTGCCATGTGCCATTGAGCACGGCACTGACGGTACTGGGCGATGTTTCTGCCAACCTCGCTAGGTCGTAAATAGTCAGCCGCTTGGATGAAGAATTGCTAACCACGTGGCAGCTCCTTGCAATTAGATAAAAGTAGCATTGACGTGATGATGCATTAGATCAATCCTACGCTATGCACAACCGATTGTGCATTTTCGATTAAATGACAATAGCGATGACGCATCGCTTAGGTATCACTCAACGTATCCAGCACTGTGTAACGTTTTTATGCATTAAATCCCTATGTATTGTGACGCTATGAAGAACCTGCGCCATTTCATTTGACCATGGCGCAACGTACAGCAGCATTATTAAAGCGCTTCAATGCACTCTATTCCACTGATTGGGTCAGCCAACAGCAAGCAGGAAATCACAATGAAATACAAAGCACTTCTTACCGCAGCTACGCTAACAGGCATTATCGGCAGCACCGGCGCAATGGCTCAGGAGTCTCCTACAATTGCCGTGGTCGCCAAGGTCGGTGGCATCCCTTGGTTCAATGCTATGGAAATGGGCATTGAACAAATGGGTGAAGAGCTTGGCGTAGAAGCCTATATGGTGGGTCCCACCAGTGCTGACCCCGCCCTGCAGGTACGCGCAATAGAGGATCTAATCAGCCGTGGCGTTGATGTCATCGGTGTTGTCCCAAATGATCGTGAGGTTCTTGAGCCGGTATTGGAACGGGCACGTGATCAGGGAATTATCGTCCTGACCCATGAAAGCCCTGAATCGATCAACATCGACTACGACTTTGAAATGATTTCAGCGCAGCAGTTAGGTGAAGAGCACGCCAAGCTATTGGCTGACACTACCGGCTGCGAAGGCTCTTATGCCGTTTACGTCGGCGGTCTCAGTGTGCCCGCTCACAACGCCTGGGCCGATGCGGCCGTGAACTGGCTTGATGATAACTGCTCGGGCTTGACCCAAGCTGCTGATCGTTTCGGCGTTGCCGAAAGCGTCGACGATAGCCGCAATACCACCCTGGACTTACTGCGTGCCCACGAAGACTTGGCCGGTATCATGTCGTTTGGCAGCCAGGGAACCATCGGTGCGGCGCGGGCCGTGAAAGAGCGTGGCCTGGAAGGGGACGTAGCCGTCATGGGCCTTTTCTCTCCGGGTCAGGGCCGTCGCTTAGTGCATGAAGGCGTGATTACTGGTGGTTTCCAGTGGAGTCCTTTGGAGGCAGGCAAAGCATTCGTTGCCTTGGGCGAGATGCTCTATAACGGCGAAGAGATTACCGATGGTGCCGACTTGCCGGTACTGGGTGAAGTTACCCTGGATGGCAAAACCATCTTTGCCTCACAGCCACTCAAGCTGAGCAAAGATAGCGTAGATGAGTTGGCAGAACTCGGCCTGTAAAACCGCCCTGCTTGATCGTGTAGAGACTGCCGCGCTCCTGAAGAGCGCGGCAGTGATGCTAAGAAAGGAGCCTCCAATGGGCGATATCGCGATTCGAGCGCGCCACGTCAGCAAAGTTTTCGGACAAAGCCGAGTCCTCGACGATGTCGAATTCGAACTTCGCCGGGGTGAGGTGCTTTGCCTTGCGGGTGAAAACGGTTGTGGCAAAAGTACGCTCATTAAAATTATCAACGGTGTTTACAAGCCTGAACCCGGTATAGAGTTCACATTTGGCGATGAAACCCTCTCTGCCATTAGTCCGAAAGAGGCACGCAGCCGGGGTATTCATGTTATCTGGCAAGACCTTGCGCTGTTTCCGCACCTGACCGTCGCTGAAAATATCGTCTTTGATGATTACGTTGCTAAGCCTTGGCGGCCTATTTCCTATAAAGCTGCACTGACCCAATCCCACGAGATCATTCTGCAGTTTGGCCTCGATCTGGATCCCATGGCTCGTGTTGAAGACCTTTCGATTGCCCATCGTCAACTGGTTGCGATTTGTCGCGTGTTGCGTGCTGGGGCCAGTATTATTTTTATGGATGAGCCTACCGCCTCGCTTACCTATAAAGAGGTGCAGACACTGCTGGGCATTACCCGCTCACTAGCGGCGAAAGGCATTTCCATTGTGTTGGTCAGCCACCGGCTGGTGGAAGTGCTGGAGGTGTGCCAACGCGTCACCGTGCTCCGCAACGGGGAGCTGGTCGGCACCTACCCCACCGAAGGAATGACCCAAGCAAGACTTTCAACCTTGATGACCGGGCTTGAACTTGAACAGACCCCTCGTGCTGAAACACACAAAGGCGCCCCGGTACTGGAGCTTAAAAACTTAAGTCGTGAAGGGGAGTTTGAAAACATCTCTTTCACCCTGCATCGCGGTGAAATTCTCGGCCTGACGGGTTTGCTGGGTGCAGGACGTACCGAAATAGCCCATACAATTTTCGGGATGACACAACCCACTTCAGGGCAATTGCTAAAAGAGGGGCAGCCGCTGACGCTTCACTCCAACCGCGATGCCGTATGCCATCGAATTGCCTATCTCTCTGAAGATCGACTCAATCTTGGCTTGGTGCAAAATCAGTCCATCTCTATGAACACCGCAGTGACCGTACTACCAAGTCTGGAAAAACCACGCTTTTTTCTTTCCCCTCAACGCATCAAGGCGCTGACCGCTCACTGGATCGAACAGCTTAAAACCAAGGTGAGTGACGCCGAGCTTGCGGTCTCTTCACTATCCGGTGGTAACCAACAACGTATCGCGCTCGCTAAATGGCTGGCCACTGAACCCGACATTCTCATTCTTGATTGTCCCACTATCGGTGTCGATGTCGGCGCTAAAGCCGGTATTTTCGACATCATTAGGGATCTTGCCGATCAGGGCATGGCCATCATTCTGATTTCAGATGAGGCGGGGGAAATCTGGATGAACGCTGACCGGGCGCTTGTACTGCGCGAGGGGCGCATCTACTCCGAGGTCATACCTGCGGAGACCACGGAAGAAGCGCTGGAGGCGATCATCAATGCATAAACGACTGCTCAACAGAAGGCTCGGCACAGAGGGGACGCTCTTTTGTATTCTCATGTTGCTGTGCGTGGTGTTGGCACTAGCCACCGACAGCTTTCTCAGCTTTCAGAACCTATTCGACCTGCTTAACAATCAGTCGGTCAATATCATCTTTGCAGTGGGCTTGGTCGTCGTTCTGATTGCGGGAGGGATAGATATTTCCTTCGCAGTGGCGGCATCCGTGGTGCAGTACGTAGTGTTGTCACTGCTGATGAATTACCTGGGCGGGGGCAACTGGTTACTTGGCATCCTACTTTCGATGTTGGTTGGCATGCTGCTGGGACTCTTCAATGCGCTGCTAATCCATCGCTTCCGAATCGTGTCGATCATCGTCACCATCGGCACATTTAACCTGTTTTTCGGCCTTTTGATGTACTTCACCAGTGGAGTCTCCATCTACGATATTCCCGATTGGCTCTACTACTCCGTTCCGATGCTTGACCTACCTGCCGAACGCGGATCAGCCACGCTCTACTTACCCGCGGCAGTGATGATGGTGATGGTGATCTTTACTTGGTTCATGCTGGCCCGTACCGGTTTTGGGCGTGCTCTCTACGGTTTCGGTTCAAGTCCCGAGTCAGCTCGCCGCTCTGGCGTGAGCTCCTGGAAAATTCATGCCTTTGCCTACGGCTGGCTGGGGCTATGCGCGGGAATGGCGGGTCTGATGCAAGCGCATATCGTACAAGAGGTCGTGCCCAACGCCTTGATCGGCCAGGAGTTGCCGATTCTAGCGGCGGTCGTACTTGGCGGCGCGACCCTGGGTGGCGGGCGCGGCTCAGTGCTCGGTGCCGTACTCGGGGTACTGCTTCTCGCCGTTGTCCAAAACGGCTTAAACCTGCTGGGTGTCACTCCCTATGCCTTCCGCATGATTGTCGGGCTGATCATCTTGATTGCAATCACCACCAGCAACCTTGGCAACCTATTGCCCCGCACTACCAAGGCGAGGAACGTATGAATAAGCGCCTGAATAAGCAACACTCCACGGCCGGGCTCCGCCTGGGAGGCGATACCATCGAGGTCATCGCCATGACAGCTCTGCTCATCGGCAGTATTGGGCTCTTCTCGCTACTGGCACCGGGCTTTCTGACCGCCACCAATTTTGGCTCGATGTCGATGCAGTTACCGGAGTTGGGGCTACTCTCACTGGCAATGCTACTGCCAATTATTTCTGGCGGCTTGAATCTCTCAGTGACCTTTACCGCCAATATCGCAGGATTGATGACTGCCTGGCTGGTACAGGGGTTACTGGCGGGCATGGGCATACTGAGCGTTCCCATGGCGATTATCGCCGGGCTTGCCGTTGGCGCGGCAGCAGGCTTTTTGATTGGCGTTATCGTTGCCTATGTTGGCGCACATCCTATTTTAGTCTCGCTAGGCGCGATGATTTTTCTCCAAGGGGTAGGTGAGTTTTTAACCCGCGGTGGCGGTATTTCAGGCATGCCAGAGGTATTTCAAACCATCGGCAGCGGCAGCTTTTTAGGCATCCCCATCCCCATGCTGATCTTTCTCGCCGCTGCCGCAGGATTGATCTACATCATGCATTTCACCCGCACTGGCTTTTCAATTTATATGCTGGGCTCCAACCCTCGCGCGACGGAGTACTCAGGCATTAACGTCAAGCGTGTGCTGATCACCGTCTACACGATTTCCGGCATTCTGGCAGGGTTAGCAGGCATGGTGATGCTCGCCCGCTTTAACTCTGTACGTGTCGGCCATGGCGAGAGTTACCTACTGATTACGGTGCTGGCCTGTTTCCTGGCTGGGGCGAACCCCTTTGGCGGTTTTGGCCGCGTACTGCCACTGGTGTTGGGCTTGATGAGCCTGCAGGTAATCGCCTCGGGAATGAACCTGATGGGTGCCAGCCAGCATCTGGCCACCGCGGTATGGGGGGCTTTTCTAATTATTGTAATGGCACTGCGTATGCCATTTATCAAACAGTCTTGAGTAAGGTTTTCCCATGAGTCATCAAGAACACGTTCTAGGCATCGATATTGGTACTGGCAGCGCCCGGGCGGGCATTTTCACCTCGGATGGTGTGATGCTAGCCGAAGCAAAAACATCGATTGCAATGCATCGCCCTGCCGATCATCACGTGGAGCAGAGCTCAACGGATATCTGGCGCGCGGTATGCAGTGCAACCCAGCGCGCCCGCGAGTCAGCCGGTGTGACGTCCGATTCCATCACCAGTATGTCAGTAAGCGCCACCTGCTCGTTGGTGCTCCTTGATAAGCAGGATAAGCCGCTAGCGCTCTCTCCAGGTGATGAAGCATGGAATATCATTGTATGGATGGATCACCGAGCCACCGCAGAAGCCGCTGAGTGCACGGCTACCCACGCAGCGCCGCTACGTAACCTGGGTGGCGTCATGTCTCCCGAGATGCAGATGCCTAAGCTCATGTGGTTGAAGCGGCACCGCCCCGAGCTTTACGCCCAGATTGGCTACGCGGGTGATCTAGGCGACTGGCTTGGCTTTAAGTGCACCGGTTCTGTTGAGCGCTCGGTCTGCATGCTCTCCTGCAAGTGGACGTTTGACCCTCGCCCTGGTCATGGCTGGGACCACGACTTTCTAAAACAGATTGATATGCAGGATGTAATCGAGTGCGCCCGCCTGCCTGAACAAGCCCTTCCGGTGGGCGTAGCACTTGGGCAGTTGACCGAAGAAGCCGCCAATGACTTGGGGCTAACGACTCGATGTACCTTCGCAGTGGGCATGATTGATGCCTATGCCGGTGCGCTTGGCACACTAGGCAGAAGCCTCACGGATGCTCCCGAACGCCGCCTTGCCGTGATTGGCGGCACCTCCACCTGTCATATCGGCGCCCTGCCCGAACGCCGCGAGGTACCCGGTGTGTGGGGTCCCTATCCGGGGGCGCTATGCGATGGTTTTGTCGCCAACGAAGGGGGGCAAAGCATTACCGGTGCTCTTCTGGATCACCTCGCAGCACTATTTTCAGCCAGCAGCGAATTTGGCGACGACCTTCACGGCGCGTTATCGGCAACGCTGCTCGAGCGCTTGGCATCCGGCGACCCAGCTCCTGATACCCATGTTTGCCCTGACTTTATTGGCAACCGCTCGCCCTTGGCGGATCCAGACATTCGCGGCACCATCACTGGTTTGACCCTTGATACGCCTCGCGAGAGCTTCATCAAGGTCTATTGGGCGGCAGCCACCTCACTGGTTTACGGCACCCGCGCCATCATAGAACGTATGAATGCCCATGGTTATGCCATCGATACCCTGCACCTCAGCGGTGGTCATGGACGTTCACCACTGATACGCAAGCTCTATGCCGACGGTACCGGTTGTCGGGTTGTACTCGCGGATGCGCCGGAACCCGTACTCCTTGGGGTAGCCGTGGCGGCCCTGGCTGCCCAGGCCAATGGTGAGGTTCTTAGCGTTGCCAATGGCCTCACCCCAGGTGAACACGTATTAGAGCCTGATATAGCAATGCACGAGCTGCACACGTCGCGTTATGCCGCTTTCAAGAAGCTATACGCCGGACGTCTCGACTAACGCTAGACGTTAAGCGAATCAGCGTACTCACAGACGTGTACAATAGAGGGCTTTCCCACTGTTAAATTGATGTGAGGTGCTATGCGTCCTGATGTTGTTCGCCCGAGCGGTCGTGAAGCAGACCAGCTTCGTGAAATTCGCATAACCCGCGATTACACCCGCCATGCAGAAGGTTCGGTATTGGTGGAGTTTGGCGATACCAAGGTGCTGTGTAATGCAAGCGTGGAAGCGGGCGTACCACGCTGGCTGCGTGGCAAAAATCAGGGTTGGATCACCGCTGAGTACGGCATGTTGCCCCGTGCCACGCACACCCGCAGTGGCCGTGAAGCGACGCGTGGTAAACAAGGTGGCCGGACGTTGGAAATTCAGCGTTTGATAGGCCGTAGCCTGCGCGCGTCTGTGAACTTGAAGAAGTTGGGTGAATTCACCATTACCGTGGATTGCGATGTGATCCAGGCCGACGGCGGCACCCGTACCGCGTCGATTACTGGTGGCTGCGTGGCGCTGGTGGATGCCATTCGCTACCTACAGCGTGAGAAGAAGATCAAAGGTGACCCCTTTAAACAGCTGGTTAGCGCGATTTCGGTGGGTATTTATAAAGGCGTGCCGGTACTAGACTTAGATTATCCGGAAGATAGCAAAGCCGACACCGACCTGAACGTGGTGATGACTGAAAGCGGCGAGCTGATCGAGGTACAGGGTACTGCAGAGGCGGGGGCGTTTAACCGTACTGAGCTGAATGCGATGCTTGATCTGGCGGAGAAAGCGGGCTCCGAGCTACGCGAAAAACAGCGCGAAGCACTGGGTATTCGCGGCTAAGGCGTTACCTGGCAAATAACTTACGCGCTTACGCAAACAGGCCAGCTTTTAAGCTGGCCTGTTGCTGAGACGGGTAACGCGACGCGGGAAAGTGAGCGCTTACAGCGCTAAGTCATACTCAACGATCAGCGGTGCGAACTCAGAGAAGGTCGCATCGTAATCAATCCACGCGTCGACCACATGGCGACGGAAGTTGGGGCCGACCAGCTGGTAGTCGATCCGCCAGCCTTCTTGGCGCTCACGGGGCACGTCTTGGTCGAGCTTTGGCCACCAGGTATATTCACCAGCGTCGCGATTAATTTCGCGGAAGGTGTCGATAAAGCCGGTTGGGCCAAGTACCTGATCCATCCAGGCACGCTCTTCAGGGCGGAAACCAGAGGTAAGCTGATTGTCCGACCAGTTGGCCAAATCAATGGTTTTATGGGCAATGTGCCAGGTACCGCAGATGATGTATTCGCGGCGTTTGCGCGACATCTTCGTCAGGTACTCTTGATACTGCTCCATAAACGCCTGTTTGGCTTTTTGATCACTTCCATCAGGCATCAAGAAGGTGGCGATGCTGAAGCGGTCATAATCCGCCTGCAGAAAGCGCCCTTCGTGATCGCACTGAGGGAACCCAAGGCCGTACATAATCGCCTTGGGAATTTTGCGGCAATAAAGTGCCACACCGGAGAAACCATCTTCTTCTGCATCCAGAAAGTAGCCTTCGTAGCCTTCCGGATAGAGAATATGGTCGTCCAGTTCAAAGCTTTTTGCCTTGATGTTCTGCACGCAGATCACGTCGGCATCCTGCTGAGCCAGCCAGTCCAGGAAGCCACGGTCGACGGCATCACGTATACCATTGACATTGATGCTGGCAATTTTCATAAATCGTCCCTTTTGCGTCGCTGCTGTATGATACCCGACGTTTAGACGTTTGGGTAAATAGACAAACCAAATCTTGCTATTTAACCCCGTTTTATTGTTGCGTTTACTTAGATTCCTATTACTTACATTCCTATCGACAAGAGAAGACCACCGTGGCCACCACTCTACAACCCTATCAGCGCGATTTCATTGCCTTCGCTATTGAGCAGGGCGTGCTCAAGTTTGGCGAGTTCACGCTTAAGTCGGGGCGAGTAAGCCCTTACTTTTTCAATGCGGGCCTGTTTCAAACCGGCCGTGCCTTGGCCAAGTTAGGCCGATTTTACGCCCAGGCGATTGTCGATAGCGGCCTGCAGGCGGATGTGCTGTTCGGCCCAGCCTATAAAGGCATTCCGCTGGCAGCGGTCACCGCCGCGGCCTTAGCCGACCACCACGACCGCGATATGCCCTACGCGTTTAATCGTAAAGAAGCCAAAACCCATGGCGAAGGCGGCAATATTGTCGGCGCACCACTGGCCGGCGATATTTTGATCATTGATGACGTGATTACGGCCGGTACGGCTATCCGTGAAGTGATGAACCTGATTGAGCAAAGCGGTGCCCGCGCGGGCGGAGTGATTATTGCACTTGACCGTCAAGAGCGCGGCCAGGGCGAGCAAAGCGCTATCCAGGAAGTGCAGGCTCAGTACGGCATGCCGGTTGTCAGTATTGTCACCTTAGAGCAAGTGCTTACTTACCTTGAAGAGCATGCTGGAGGCGAAATGCTGGCTTACGCCGAGGCCGTGCGCGCTTATCGCGACCGCTACGGCATCACAGGCTAGTCACTGCATCTATCGCTCACTGCCTAATGCGCCAGCATAGCCTTGCTGGCGCCACGCTTCATAGCTAACGATGGCCACCGCATTGGAAAGGTTCAAACTACGGTTATTGGGCTGCATGGGGATACGCAACTTCTGTTCTTCAGGCAGCGCAGCGTGCACTTGGGGTGAAAGCCCTGCGGTTTCTGAACCGAACAACAGTACGTCGCCCGGGGCGAAGGTCGCGTCACTGTGAGCACGGGTGCCTTTGGTAGTAATCGCCCATAGTGTGCGCCCCTGCATCGCCGCTTGAAACGCCCTAAAATCGGCATGGCGGGTAACATTGTTTAGATCGCGGTAATCTAGCCCGGCGCGCCGCAGCTTTTTCTCTTCGAGATCAAAGCCCAGCGGTTCAATTAAATGTAGTCGGCAGCCATTGTTAGCCACCAGGCGCATAATGTTACCCGTGTTGGGTGCCATACGCGGTTCAAATAGCGCTACTTCAAACATTACCACCTGCCTATTATTAACTCATTGTGCGTTCGCCCAGCGCCGCTGATTGTAATGGAATTTGCCTAGGAAGCCTTTGATTAATGTGATGAGCGCAGGCCAGACAAGGCAAAAATCAACGAAAAAGCGGAGTTTACGGGTTGTAAATGAGCATTTTGATCGGACTCGCGCACGAGGCGATTTTTAACGCAGTATGGCCAAGCGTAATAGTTAATCAGAGGTTTTCCAGAAACACTTGCAGAGGTCACCCTTAACCATGACGCCCCAACCGCCAAAGAGCATTCTTAGCCGCATCAAAGGGCTAAACCCGCGCCAGCAAGAAGCGGTGCGCTATATCGATGGCCCCTGTTTGGTCTTGGCGGGCGCCGGGTCTGGTAAAACCAGCGTTATTACCACCAAAATTGCCTATCTAGTGCAAGAGTGCGGCATGAGCGCGCGCAAAATAGCGGCGGTTACCTTTACCAATAAAGCCGCCAGGGAGATGAAAGAGCGCGTTGGGCAAATGCTGAAGGGCAAAGAGGGCCACGGGCTAACGGTGTCGACGTTTCACAATCTGGGCCTGAATATTATTCGTGGCGAGCTGAAAACCCTGGGCTACAAGCCGGGCTTTTCGTTGTTCGACCCGGAAGATGCCAAAGCACTGCTGCGCGATTTGATGAACAAAGACGCTCAGGTAGACGCTGAGCAGATCAACGCCGTGCAAGCCAAAATATCCACGTGGAAGAACGATTTAGTGCTGCCCAGTGACGCGCTTTCGTTTGCCGCGGATGATGACGAGCACTTTGCCGCACGGGTTTATGAAGCTTACGTACGCCACTTGAAAGCCTATAACGCGGTGGATTTCGACGACCTGATTCTGCTGCCGGTGGTGCTCCTGCAACGCGACCCAGAGGCACTGGCCCGCTGGCGGAACAAAATCCACTACATGCTGGTGGATGAGTATCAGGACACTAACGTTTCCCAGTATCTGTTGGTGAAACTGCTGATGGCGGAGCGGGCGACCTTTACCGTGGTTGGCGACGACGACCAGTCGATCTACGCGTGGCGCGGCGCACGGCCTGAAAATTTAGTGACCCTTGGCGAAGACTTCCCACGCCTAAAAGTGGTTAAGCTGGAGCAGAACTACCGCTCGACCGGCACTATTTTGCGCGCGGCCAACACGTTAATTGCCAATAATCCGCACGTTTACGATAAAACCCTGTGGTCGGATATGGGCGATGGCGCGCCTATTCGGGTCATCGTCAACCGCCATGAAGAGGCGGAGTCAGAGCGGGTAGCCAGCGAAATGCTGACTCGGCGCATCAAAGAGAAGGCAGAATGGCGAGATTTTGCGGTGCTCTATCGGGGTAATTTTCAGGCACGTTTATTAGAGCTCAAGCTGCAGCATTACCAAATTCCCTACAAGCTTTCCGGTGGTACGTCGTTTTTCTCTCGCAATGAGATCAAGGACACCATGGCCTATCTGCGGCTGTTAATTAATCCCGCTGATGACAATGCCTTTTTACGCATTGTGAATGTGCCCCGCCGTGAAATCGGCCCCGGCACGCTGGAAAAGCTGGCCAACTATGCAACAGAACGCTCTATTTCGCTGTTTGCTGCCTGCCACGAACTGGGGTTAGAGCAAACGCTGCCGACTCGGGCCGTGGAGCGCCTGTCACGCTTTACGCACTTTATTGATGGCGTGCGCAAACGCATGGATCAAGACGATGCCATCGCGGCCATTCGCGACATGCTGCGCGATATGGATTACGAGGCCTGGCTGTACCAAAACGCCAGTGCCCCGACCGTCGCCGAACGACGCATGGCCAACGTATGGATTTTGATTGATCAGCTAGAAAAGTCGCTAAACCGCGATCCCGAAGATGCTGATGATTCCACTGCGACGGAAACCGATGGCGTCGAAGCTGCTATTTCGCGTTTAGTGCTTCGGGATATTCTTGAGCAACAGGCCGAAGAAGACGACTCCGACCGTGTGCAACTACTCACTATGCATGCCTCGAAAGGGCTGGAGTTTCCCCATGTGTATTTGATGGGCTTAGAGGAAGACTTGCTGCCCCACCGTAACGCTATTGAAATGGAGACGGTAGAAGAAGAGCGCCGCTTGGCTTATGTCGGCATCACCCGGGCAAGACGCACGCTAACACTCACGCTAGCCCGCCAGCGTAAAGCGTATGGTGAGCTGATGGACTGCCAGCCCAGCCGTTTTTTAGACGAACTGCCCGCTGATGATTTGGAGTGGGAGGGGCGCGCCGATAAAGAAGACCCCGAGAAAAAGCAGGCGCGTGGCAAAGATGCCTTGGCAGGCATTCGCTCACTGTTAGGCTGAAGAAACAAATCATAAGCAAAAAAATATCCACAGGGGGGGTTAGCAACCCGCCTGTGGATACATCATTCAGCAACGGCAATAATTACTGTGCCTGAGACACCATGTAATCGACAACGGCCATGATTTCTTCATCAGACCCTTGGCTGCCACCCCGTGGTGGCATCACGCCTTTGCCGTTAAAAACACTCTGGTAAAGCGCTTCTTTACCTTGCTCAATACGAGGCGCCCAGGCTTCAGCGCTGCCAAACAAAGGGGCGCCCGCCACACCGCTGGCGTGGCAAGCTACACAGCCAAGGCTGGTGTAAAGGGCTTCACCATCCAGGCCATTGCTGGCGGTAGAAGCTTCGGCTTCCTGTGTACCTGCTGCCGCTTCTTCGGTAGAAGAAGACGCCATCGTTTCTTCTGCCCCTGCGGCTTCACTTTCCTCTATTGCGGCGGTTTCTTCTGCTGCAGGTACTGCATCTTCTTCACTGGCAGCACTGCCTATGTCAGACACATCCATGACAGGCTCAACCATATATTTGGTTACTGCTTCCATTTCTTCATCAGACAAATTGGGGTTGCCACCACGCGCTGGCATCGCATTGAAGCCGTTAATGGAATGATCAAGCAGTGTGGCAAAACCTTTTTCAACGCGGGCTGACCAAGCAGCTTCATCACCGCGAATCGGAGCGCCAGCAGCGCCGGTTTCGTGGCACGCCATACAAATACGGTTATAGATACCTTCGCCGTCGATCTCACCACCGCCACTAGCGGCGGCTGGTGCTGCTGCGATACCACAGTCTTGGCCTTGCAAGCAAAGTTGACCTACCGGCGCTAGGCGCTCAGCGATTGCGTCACGTGCTGCGTCTTGGGCATAAGCACCGGATGTGCCTGCCATGACGCCTAGGGCCGCCAGCCCGCTCATGATCAGCTTAGATTTCACTCTCACCACCTCTTGAGTTTTGTCATAAAACGTTTTGTGCTTAACCCCTGCGCGCGGCAGCGACATCATCAACCTGCGGCAACCGAGACGCCAAGACGTGCATATCGCATTAGTATACCGAGAACGCTAAGCGTAAGAAAATGCTACTAAGCGCGGCAATTCAACCTATGCCGTACTCTGTGCTTTATTCAGCAGTTTAAAAAAGGTGCCAACGATCCCTAGTCAACACCAAGCCAGTAAACGCTGCTGAGCATAACGCGTAAACCCTGCCTGAGCATATACACGCTTTGCGGGGATATTCTGCGCATCAACGGTGAGCGTGATGTCACTGGCTCCCGCCTGGCTAGCCAACGCCTGCGCTTGCTGAATAATTGCCTTGCCCATTCCCCCGCCACGCCACTCAGGCAACAGCCCCATCAACTGCAATGACCAGCGCTGGGTCGTATGGTTAGGAGCAAGTAATAGCACGCCGACGGTTTCCCCCTGATGCCGCACTTGATACCAGTGCTCTGGTGCCTGCGGCGCTTGGTCATAAAATCCAGCAAGCAAGGTGTCAATGGTGAGCGCTTCGCGAAGCCCTGGGCAGTCTAACGAGCCTTCACTGACGTTCGCTACCAGCGCCCGCTGTTGCGCGGGAGACAATTCAGCAAAGAGGCTTAGCGTTAGCATGTTAGCGAGCGGTTGAACGGTTTGGCACTGCCACATAAGGTGCTCCAGAGTGGCAAGTACCCGCATGTTGTGGGCGACTAGTGCCGTTTCCCAGTTGGTTGCATCATCAGTTAACACCACATGACATAGCGCTATCGGCTGCTCGTTTACCCAGCTCTGCAAGGCTTTCAACAGCGCATCAGTTGCCGAATTATGTTGCCTGGGCAGCCAAAGCTGAGCCGTTTGATTAGCCAATGGCTGTACCCAGGCGGCGGCTTCGATATGGCCCGCTTGGGTAGCTATCCAAAGGCCCTGCCAAACAGCGTCAGAGCCAGCTTTTATCGTTGATAAGGCATGCTGTAATGCAGGCTGCTGCGTAGGATCATGCACCGCAGCTAAATGCAGTAATGCTTCACGCCGTTGTTCAGGTGGGCACTGCATTACTGCGCAGGCTAAGGAGCGGTGGCCGAAAGAAGAATGACGTGTCATGTTACGTTCCTGAGTAGCCCGCCGTGAATGAAAGGAGTCATCCATCGATATGCGCATTTTACTGGTTGAGGACGACCCTAGTTTGGCGTTGGGGATTCGTATGGCGCTGAAACCTGAGCACTATACGGTAGATCATTTAGCCGATGGCAATAACGCGCTTCATGCGCTTAAAAATGAACCCTTTGATGCGGTCATCCTAGACCTTGGTTTGCCGACGATTGATGGCATGGAAGTGCTGCGCGCTATTCGCCAGCATGGCAGCCAACTGCCGATTTTGGTTCTGACCGCCCGCGATGCGATGGATAACCGCATCGAGGGATTGGATGCGGGTGCCGACGACTACCTCACTAAACCTTTCGAAGTAGCAGAATTAAAAGCGCGTCTGCGTGCTTTGTTACGCCGTAGCCAAGGACAATCCAGCGGCTTGCTCACCTGTCGTGAGATTAGCCTGGACCCGCAGACCTTACAGGTGAGTTATCAACATCAAGTGATCACACTTTCGCGCCGTGAGCTAACGCTACTGCAGGAGTTTATGAGCCATCCAGGCCGTGTGTTCACCCGCGATACCTTAACGCGATTAGTCTACGGCTGGGAGGAAGATGTCGAAAGCAACGCTATCGAAGTGCATATCCACCATTTACGGCGAAAGCTGTTTCCTGAGGTCATCCGCACCGTAAGAGGGATCGGCTATGTCATGGATAAATCGTGATGATTAAATGGCACCAGGCAAGCCTATGAGCTCTATTCGTCAGCGCACCCTGGGGCTTGCGCTGCTTGTGTTTGGCGCGAGCATGCTAGTGATTGGCTTTATTAGCTATCGCTATGCTGCCCATGAGATTGAAGAACTTCATGATGCTAGCCTGGCACAAAATGCCCGTTTGCTAGAAGGGCTACTACAGGCACCACTGCCTGATAGCGACCGTACGCTTTTATTAAATAGCGTGGAGGATGCGCTGCTACGTGCAGAGCAATCCGATAACCGTTTTGCAGGCCATCGCTATGAAACCAAGCTGGCGTTTCAGCTTTGGGAAGGCGACCGTCTTCTGCTGCGTTCCGCCAGCGCCCCCGATACACCGCTTACCCAGCAACCACCGGGTTATTCAACGCTGTCGGTGAATCAGCATGACTGGCGCATTTACGTCCTGGAAATTACTGGCACAGACAAACGCGTGGTGGTGGGCGAGCGAGAGGACGCGCGTGGTGAACTGATCAGTTCAGTGGCACTACGCACCTTATTACCTGATCTCATTGGTCTACCGTTACTGACACTATTACTCTGGTGGTCGATCGGCTGGGGGCTCGCTCCTTTATCGCGTATGGCAGAGCAAATCCGTACCCGCGATCCCCACCACCTAAAACCGCTGACGCTTCATCCACTTCCCCTAGAACTGGAGACCATTTCTGGCGCCATAAACCGGCTGTTGGAACGGCTCCGCCAACTGCGTATTCGCGAAAAGCGCTTTATTGCCGATGCGGCCCACGAGCTGCGCACCCCCTTAGCAGTACTTGATTTGCATGCGCAAAATGCGCTCACTGCTGACAACGCCGATGACCGAGAGGAAGCCCTGCACCACTTACGCAGCGGCGTGGCCCGCTCAACGCGGCTAGTCTCTCAGCTATTAACCCTGGCACGCCTAGACCCCGAAGAAGAACCATTACCAGAGTATCGCTGTTCCGATGTATTACATGAAACGCGCGAAACCTTGGCAAAGCTCTCTCCGCTAGCCGCAGAGCGACATCAACAGCTGTTACTGGACGCGGATGACTCAGCTAACTGGGCAATAGAAGAAGAACCCGGCGCTATCGAAACACTGGTACAAAATCTAGTGGGTAACGCCATTCAACACTCGCCTGCGCAAGGTGCTATCACGGTCACGCTTGAGGCATCGACAAGAGACGTTATCGTCACTGTTGATGATCAAGGACCCGGTATTCCTGCAGCGCAACGCAGCCGGGTGATGGAGCGCTTCCAACGTGCAGGGACTAGTGCTGGCGCGGGCTTGGGGCTATCCATTGTCGAGCGCTTAGTCAAACGCCATCAAGGCGTCTTACAGCTCGATCATGCCCCTAGCGGCGGGCTTCGCGTGCGAGTAACGTTGGGCAGGCACGCCCTAACACAGCGTCAGCCAAAAAATAATCGGCCATAAGAGAGCTGTTAAGATTCCCATAAGAATTCCGTGCAAGTGTGAAAGTACAAGATAGGCAATGCCATTAACGACCTATCTATTTACATAACGGAGATTCCCTGAATGAATATGCTCGTCCACTCCCCCAAACCACTGATCCAGTTTGGTGAAACGCCACTGCTTATTACGCCAACAGCAAAACAGTTAACACCTGAAAGCCCTGCGTTATCGGTGCTAACAGATTTTACTCAGGTCACGCCTCAGTCAGTATCCGCTGATACGCCCATCGACGATGCCCATTTAAAAATGCGCCATGGCGGTGTTCGCCTATTGTTTGTTCTCGACAAAGCAAACCACTGCATTGGCGTGCTCACCGCCAAAGAAGTCATCGGAACACGGCGCATTAACTTGGCGATGCAGCAGAGAAACCTTGATCGTACGGAAATTACAGCCGATATGATTATGACGCCCTGGCAAAAACTTAGTGCGATGCCCTTTGAGCAACTTAACTCATTAACGATTGAAGACCTTGTGCTTTCCATGGAGCGTTTTACAGAACAGCACTTGTTGATTACTGAGCATAAACAAAATCAACCATTAAGCGTACGCGGTATTATTTCTGCCACCGATATACAACACGCCATGGGCAATAAAACCACGATGCAGGCCACCTCTTCAGCAGTGCCAACGGCCAGTAGCTTTGCCGATATTTGCAAAGTCATTACCGGGCACGATTTATAGTCTCGAAGACAAACTGGTCAAGTCTACCGCTAGCATTTACCAAAACGCCCCTTATCAATTGATAAGGGGCGTTTGTTTTACCTATCTGAATTAGCCGCTAATTTAAAACAGCGCTGCATTA
The DNA here is from genome assembly GCF_021151565.1 of Halomonas sp. IOP_6. Taxonomy (NCBI): domain Bacteria; kingdom Pseudomonadati; phylum Pseudomonadota; class Gammaproteobacteria; order Oceanospirillales; family Halomonadaceae; genus Halomonas; species Halomonas sp. IOP_6. The sequence goes on along the minus strand of NZ_JAIRBO010000004.1, from coordinate 91,313 downwards.
ATCCATAGGTGAACCATAATGCTGGCAGCATAGCCCAACAAAATAGCGGGCGCCCAGCGTATGTGCCCCATAAAGGTATAAATACCCCGTGCTTGGCCCATTAACGCCACACCCGCTGCAGATCCCATCGAAAGCAGACTGCCGCCCACACCGGCGGTTAAGGTAATCAGCAGCCAGTTGCCTTCCGACATATCCGGAGCCATGGAAAGTACCGCAAACATCACCGGAATATTATCGACGACCGCTGAAATCATCCCCAGCACCACGTTGGCCCACACCGGGTTCCAGCTACCGTAAAGGGTTTCTGACAATAGACTTAAATAGCCCATGAAACCCAGGCCGCCAACACACATCACGACCCCATAGAAGAATAACAACGTATCCCACTCTGAGCGGGCAATACGGCTGAAGATATCAAAAGGAACAACACTTCCCAGTTGCTCCAGCTTCTTCCAGTCGCCGCGACGTGAGTAACGCTCACGCTTGCGCTCCAGGGAGCGTGGCAGGCTGCGGCGTAGGTAGTAACCAAAGAATTGCAGTAGGCCAAGGCCAAACATCATGCCCATCGCCGGGGGCAAATAAAGCACCGAGTGGCACAGCACTGAGATCGCCACAGTAATCAAAAACAGTACGATAATTCGCCGCGCCCCACGTTTGAGCCAGACATTCTCTTTGAGCGATGCAGGCTGGCGATTAACGATGAAGAAATTCATGATCACCGCAGGCACCATAAAGTTGACGATGGCAGGCATCAATAGTGCAAAGAAACCACCAAACGGTACCTGGCCCGCCTGCCACACCATCAACGTGGTGATATCACCAAACGGGCTGAACGCGCCGCCTGCGTTTGATGCTACCACCACGTTGACACAGCACAGACTAATAAACTTTTTATCGCCTTCGGCCACCTTCAACACAACCGCGCACATCAACATCGCCGTGGTCATGTTGTTGGCAATGGCAGAAATACCAAAGGCAAGACAGCCCGTAATCCAAAACAGGCTACGGTAACTAAAGCCTTTGCGAACAAGCCATGCCCGCAGGGCATCAAAGATACGGCGCTCTTCCATGGCGTTGATATAGGTCATCGCTACCAGCAAGAACAGTAACAACTCGGTGTACTCAAGCAGCGTTTCTTTAAAAGCAGCTTCCGCTTCATGAGGCATGCCCGCTTGTACATAGACCCACGCCACCAGGGCCCAGATAAGCCCAGCGGCCACCAGGACTGGTTTAGATTTGCGCATATGAATCAATTCTTCGCTCATCACTAAGGCATAGGCAAGAACGAAGATGACAACAGAGGCGATACCAGCAAACGAAACGGTAAGGTCTAAAGGGCCAGAAGCGGCATAGGAGAGGGTGGGAAAAGCAAACAAACATAGCGCGATCAACAACCAAGCAAACCGGCAAGTAGACTGCCGCATTGCAAGGACGTTAGGTGGTTTCATAGTGAAGTGATCCTGGCAGGGTTAAGAAAGACCGCCACGATGATAAGCACACTAATTACGTGCTGCAACGCAGCGATCAAGGTAAAGATGCGGTAAATAGCCGCATCTTGTAAAGCAGTTTTATACTGCCCGAAAAATTTACTCTAGTAAGTGCTTTGCTCGACCATAAAACGCTTGGCTAGGTGATGAGGTTGATCTACAACAGCGCTTCTTTTCGAGCGCCAGTGGGCAGTTCAAAGCCGCACTAGTTGCTGTTACTCGGTTTTTCGGCGGGGCTAATACCCAGTTGCTTAATCAGATCATCAGCGCTCTCTCCCAGGCCAGATTCATCGGCTCGCCACCAACGTCTGGAGATCCGCATAGTGTATCGACGACGATACTCTGACGGTGTGACACCCGTTGCACGCCGGAACAGCCGTCGAAAAGCACTGGGATCCTGATAGCCGCAATATTCCATTATTTCCGTTAGTTCAATATTGGTCACCTCTAATAACTGTTTCGCCCGCTCAACGCGCAATCGATGTAGATAGTCGAGCGGTGTCATTCCCTCGACTTCTTTAAAATGCCGCAGCAGCGTGCGCGGGCTAGCGGCCACTTCATGAGCTACCCGATCCAGGCTGTAAGGTGCCTGAATATGCTGAAGGAGCCAATGCTTCGCTCGGAATACCACGCTGTCCCGGGTTTTCATCGAAATTCCAGAGGCATGCAGGCTGGAATGCTCAAAACGCAATGAGTGATAAAGCAACCCATTGGTGGCGATTTGAGCCAGTTCTTGGCCAGCGAAATGACGAATCAATTCCACCACCAGATCGAACACTGCTGCTGGCGCACCGGCTGTCAATATCGGTCCGTCCACCACGACCGGTCCCTCCATTGCCAACTGCACCTGCGGAAAGTGAGAAGCAAACCAATTAGCAATCATCCAGGTTACTGTGGCACGTCGTCCATCCAACACACCGGCTCGGGCCAGCATCACAGCACCGTTGAAACCAGCGGCTATTAAACGCCCCTGCGAGTGATAACGCGCAATGCAGTCTATTTCATCAGTGCATTGATCAAGAACACGATTTAGATCAGGCACGCTTTTCATTTGTACTCCAGGAACAAAAAGCGCGGTTTGCGAAGGCGGCAACGTTTTACGCCCCCGGGTGGGCGATTCCATATTCGATAGCCAATCGGGAAGTGGCAGCTCATTACCCCTTGCATCAATCAACCGCCAGTGAAAAAAAGCACCTCGTTTATCCGGATTGCGTAACTGCCAAAGATTGTTAAAAGCACGCAAAATATCGATGACGCTAAACAGCGTACCCGAAAAATTATGCGGGCCATGTAATAAATCAATGCGGACTGTCATAGGCTCTCCTGACGATATTGGCTTTATTATTGGCAGTATCGGCTTTTATTTAACATTCCACTTTTATGCGTTTCCTTCCAGGCGTGCCATCCTAGCAGTCGACATAAAAACATCATAAATTCTATAAAAAGTAACAAAACAGCGTTTTTATTGGATGTTAAACGATACAACACACCGTTTTTTCTTGGCGATATCAGCTTTATTGCTGTCGGCATTTGCCTCATCAACATAACAACTTCAACGCTAGACTGAAATCACCTGAGATAAATATTAGAAAGGCAGATATCAGTGAAAACTAAAACAAATAGTACATGGGAAATAGTCAGCAAACCGGTCGTCGTCGGGCTGACTTCCTCACTGTTCAGCGCAGTTATAACAGCACCGGTGATTGCTGGAGAGCTTGTTTTCGGTGACCTTGAGTCCGGACTAGGTGAGGGCATCGAATGGCAGCAAGACGATACGCGTCTGCGTGTAAAGGGAGCAGTGTCCATAGGTGCCATTCGGCGCGCGGATAACCCAAGCCAACGTCTGACAAGTCCCGAAAATGGCATGAGTATCGTCAATGACGGTAACCTCAATTACGAACGCGGTGATGCGGTATCGACATCAGCGGATGCTTATCTGCAAGCCGACCTTAGCCACGATAATGTCGGCATTAGGGTCAGTGCAAAAGGCTGGTACGACTATACGCAAAAGCACCAGGATGTTCTCCACGGCAGCGTCAATAATGGTTATCGTGCCGATGAGCCTCTCAGCGACGATGGGTTTGTCTCTCTAGGACGATTTTCCAATGCAGTCATCGATGATGCTTATGTCTACGGCGACTTCCAACCAGCAGGACATGATCTTCATGTCCGCCTTGGTAACCAGTCGATTCCCTGGGTAACGCCCACCACCATCGCGGGTGGTCTGCATACCGTCAACGCCTTTGATATCGCGTCCGTACGCCGGTCAAGTGCCATTGCTGAAACCCGTACCATCGCGATGCCATCGCTGTATGCCAAATTGGCGCTGACTGACAACCTGAAAGTTGATGCTTTCACTCAGTTTGGCTTCCGTCCTGACGTCTTACCCGGCTGCGGCACCTTCCTCTCGACCAGTGATTACGCCCAACCCGGCTGCGATAAATTAACGCTTAACGGAAGCGTATTAAGCGCGATCTCAGGTCAGCGGATTCATACCACTGACGGCCAGGCCATCGCCAATCCTCTGGATTATGTGGCCCGTGGCCCGGACCGTTACCCGGATGACAATCAGTTCGGTATCGGCCTGCATTATTTATGGGAAGACGTCGGGCTATTCGGCTTGTATTACACCAACTACACCAGCCGAAACCCTCTTACCCACGTCGTTCGCACTGGCCCAGGGGTACTGACACCCGCCGCTGCCAACCTTGGGCAGGCTGTCCCCACCGGAATAGCAGCCGTTTATGAGCGTGCCTTCCCGACCGACATCGATATGGTTGCCGTTAACTTCAAAACGAGACTTCCAGCGGGTACCGGTATTTATGCGGAATATAGTGTTCGCCCGAACCAACCGATTGCCTGGAACGGGTCGGATTTCGTCACCGGCCTTCTCAGTGGCACCGGCCCTCTGGGCCACTTGGCCGACACGCCGGCCGGCTATGTGGCCCCCGGCTACGATCGTTTCCGCGTCAGCCAGCTTAACCTCGGCGCCAGCCACCCATTGGGGAATGTATTAGGCGGCGAAATGAAACTGTCGGCAGAAGTGGGCATGAAGTACGTGCACAACCTGCCCAGTACGGACGAGCGCCGTTATGGGCGACCCGGCTTCGGTACCGCGGCCCATGACAGCTATGCGTCGTGCACAGGCTCCGCAGAAAAGTGTGCAGTAGAAGGTTTTGACACGCCATTTTCCTGGGGAACACGCTTCAAGCTGGCCAGCGAATATACCAATGTATTGCCAGGTCTTAACCTGACTCCGTCGTTATCACTCGGTTATGACGTCGAAGGGTATTCCTACGACAGAGTCTTTTCCGAAGGGCGCCACGGCGCCATCTTTGGATTGGAAGGGGTCTTTCAGGAACATTACCTCTTCGATATCAGCTATCTGAGAACCGGCGGTGGGGATTACAACCTCGTCGCAGATCGAAGCATGTTCCAGGCCAGTGTCGGCGTTCGCTTCTAACACCTGGCACTGCTAACTAACGCTATAAAAGGCCATAATCATGCACACTTCATTTGACCGACGGCGATTACTGATAGTGATGATGCTGATGGCGGTTGTCACCATCACCGTCCTGGAAAAAACCATTTTTGCCTTTGCCGGGCCACAGATTATTGATGAACTTCAGCTCACGCCAGAACAGTTCGGCTTTATCGGCAGTGCTTTTTTCTTTCTTTATTCCATTTCCGGTGTGCTGGTCGGTTTTCTAGCCAATCGGATGTCAAGCCGCTGGTTACTGACAGCAATATCGGCCATCACCATGGTGGCTCAATTACTGGCTGCTTTGTCTGCCAGCTTCTACGCTTTGCTCGCCAGCCGCATGCTGTTAGGGATCGGCTGCGGGCCAAGTACGGCGGTCACTCAGCATGCCTGTTTCAAGTGGTATGCCCCCCGTGAACGCGTGTTGCCAGCGGCCTTGATTCAGGTTGCCATCATGCTCGGCGCTATCATCGGTGCCATTGCCTTACCAAGTCTTATCGAACAGCACGGCTGGCGAACAGGCTATTTTATCATCGCAGGTATTGGCTTGATCTGGTTGATACTGTGGTTACTTTACGGCCGCGAAGGACAGCATGATGATACGCAAACTGCTGACGGCAGTATCATGCCGACCTTGCCCTACCGCCAATTACTGCTCAACCGTACATTTTTGTGCATCACCATGGTGGCGTTCTGCAGCTACCTCCCCAATGCGCTGATCTATAGCTGGTTACCCACTTACCTGCAACGCGGGCTAGGCCTAACCCCTATGCAATCCGGTTATCTGGTGCTGGCAACAACGGTTGGCATTATTGTGATCAATCTGGTGGTCTCCAGTTTTTCCCAGCGTGCCTTAAAGCGTGGTGCCAACGATCGAAATGCCATGGTCATTCCTCCCCTACTGGCCTGCCTGGTGGCTGCTGCTGCCTATATCACCATGGGATTCACAGCCACCAGTCTCGCCATGACACTGGGACTCTTCATGACGGGAAGCATACTGCTCAATCTACTCTCAGCGTTTGGATTCAGCATTGTCGCCTTTATCTCTCCAGCCAGGCAGCGTGGCAGCATGCTGGCTATTCATATCTCTCTTTTAACGACGTCCGGCATGCTCGCACCGCTTGTCGTTGCTCAGGCAATCCGTTGGCAGAACGATAACCTGGCCGCCGGTTTTGAAATGGCCATCGGCTTCTTTGGTGTCGTTCTTCTGGCCTTCACTCTGATCGGTCTTATCTTGATCGACCCGGAACACAGCCGCCGTGAGCTTAATGACAGCGCACCTTCTCCCATCGAATCACCGTCTGCCAGCCAGGCTTAATCAAGTGATTTCAACTTGTACCATTGATTAACAGGGATCCCTTGATGGACGTATCCAGCTTCTCACAAAGCTACACAGCGGCGCGTCAAAAGTTTCTCCAGGCCTGCGCAGACGCAGGCCTGGATGTTGAGTCTCACCCGCATCCATTACCCGGCAGTGAGGGTGAAGAACTGGCCCTTGATGTGGCGCTATTAGGGTCACCGACAGCCGTCAACCTGCTGGTACTGAGCAGCGGTGTTCACGGGGTAGAAGGCTTCTGCGGCTCAGCCATTCAGGTAGACCACCTGCGCAATAGTGACTGGATGGAGAGCTGTCGCCATCAGGATCTGGCCGTACTTTTTCTGCATGCCATCAATCCCTACGGATTCTCCTGGCTGCGCCGGGTCAATGAAGACAATGTCGATCTCAACCGTAACTTTATTGACTTCAGCCAACCGCTACCCGACAACCCCGACTACCGCTCCATCGCCTCGCTGCTTCTGCCAACACGTCAACCGCCAACGCTTTACAGCACGCTTGGCCTGGCGGGTTACGCCCTGCGTCACGGCACTAAAGCCCTGCAAACGGCCATTTCACGTGGTCAGCACAGCCATCCTGATGGGCTGTTTTTCGCAGGTACCGAAGCCTCCTGGAGCAACCTGCAGTTACGCCAGATTCTTCGCCGCCTGGGCAGTCAATGCCAGCGCATCGGTTGGATAGACGTACATACCGGGCTTGGCCCATGTGGTGTGGGAGAGCGCATCTATAAAGGACGCACTACCCCTGACGATATTGCACGGGCACGGCGCTGGTGGGGCGAAGAGGTAACCACCAATACCGATGGAACTTCCTCATCCACGGTACTTAACGGCACCTTGGATTTAGCCGTGATGAATGAATGCCCGCAGGCTGAATACAACGGGATGACGCTGGAATATGGCACCAAACCTGGGCCAGCGGTGCTCAAGGCACTGCGCGCCGACCAATGGCTGCAGAATCACCCCGGCGTAGACGATGCGCAACGCTCGAGGATAAAGCGCCAGCTGCGCGATGCGTTCTACATCGACACTAACGAATGGAAGCAACAGGTACTGGAGCAGGCCAGGGAAGTGATGGAACTGACTCGGCGTGGTCTTCTCACGCAATAGCCCGTCAGATAAGGGCATCCATGTGTATGTAACCCGGATGTTCACCTGTGAAATACATCTCAAACAACAAAGGATATTATGATGACTTTACAAGAAATATATAAAAAATATAAAGAAAATGAAGAAAGTATTAAAAAAATTATTCAGTTACTTAAAAATTACATTGGGGAGAATAAAGAAGAGGTAACAGCAACGCTGCAAAGCGTGGCAAGCGGTGAACTGGAGATGCCCGAAACCATTAGCCCTGAGGAAGAGAATCATTTTCGAGCCCTGTGCGGCTGGATTGTTTCAATTGGACTGGAACAGTTTTTGGCGATTGCTCAGCCAGTGCTAAATGACCCTAGTATTTTAACTAGAGGTATTACGCTTGATGATATTCCTGAGATGGAGATAATTAAACGACTTGACTTAGTTAATCGTCTTAAACAATTTAATGGACGAACTCTAACCCGACAAGCAGTACTACTGACAAGCTATATCTTCTACGATGAGTTCCACTACCCGCAACCTGAGACTGGAGAGTATGATATAGCTGGTAATGACTTCGATAAACTCAAGTGGCTCTACCGTTACTGGTTCAATCAGCTTGAAGTGGCCGAACAAGGGGCAGGGTTAGAGGACTTCTTTGCATCACAATATCTCGACATATTCAAACTGGTGGACAGTGATACGCGCGTTCCCGTTAGTCAATACACCTCTATTTCATGTGCAGGGGATCTGCTCGCCGTCGACGTTCTAACGCCGGAAAACACGCCACACCTGTTTGATGAAATAACCGATTTCTACAGTACCGCCGACATTGTCAGTGCTAACCTGGAGTCAACTGTCGATGAGCGTCGACCAATAGGACGCTACAATGGAGACGATGGAGAGAATGCAGGCCAGCCAGCCCAAATGAATACGTCACAGGCGATGTTTGATAAATTCCGCAATGAAGCGAAAATCAACTACTTCAGCACGGCAACCAACCACGCCATGGATTGGGGCGTCAGCGGTGTAGAGGAAACACTTGAGGTGCTTAAAGCATCGGGCGCCTACTTTTCTGGCACCTCCGAGAGCCAGGCTGAGCAGGATGATGTCGTCATTATCGAGAAAAACGGCATCAAGGTTGCCATGCTGGCGTACACCTTCGACCTCAACGGCTACGAAAAAGAGATCCCCGCCGACATGCCCTATCTGGTGAATGTCGTTCGCTTCAACGATGCCAAGCCAAAGCCCAATTACTCTCTTATTGAGAAGCAGGTAGCGGCGGCAAAAGCGAAGGGCGCGGACTGGATCATCGCTTACTGCCACTGGGGGTGGGAGTTTGAGATGTACCCCCATGAGAATATCAGGGAAGCCGCCCATAAGGTGATTGACTGCGGCGTTGACACTATTCTTGGCAATCACGCTCATGTCAGCCAGCCAGCGGAACTTATCCCGCGCGAAGGCAAGCAAGATGCACTGGTGGTTTACGCGTTCGGTGACTTCGTCAGTTATCACCCAGAAAGCCGCAATTCAAAGCTTTCCTATATTGTGAAGTTCAACATCGTGAAACTCTCCGGAATTGGCATGGGTAGTGTTTCCCTAACAAACCTTCAGGCCTTACCCATTTATATTGTTAATCAGCATCTGAGCGGTAAGCGCTACGATTGCCGTATCGTCAAGCTCGATGACGTTCTGAGAAACCCGGATGGGTACGGCTTGACTGAGTTGGAGAAACGTCAGTTGCCGCATTTGGAAGAAAGGGTGTGGAAGGATATTCTCTCGCCGCTTTCTGGGCTCGGTACGCGTTAATAGGTAGGCAGATTTAACGACAATATTGATCGGTATGCTCGCTTATTGCCCCAACGGTCAGACAACTATCTGACCGTTGGGGCATTTTTATGTCGATAACTGACGATACCAATTACCGGTTTATTTAGCTTTTTTAACCGGGCGAGGCCAGTCTGGTTTTTCTAACTGTCGGCTGCGGGTTACCGCTAATGCGTGCTCAGCAACATCTTTAGCAATCGTTGAGCCCGCACCAACAGTGGCTCCCTTACCCACCGTGACAGGGGCTACTAAGGCGGTGTTAGAACCAATAAAGGCGTTATCACCAATCTCGGTGCGGTGTTTGTTCACGCCGTCGTAGTTGCAGGTAATAGTGCCCGCGCCCACGTTCACATCCCGCCCCAGGCGAGCATCACCAACGTAGCTTAAGTGATTGATTTTACTTCCTTCACCGACATCTGCATTTTTGGTTTCAACAAAATTTCCTACTTTAGCTTTGACTGCTAGGCGTGTGCTGGGGCGCAGCCGTGCAAAGGGGCCAACTTGGTTCAATCCAGCAGCGACTGTTGTGTCGATCACACTATGGCTGTCGATAACGCTTTCAGCGCCAATCGTGCTGTTTTTAATCACGCAGTAAGGCCCAACCCGCACCCCTTCACCCAGCTCTACGTCACCTTCAAACACGCAGCCCACGTCGATAAACACATCATGACCACAGGTGAGCTTACCGCGTATATCAATTCTTGCCGGGTCGGCCAATGCAACGCCTTGGGCCATTAACGCCTCAGCTTGCTGCAGTTGATAAGCGCGCTCTAAACGAGCCATTTGTGAACGGTTATTCACGCCTTCAACTTCTACTGCACTGGCTGGCTGGGCAGTACACACTTTGATGCCTTCGTTTGCCGCCATCGCAATCACATCAGTTAAATAGTACTCGCCCTGGGCATTTTCGGCAGAAAGCTGTGGTAGCCACCGTTTAAGCTGAGCACTGGTCATCGCCATGATGCCGGTATTGCATTCGGTAATGGCAAGCTGGTCGGCACTGGCATCTTTTTGCTCAATAATAGCCACTGCCTCACCGTCATCATTACGAACAATACGTCCGTAACCAGACGGATCTTCCAACGTAACGGTCAGTAGCCCCATGTGCTGCTCATCAACCTGGCTGAGAAGTGCCATCAGTGATTCACGGCGGATCATAGGAACATCACCATACAGAACCAACACGTTCCCATTACCTAATTGAGACTGCGCTTGAGCAACTGCATGGCCAGTACCTTTTTGCTCTTCCTGAACCGCAAACGTTACATTGCTCTCTGCTAGCGCTTCGCGTAGTTGGTCTGCACCATGGCCAATCACGACATGCGTACGAGTAGGTGTAAGACCACTGGCAGTATCTAACACATGTTGCACCATAGATTTGCCTGCCAGCGTATGCAGCACTTTTGGTGTTTGTGAGCGCATACGTGTGCCTTTTCCAGCGGCAAGGATAACGACATCAAGGTCTTGCATTTTAGTCACCTGTAACGGTTTAACGGTTGGCGGCGGGAGCTTCCCAGGCTTCAATACCCAGTTCATCTATAAGCGCTTCATCGAAGTATTCCACGAAGGCGGGACTGGCCACGCTTCGCCAATGATCGTTCTCTTTCACTAACATCAATACATTGAGGTTATTCTCAATTGCCATCTGCATCCCCTCTTCGCTACCTGCGACTGAGATAGCCGTGGACCACGCGTCGGCCCATGCATTAGAGGGGTGAAAAACAGACACGGACGCTAACTGATGCTTAACCGGCCGACCGGTGCGAGGATCGATAGTGTGGGAAAAACGCTCACCATCTACTTCAAAATAGTTGCGATAATCCCCAGATGTTGCAACCGACATACTTTCAAGAGGAATAACATGCTGTGCTTCTGGTACGCCGTTATGTGGTACCTCAATCCCAACACGCCAAGGGCTTTGCTCTTCTAAGTCACGGTATCCACGGGCAATTAATTCGCCACCAATATTAACGAGGTAGTTTTCAATCCCCTGTTGATCCAGATATGCCCCAACGCGGTCAGTGCCATGCCCCTTAGCCACACCCGACAAATCAGCAAATACATCCCGCGAGCGCCGCGCCTGCATAAGCTGAGTATCGATTTCAACCGCATCATAGCCAATCGTGGCCATGCGTTCGCTAAGCTCCGCGTCTGAAGGCACCTCTTCAGGGCGTGCTTCAGGGCCAAAACTCCATAAATTGACCACATCGCCAACGGTAATATCAAACGCGCCGTTGCTTGCTTCTGATACCGAATGGCTAATCGCAAGCACTTCAATTAACTCGTTAGAAAGCGGTTGCCATTCATTAAGGGGAGCATCATTAAAGACCACAAGCTCGGCGTCATCGCGGTAAGTCGACATCGCTTGATCAACGTCGTTGAGTTCCGCTAGGAAACCTTCTTCCAATGCATTCGCTTCGCCTTGGGTTAGCGGGTCCGCAATGGTGACTTGATAAAACGTCCCAAAAATACCGCCTTCAAAGCGAACAGGAGTATCTAAAGGCCGATCATTTTCTGAACACCCCATTAATGCCCCAGCAGCAATGAGCAATAGTCCCGAACATTTTAACCACCGAGAATTAATCTTCATTTTATTTTTCCTTGAATAAAACGCACTGGGTTAACAATGGAAAACCTCTATCGCTGAAAGAACTAGAAGTGGAAAAACCATAGCAACCAAGCCCCAAACAGCACCCGATACACCACAAATGGCTGCATGCCCAGCTTTTTAATCACAACCAGGAAGTAGTGGATACACACATAGGCGCTAATGCCCGAGAGTAAAGTACCTACCAGCATGGCCGGTATATCGATAAGCTGAGGGTCTTTCAGTAAGTTTATTGCCTCAAGGCCACCTGCCAGCACAATGACAGGAATTGACAGTAGAAATGAAAACCGTGCTGCGCCCTCTCGGCTCATCCCCACCATTAATGCCGCCGTAATGGTGATGCCTGAGCGCGAGGTACCAGGAATAAGTGCCAATACTTGAGCGCCACCAATGATGAGCACATCTTTTAACGTCATCTGGTATTCGCTACGCGTGCCGCGTTTTTTCCAGTCTGCGTAACCAAGTAGCAGACCAAAAACAATCAAACTGGCACCAATGATTAGCGTAGAGCGCATGTAACCTGAGATCACATCGTGAAGCAAAAAACCGACGATACACACTGGCAACGTGGCAATAACGACCCAAAACGCCAACATGGCATCATCATTAACCGCTTGGCCGCGAAGTGCGGCCAAGCTGCTAGCGATCATTCTGCCAATTTCATGCCTAAAATAGATCACAACAGCGCTTAAACTGCCAAGATGCAGCGCCACATCGAAGGCAAGGCCCTGATCTTCCCAGGCAGTCAAAACAGGTACCAATATAAGGTGGGCTGAACTCGATATAGGTAAAAACTCGGTGAGCCCCTGAACTACCGCTAACACAACTACCTGTAACCAATCCATGGGTTATCCTGTGCTTAACTATTAATGATATTTATGTGCTTTGTGACATTCATGCGCTCGCAATGGCGCTAAGGATACACATCCCTTAATTCATTGTCCGCATCCAGCATACGAGCAAATTCACAAGAAGGTATAGAGCTTAGACACTGTGCGCTACAATAGACATCTATTGGAAGTATGTGCCCCAGCAAGGTTCCTCATGACTCAGACCGTAGAATCGCCAGTGGTTCCCAAGCATGAGCTAGATAGCCGAGAGGCCAAGCGTGTTACTTATATTGGCGCTTGGCTGGATGGCTTGTTGAGCATTGTTAAAGTCGTGGTAGGCTTTTGGGTGGGCTCGGCGGCGCTGATTGCCGATGGTATCCATTCACTTTCAGATCTTGTGACCGACGGTTTTGTACTAGCTGCTATCCACTACGGCCGCCAGGAACCAGACGATGATCATCATTACGGTCATGGCCGTATCGAAACCCTAACGACGCTACTGCTGGGTAGCGTACTGATATTTGTGGCAGGTGGTATCGCCTGGTCTAGCCTTGATCGTTTGTTTAGTGGTACTGAGGTTAGTGCCCCTGGCATGGTGGCTATTGTCATTACAATCATTGCCTTGTTCAGTAAAGAGTGGATTTTTCGCTATACCATGCGCGTTGCTAAACGCGTTAAATCTAAGCTATTGGAAGCAAACGCTTGGCATTCCCGCAGCGATGCACTCTCCACCGCAGTAGTATTGGTTGCATTAATTGGCGCACAGTTTGGTTTGGGCTGGCTAGACGCTGTTGCCGCTATCATTGTTGGCTTACTAGTTGGCAAAGTAGGTTGGGATTTACTCTGGGAGTCAGCAAGAGAACTAGTGGATACCGCGCTACCTGAAAGCGTTCAACGACAAATGCATAATGTTGCTCAAAGCGTCCCAGGGGTAGACAGTGTTCATGACTTACGCACCCGCCAGTCTGCAGGCTGGGTCATGGTCGACTTACATGTGGTGGTCGGGCCAAAAATCACTGTGTCTGAAGCCCATGAAATCGGCAACGAAGTAAGTCGACGTTTACGGCATGAGTTTCCATTGCTCACCGATGTTATTTTTCACGTTGACCCCGAAGATGATGCTGGAGAAGGCGATCCCAGCCGTCTCCCCGGCCTCCCGCTGCGGCCCGAAGTGGAAGCCGCACTGAACGAGCGCTGGTATATGCATCCTGTCTGGCGCACATTAACCGAGCTGCAACTCCACTATTTAGACGATAAAGTGTCGGTATCGCTGATTATCGGCGATTCCGTACACCAGCCCCCCCAGTGCTTAGCCAGCCAACTAAAGGCGCTCGCCAGCGATATTGAGTGGCTAGGCCACGTGGAAGTTATGTTTATTACCCGCGCTGCCAGCAGTGCGATGCGTTAAAACTGTCTAAGTTAAAATTGGCTGCCCAAAAACAAGCTATACGTTTGTTAATATGGCGGTGGCAATAGTGAAGTAAATCAATACTCCAGAGGCGTCAATTAACGTTGTCACCAATGGGGCTGAAGCAGTAGCAGGATCGACCTTAAAGCGCTCTAGTACAAACGGTAGGCACATACCGATCATGCTACCAAACAGAACAATGGTCACCATGCTTAATGCCACGATGATAGCGACTGCTTCACCGCCACGAAAAATCCCTATAGGTGCTACTGCAATTGCCATGGTGATGCCCAGCGAGCCAGCTACCAGCAGTTCACGGCCTAACATCTTACTCCAGTCTTTCACACCAATATCGCCAGTCGCCATACCGCGTACCATCAACGTGGCTGCCTGAGCCCCCGCGTTACCTCCACTACCAATCAGCAACGGCAGGAAAAACACCAGCGCAACTTGGGCTGCAATCGTGTCCTCAAAGTAGGCAATGCCAGCTCCTGAAAAAAGATTGGCAAATACCAGCAGTACCAGCCAGGTAACACGCTTGCGGTAAAGGCTCCACAGCGGAACACGGCTAACACCATCCTCTAGCTGGCCGATAGACATCCCTTTATGAATATCCTCGGTAGCTTCCGACTCGGCAACGTCCATGGCGTCATCGTGGGTGACGATGCCTACCATACGGCCATCAGCATCCAACACAGGCAATGCCAGCAGATCATAGCGAGCCACAATGCGCGCCACCTCTTCTTGCTCTTCATCGACCGGTGCACTGATAACGTCTTTAATCATAATGTCGTCAACTAACGCACCAGGACGAGCCACCATCAACTGGCGCAGTGACATAGTCCCTATTAACTGGCCATTACTGTCGAGCACATAAAGCTGATACACCGTTTCCGCATCTGGGGCCGTTTGGCGAACCCGCATCATGGCTTGAGACACCGTCATGCCACTGGCTATGGCGACATAGTCAGAGGTCATGATGGCGCCTGCCGTGCCTTCTTCGTAGCTTGCTAGGCGTTTAAGATCTTCACGTTCTTGGTGGGCCATACGACGCAACAACGCTTCGCGACGGTCCTCACCAAGCAGATTAAACAGATCCGCTCGCTCATCAGACCCCATCTCTTCGAGAAGCTTAAGCACTTGGGTATCAGACAGCTTACCAACTACCTCAAGCTGGCTTTCTCCTGGTAAATAACCCAAGACATTAGCAGCGCGCTCGGCAGACAGAATATCCAACAGACAAAGTGCCGCAGGCAACTCCTCATCGTCTTCAATCATCTCCTCAAGCACTTCACCGATATCCGCCGAGCGGGTTTCGGCCAAACGCAAAGATAGTACTGATTTACTAGGCGCTTCCTTGGCCAACTCGTTGAGCAGTTCGGTTTTTAATTCCTGCAAGGCTTCATCGTTCAATGACATCGCTATCTCCCTTTGTGCAGACGCATATTGTGCAGGTGAAGTGTTACAGACGAGCATCCCTACGCTGAATGCGTTTTCTCATAGTACCAGACAAAAAAAACGCCCCTTAAACCCTCTCGGGTTCAAGGAGCGCTTTATGCACGCTAGCGCGTGTCTTAGCCTTTACCCGCCTTTTTGCGCAGCTGCTGAATCGTTCGCAGCTGTGCAACGGCTTCGGCAAGTTCAGCGGCAGCACGGGTATAATCCAGCTCCGATGACTTTTCATTAAAGGCTTTCAACGCCTGCTGACGCGCTTCTTCAGCAGCGGCCTCGTCGAGGTCACTAGCACGCGTCGCTGCATCTGCCAGGATCGTAACAATGGTCGGCTGTACTTCCATGAAGCCACCAGAGACAAAGAAGTTCTCTTCCTTGCCACCATCGTGGATCACGCGAACCGGGCCCGGTTGAAGCTCGGTCAGCAGCGGGGTGTGCCCCGGCAAAATGCCGAGGTCACCCATAATCCCTGCAGCTACCACCATCTCGACAGTACCTGAGAAGATGGAATCTTCAGCGCTGACGATATTGCAAGTGAAGCTATTCGCCATAGCGAATCCCCCTAATGGACGGGATTACTTCTTCATCTGGTTGGCTTTTTCGACAGCTTCGTCGATGGAGCCGACCATGTAGAAGGCCTGTTCCGGCAGGTTGTCGTACTCGCCCGCGAGGATGCCCTGGAAGCCACGAATTGTATCTTTTAAAGAAACATACTTACCGGGCGAACCAGTGAATACCTCAGCGACGAAGAACGGCTGCGACAGGAAGCGCTGGATTTTACGCGCACGAGATACAGCCAACTTATCTTCATCAGATAATTCGTCCATACCCAAAATCGCGATGATATCCTTCAGCTCTTTGTAACGCTGCAGAACGTTCTGTACACCACGTGCTACATTGTAGTGCTCTTCACCAACGACCAGCGGATCTAGCTGACGCGACGTAGAGTCCAGCGGGTCAATCGCAGGATAAATACCAAGCTCTGCAATTGAACGTGCCAATACAACGGTGGCGTCCAAGTGCGAGAAGGTCGTCGCCGGCGATGGGTCAGTCAAGTCATCCGCAGGTACGTAAACGGCCTGTACAGACGTGATAGAGCCCGTTTTAGTAGAGGTGATGCGCTCTTGCAGAACGCCCATCTCTTCAGCCAGCGTCGGCTGATAACCTACCGCAGATGGCATACGACCCAGCAGTGCAGATACTTCAGTACCAGCCAGGGTGTAGCGATAGATGTTATCGACGAACAGCAGAACGTCGCGGCCTTCATCGCGGAATTTCTCAGCGATGGTTAGACCGGTCAACGCAACACGCAAACGGTTGCCGGGCGGCTCATTCATCTGACCATAAACCAGCGATACCTTGTCGATAACGTTGGATTCAGTCATTTCGTGATAGAAGTCGTTACCCTCACGCGTACGCTCACCTACACCGGCGAATACAGAGTAGCCGCTGTGTTCGGTGGCGATGTTGCGGATAAGCTCCATCATGTTAACGGTTTTACCAACACCCGCACCGCCGAATAGACCAACTTTACCGCCCTTAGCGAACGGGCAAACGAGGTCGATAACCTTGATACCGGTTTCCAACAGCTCATTGGAAGCTGCTTGGTCAGCGTAGCTTGGTGCTTTACGGTGGATTGGCATGCGTTCTTGCTCGCCAATCGGGCCAGCTTCATCAATCGGCTCACCGAGCACGTTCATGATGCGACCTAGCGTTTCCTTACCAACGGGTACGGAAATCGCGGTACCTGTGTTGGTCACGTCCAAGCCACGTTTCAAGCCCTCAGTAGAGCCCATGGCAATGGTGCGCACCACGCCGTCGCCCAGCTGTTGCTGGACTTCGAGGATGGTCTCAGCATTAGAGACCTTCAGCGCGTCGTAGACCTTGGGCACAGAGTCCCGCGGAAACTCTACGTCAATCACCGCGCCGATGATTTGTACGATACGTCCGCTCATCTTGGTTCCTCTCAAAAACCTGCAAATGAAACCTGTCTGCCGGGAGCTACCTTTGCGATAGCTAGCCCCCTAGGCGTTATACGGCAGAAGCGCCGCCGACGATCTCGGAAATTTCCTGGGTGATGGCGGCCTGACGGGCCTTGTTGTATACCATCTCCAGATCGTCGATCAGGTTGCCCGCGTTATCAGTGGCACTCTTCATAGCGATCATTCGGGCGGCCTGTTCGCACGCACCGTTTTCGACTACCGCCTGATACACCTGTGATTCGATGAATCGAACCAACAGGCTGTCTAGCAACGCCTTGGCATCCGGTTCATACAGGTAGTCCCAGCTTCCGGGACGGGCGTTTTCTTCGTCATGCTTCGCGTCTTCGCCCATATCGGACGACAACGGAAGAAGCTGACGTACGACGGGCCGCTGCGTCATAGTGTTAACAAATTCGTTATACACCACAAACAAGCGGTCAATACGTCCTGCGTCGTACGCTTCTAACATGACCTTTATACTACCGATCAGTCCTTCGACAGACGGCGATTCTCCCAATCCGCTCTTGGCAGCAACCAGGTTGCCTCCATAGTTGCGGAAAAAGGCGCCGGCTTTAGAGCCGAGGGCGCAGAAGTCTAGCTCAGCGTCTTGCTGTTTCCAGACAACGGCATCTTTCACCACTGCCTTAAACAGGTTGACGTTTAAGCCACCACACAGACCGCGGTCAGTAGATACCACAATATAACCAACGCGCTTCACCTCACTCCGCTCGACCATGTAGTCGTGCTTGTATTCGGGGTTTGCGTCAGCAATGTGGCCTACCACATTACGAATCTGCTTGGCATACGGCTGGCCAGCCTTCATCAGATCTTGTGCTTTACGCATTTTAGATGCAGCTACCATTTCCATGGCGCTGGTAATCTTCTGCGTATTTTTAATGCTCCCGATCTGGGTGCGTATCTCTTTTGCAGCTGCCATAGCGATCTACCCTTCGTTCGTGGCTCTCAGAAAGCATGCAAGCCCGCCCGCAGGCGGGCCGGACATTACCAGCTCTGAGTCGCCTTGAACTTCTCGAGACCTGACTTCAAGCCGTCCTGAATCTCGCCGTTGTAGTCGCCGGTCTGGTTGATCTTATCGAGCAGATCGTTGTGCTCAGACTTCATGTAATCGTGCAGAGCACGTTCGAAGTCCAGCACTTTATCGACGCTCACATCATCCAGGTGACCTTCGTTAGCGGCGTACAGAGACAGCGCCATTTCCGCCACTGACATCGGCGAGTACTGCTTTTGCTTCATCAGTTCGGTAACGCGTTGACCATGCTCAAGCTGCTTACGGGTCGCTTCATCAAGATCAGAAGCAAACTGCGAGAACGCCGCTAGCTCACGGTACTGAGCCAAGGCCAGACGAACACCGCCACCCAGCTTCTTGATAATTTTGGTCTGCGCAGCACCACCAACACGAGAAACCGATAGACCTGCGTTAATCGCCGGACGAATACCGGAGTTAAACAGGTTGGTTTCCAAGAAAATCTGACCATCGGTGATCGAGATAACGTTGGTCGGAACGAACGCAGAAACGTCTCCACCTTGGGTTTCGATAATCGGCAGTGCGGTCAAAGAACCGGTTTTGCCTTTTACTTCACCGTTAGTAAACTTCTCAACGTAATCAGCATTAACGCGCGCAGCGCGCTCTAGCAGACGTGAGTGGAGATAGAAAACGTCACCAGGATAGGCTTCACGACCAGGCGGACGACGCAGCAGTAGTGATACCTGACGGTAAGCCACAGCCTGCTTGGAAAGATCGTCATAAACGATCAGTGCGTCTTCACCACGGTCACGGAAGTACTCACCCATGGTGCAACCAGAATAAGCGGCCAAGAACTGCATCGGTGCCGGATCAGCAGCGCCAGCAGCCACAACGATGGTGTGTTCCAGAGCGCCGTGTTCTTCTAACTTGCGTACCACGTTAGCAATGGTCGACTGCTTCTGACCAATCGCCACGTAAACACAAGTAACGCCTTTGCCTTTCTGGTTGATGATCGCATCGATAGCAATGGCAGATTTACCAATCTGACGGTCACCGATGATCAGCTCACGCTGACCACGACCGATTGGCACCATAGCATCAATAGACTTCAAACCTGTTTGGATCGGCTCGTCAACGGACTGACGGGTAATAACGCCAGGCGCTACTTTTTCTACCGCATCAGTCATTTTGGCGTTGATATCACCTTTGCCGTCGATGGCATTACCCAACGCATCGACCACACGACCTACCAGCTCAGGGCCTACCGGCACTTCTAGGATACGACCCGTACACTGAGCGGTCATGCCTTCTTGAAGTTGCAGGTAGTCACCCAAGACAACGGCACCAACGGAGTCACGCTCCAGGTTCAGTACCATGCCAAAAATGCTGTTAGGGAATTCAATCATTTCACCAAACATCGCGTCTTCGAGGCCGTGAATTTTCACGATACCGTCGGAAACGCTGACGATGGTGCCCTGATTACGGGCTTCGGATGCGACGTCAAGCTTCTCAATTCGCTGCTTGATGATGTCGCTGATCTCGGAAGGATTCAGTTGCTGCATGCCATGTCCCTCAGACTCAAGCGGTCAGCGCTTCGGAAAGGCGGTTCAATCGACCACGTACCGAACCGTCAATAACGGTATCGCCAGCACGTAGGATGACACCACCAATAAGCGTCTTGTCCACTTGAGTAGTAATGGAGATTTCGCGATTCAGACGTTTCTTAAGCGCGTTCGCTAGCTTGGTCTGCTGTGCGGCAGTCAGCTTATAAGCTGACGTAACCGTCACATCAACACGCTGTTCATATTCGGCACGTAAGTACTCGAACTGTTCAGCAATGAAGGGCAGTGCTAACAAACGACCTTGGTCAGCCAGGGTATCCAAAAACCGCGACAGGTCTTCCTGCTTTTCGGGCAACATATCCGAAAGCAGCGCTACCTTTTTGTCGTTTTCAAGTTTTGGACTACCCAACAGACGACGTAGATCGCTGTTAGCTACCGCAGCGCTTAAAAAACCAAGCGCTTGGGTCCAGCTATCAAGCGCCTTATGATCACGCGCGTATTCAAACGCCGCCTTAGCGTAAGGACGAGCGACGGTAAGTAATTCCGCCATGGGTCACCTCCTTACAGTTCAGCAGCAAGCTCATCAAGTAACTTGCGATGTGCTTTCTCGTCGACCGAAGCTTCTAGCACACGCTCGGCACCAATAATGGCAAGATGAGAAACTTGGGCACGAAGCTCGTCTTTTGCACGATTAACTTCTTGCTCAATTTCAGAACGTGCACTAACCATGAGGCGTTCGCCTTCGGCGCGGGCCTGTTCGCGTGCTTCTTCAACCATTTGGGCAGAGCGCTTATTGGCTTGCTCGAGGATTTGAGAAGCCTGCTCCTTGCTTTCACGCAGTGTTTGCTCTGCACGTTCTTGAGCAAGCTCAAGATCGCGAGTAGCACGGCTGGCTGCGTCTAAGCCATCAGCAATTTTCTTTTGACGCTCGTGAAGCGCGTTGCTGATCGGAGGCCACACATACTTTATGCAAAACCAGACAAAGATCGCGAAGGCGATCGTCTGCCCGATAAGCGTCATGTTGATATTCACAGGGATGTACCTCTGACAAGTTCGTGGCGACCGGAGTGAAACAAAACCGAGCGGGACTGCCGCCCGGCTAAGCTGTCATTAACCGGCAACAACGAAGATCAGGTACATCGCGATACCAACACCGATCATCGGTACAGCATCCAGCAGACCAGCCATTAGGAAGGTTTTGGTTTGAAGTTGGTCACCAAGCTCCGGCTGACGAGCCGTAGATTCGATCAATTTGCCACCGAGGATAGCGAAACCGATACCGGTGCCCAGAGCGCCTAAGCCGATCATGATGGAGGCAGCAATGTAGATTAGTTCCATGGTAATGCTCCTAGTTTTTCAAGTTAAAGGTCAAGGTTGAGGGTTGATGTTAAGGGTTAATTTCTAACAAGCAGCACGTCTTAGTGATGCTCGTGCGCAGCGCTTAAATACACTACTGACAATACGGTAAAAATGAATGCCTGAAGAACGACAATCAAGATGTGGAAAATCGCCCACGGCACGTCGAGTACCCAGATCGCCCAGAACGGCAGCATAGCAATCAAGATAAAAATAACTTCACCGGCAAACATGTTACCGAAAAGACGCATCGCCAAACTGAACGGTTTAACAAGTAGGGCAACGATTTCAAGCAGCAAATTGAAAGGAATCAAGGCCCAATGGTTGAAAGGTGTCAATGAAAGCTCTTTGGCAAAGCCACCAACGCCTTTCACCTTGAAGCTGTAGTAAAGAATCAGACCGAAAACACCCAGTGCTAACCCCAATGTGGCATTAACATCAGTAGTCGGCACAATCTTCATGTAATCGACGCCCAGTTTACTGAACAACACTGGGAAATAGTCGACCGGGATAATTTTCAGCGTGTTCATGAACAGAATCCACACGAACAACGTTAATGCAAGCGGCGCAATAATCGGGTTATGCCCTTTAAAAGCCCCTTTGATCATATCTTCAACAAATTCAAACACCATCTCTACGGCATTTTGCAGTCCGCCTGGCACGCCAGTGGTTGCCATTTTACCAGCTTTACGGAAAAGCCAGATAAACAACAAGCCCATCGCAATGGACCAGCCCATGGTATCCAGATGGATAGCCCAAAAGCCCATCTCACTCGCTTCTTCTGCCGAATGTGCCAGCGACCAACCATTTTCTGGATGCTTGCCAAAGGTTAGGTTCTGCAAGTGGTGCTGGATATAGTAAGTCGTTGAGACTTCGTTTCCTGCGGCCATAGACATGTCACCTCAATTAGTTGTGCGATTCCCTAGCATTAGCCATGGTGCTAACCAATGCGTCAGAACAATCGCAACGTAAGCGCAAAAAAAGAAAGCGGGGTTTGAGGGGGGCACTACAACGAACACCAATGAAAAAAGTGCCACCGTCAAACCAAACTTGCCTGCTTCGGCGCGAAATAGGTCCATTGCGCGCGGAGCGCGATGCCTTGTTCGAAAAATTCCCATTCGCTGTATAAAAAAAATGTGCGGCAACAGCGCCACTAATGCTCCTGTAACTACCGACAATACGCCTGCCATATGAGCAACAGGGAAAGCCAATAGCATACCGACAAGCGTCATTAGCAGCTGAATTGCTGTCAGCCTGAAGAAGTAAGCTTTTCGTCGTTGGGTCTCAAGTCGCTGCATAGTTCTTCAGATAGATCTTCAGCACATGATTCCCCAGCACAATAAATGAGTCACGCTTACAACTTGTTGCTCAATAAATCATCAGTCACCTGCACAAATCTTGCGCGATTATAGGGAAGCGCTATCATACCTTCAACCGAAGTTGCGCCGATTTCGCGCGATTCAGTGTCGACTTGCGACCAAAGGGTTAAAATAAGCGTCTATTTAGTAAGCCTGCTATTTAATATGCGCTAGAATCCCATCGAGCTCTTCAAGACTGGTATAACGAATTGTAACTTTCCCCTTACCTTTTTGCCCGTGATCAATAGAGACGGGCGCGCCAAGTAATTCCCCCAGATGTGTTTCAAGTCGTGCAACATCCGGTGTTTTAGCAGTACGCGGCGGTGTCTGGGCAGGCGTCTGGTTAGCTTGGACTTTTTTAACCAACGCTTCTGTGTCACGAACGGTCAAATCATTATTGACCACTTCATGGGCAATTTGGCGTTGCTGGGTACTGGTAAGCGATAGCAGGGCTCGCGCATGCCCCATATCTAAATCGCCACGTTCCAGCAGCGTTTGCACCTCAGGGTCTAACGCTAACAAGCGCAATAAATTGGCGACTTGAGTGCGTGATTTACCAACTGCATCAGCAATTTGCTGCTGGGTAAGTTCAAACTCATCGCCAAGGCGCTTTAAGGCAAGTGCTTCTTCAATGGCATTAAGGTTTTCGCGCTGGATATTTTCAATCAGCGCCAGTGCAAGTGCTACTTCATCACTGACATCGCGGATAACGGCGGGGATAACATCTAATTCAGCCAACTGAGCAGCACGCCAGCGGCGTTCACCCGCGATAATTTCATAGCGGTTTTCACCCACTGGGCGAACCACAATAGGTTGCATTACCCCTTGTGCACGAATGGAATCGGCAAGCTCTTCCAATGCTTCTGGCTGAATATCCCGACGCGGCTGATATTTACCACGGGTAAGTTGGCCAAGAGGTAACCGTTCTAGCCGTTCAGCCGCCGCTTCTTCCGTTGGTGCTGCAGGCAACAGTGACGTGTCTGCACTATCCAGCGTCACGCCACCGGTAAGATCTAAACTGTCACGACGACGGGCGCCCGCACCAATCAGGGCATCCAGGCCACGTCCTAGCGCGCGTTTACGCGTCATTCGCTTCCCCTCGTACTTTTTACGTTACAGCGATAGCCGCCGAATCATCTCTTTTGCAAGCACACGATAAGCCTGGCTACCCCGCGAAAAACGTGCGTATTGAGTAACAGGCAAGCCATGGCTTGGTGCTTCGGCAACCTTTACATTGCGCGGAATGGTTGTTTTTAACAGCGCATCGCCAAAAAAATCTCTCAGCTGTTTGTCAACTTCACGCGTCAAACTGGTGCGCTTATCGTACATAGTACGCAGAATGCCAGAAACGGCTAGATCAGGATTAACGCTCTGTTTAATCTGCTCAACAGTATCCAGCAGCGCTGATAGCCCTTCCAATGCGTAGAATTCGCACTGCAAGGGAATAAGCACACCATTGGCGGCTGTCAACGCATTCACGGTAAGCATATTCAGCGACGGCGGGCAGTCAATGAGGACGACATCATAGTCATCTGCCACCGTCTGCAGTGCTAACGACAAACGACTTTGCCGCTGGTCACTATCGAGCAGCTCTACTTCAGCGGCTGTTAAGTCGCCATTACCTGGTAGGACGTCGTATTTCACTGGAAGCCCGCGAACAATGGCATCGCTTGCGCTTGTTTCTCCCAGCAACACATCAAGTACACTTTTTTCGAGTGCGTACTTGTCGATGCCACTGCCCATGCTGGCATGCCCTTGTGGGTCTAAGTCTACCAGCAAGATACGACGATCAAGTGCTGCCAAACTGGCGGCGAGATTAACGGCTGAAGTGGACTTGCCCACACCGCCTTTTTGGTTGGTCAGGGCAATGATCTGGCTCACTACTCAACTCCTTTTGGGGTCAGAATCAACAGCTGCCGCTCGGCCGTCTCGAAGGGTACACGCAGTAGGTGACGCGCCTGGAGCTCAACATAGTCAGGCAACTCCCGCAGTTCATCATCAGCGCCAGGGCCTTTCATAGCAAGCCACTGCCCATGAGCTGCCGGTAGCGCTCGGGTTAGCGAGATAAAGTCTACCAAGCTGGCAAAGGCTCGGGAAATCACTTGATCAAACGTCTGGCCATTGAATTGCTCGACACGCGCTTGAGTTGGCGTGACGTTGGTCAACGCTAACTCCATCACTGCTTGACGTTGAAAGCGAACTTTTTTGCCATTGCTATCGAGTAGCGTTACCTGCAGTTCAGGCTTCATGATAGCAAGCACAAGGCCGGGCAAACCGGGGCCAGCGCCTACATCAAGTATCTGTGGCCCATGAACATAAGGTGCGACAGCAGCACTATCCAACACGTGCCGTGAGACCATCTCTTCAACATCGCGTACAGCGGTGAGGTTATAAGCCTGATTCCACTTGTGCAACAGCGCGAGCAAGCCTAGCAGCTGTTCGCGCTGTTGTGGGGTTACAGTGGCTCCTAGTGCTGCTAATCCTTCTTCTAACCGAGGGGCAACGGTTTCAGGCAAGCTGTTAATCAACGGCGTTAATTGACTCATCCGTTAACGACCTCGGTAATACTGACTAAGCGACGTTTTTTCAAATGTATTAGCAAAATAGAGACAGCTGCAGGAGTCACGCCTGAAATTCTAGCCGCCTGCGCCAGGGTTTCAGGACGCGTTTCACTAAGCTTTTGGCGGATCTCATTGGATAGTCCTTCTACCCGTTGATAATCCAGCTCGGCTGGCAGCGGTGTTGCTTCATGGCGCTTGAGCTTATCGATCTCATCCTGTTGACGGTCGATATAACCCTGGTATTTCGCTTGAATTTGTACTTGCTCGGCAACCGCTTCATCGTCAACACCACCGCTTTCAATGCCAGGCAGCGATGTAATATCTGAATAGCTAAGCTCTGGGCGCTTTAACAAGTCACTTAAACAGTATTCTCGGGGAAGCGGCCTACCGGTTTTTTCAGCAATTTTCGCGGCGGCTGGTGTATTGGGCTGCACCCAAACAGTAGCTAACCGTGTTGTTTCACGCTCTATGGCTTCGCGTTTCTGGCTAAACAACGCCCAACGTTTGTCATCGACTAACCCAAGCTCACGCCCTTTTTCCGTTAAACGTAGATCAGCATTGTCTTCGCGTAGCAGAAGACGGTATTCCGCACGCGAGGTAAACATGCGGTAGGGCTCTTTGGTGCCCATAGTAATCAGGTCATCCACCAACACACCGAGATAAGCTTCATCACGGCGGGGATGCCACGCCTCTAACTGTTTGGCGCGACGAGCGGCATTCAAACCTGCCAGCAACCCTTGAGCTCCAGCCTCTTCGTAGCCGGTAGTACCATTAATTTGCCCGGCAAAAAACAGGTTGTGGATAAATTTAGTTTCCAGGGAGTGTTTTAAATCCCGGGGATCAAAAAAGTCGTACTCGATAGCGTAGCCAGGCCGTGTGATATGAGCGTTTTCTAACCCTTTAATTGAGCGAACCACTTGTAACTGAACATCGAAAGGCAACGACGTCGAGATTCCGTTGGGATAGAGCTCATGGGTATCCAACCCTTCAGGCTCGATAAATACCTGATGGCTTGATTTGTCGGCAAAGCGGTGAACTTTGTCTTCAATCGATGGGCAGTATCGCGGACCAACACCTTCGATCACACCGGAATACATAGGCGAGCGATCAAGATTCGCCATGATGATTTCATGGGTGCGCTCATTGGTGTGCGCTATGTGGCAACTCACCTGCTGCGGATGCATCTCCCGTGAACCAAGGTATGACATGACCGGTGTTGGGGTGTCACCTGGCTGTTCTTCCAACGATGTGAAGTCAACGGTTTTGGCATCAATTCGTGGAGGCGTCCCGGTTTTTAGCCGATCAACGCGAAACGGTAGTGCGCGTAAGCGTTCAGCTAGCGCGTTGGAAGGCGGGTCACCGGCGCGGCCACCGCGGCTTTGATCTAACCCAATGTGGATAACGCCACCCAAAAACGTACCGGTTGACAGCACAACGGACTCCGCATGGAAGCGGATGCCTGTTTCGGTCACAACGCCTCTAACAGTGTTGTTATCCACAACCAGATCGCCAGCGGCTTGCTGAAAAATCGTTAAGTTCGGCTGGTTTTCCAGCATTCCCCGAATAGCAGCTTTGTAGCGAATTCGGTCTGCTTGAGCACGTGTTGCTCGAACGGCTGGACCTTTACGAGCGTTCAATACCCGAAACTGGATGCCGCCTAAGTCCGTGGCTAGCCCCATTGCACCACCGAGTGCATCAATTTCTTTTACCAGGTGGCTTTTGCCAATCCCACCAATCGCTGGATTGCACGACATTTGGCCGAGCGTTTCGATGTTGTGGGTTAGCAATAGGGTTTGACAACCCATACGAGCAGAGGCCAATGCGGCTTCGGTTCCCGCATGGCCACCGCCGATGACAATCACGTCAAAGCGGTCGGGATAGTTCAAGAGGCACCTCGTCTTGCGCCGTTTGGCACGGATGATGTGAGTCAGTATTGGTTCACTGATTGAGTAAGCCCGCCAGTATAAACCTCCTGTGGGTAACCGTCAGGTTTTTCCACACCCCAAGCTAAGCATCAATCTATTATTAATAACAAAATAAAAATATATAAGAGAAGTTCTGTTGATGTTGTAACTACTAGTGTGGACAAAATCTGTTGATAACCTAAATAAACCATTATATTTCAGTTGCTTAAATTGTTAGTTTTTGCATGATTAAACGGAGGAGTACCTGCGCAGAAGCGGTGCTACTCCTGTGGATGAAAGTGCAACTTACACACAGGCATGACAGACAACGGGTTATCCACCGACCCATACCGAGTTTGTTACCGCACCTGTGAACAAGTGCGATTGGTATCTTATAAAGACCTGGTTAGCGCTCATGCTAGGCGTCGTAGCGCGATATGATGCAGCGTGTAAAAAATAGTATCCACAGGCAAAAAAAATGGCCTGTCGCGATGACAGACCATTTTACGGGGCAAAAATGGGCAAAAAAGTCAGATTAATTCCGACATTAATGCTTCAAAACACGTGCAAGGAAGGATTGTGTTCGCTCATGTTGTGGCGTATCGAACAGTTGCTCGGGAGGGCCTTGCTCGGCAATTTCGCCTTTATGGATAAAAATAACGCGATCTGCCACTTCACGGGCAAAGCCCATTTCATGGGTCACTATCACCATGGTCATGCCTTCTTTTGCAAGTTCACGCATGGCATCCAGCACTTCACCAATCATTTCAGGATCAAGCGCTGATGTAGGCTCGTCAAACAGCATCAGGCGGGGTTCCATGGCTAACGCCCGGGCTAATGCCACACGCTGCTGCTGCCCACCCGAGAGCTGGCTTGGGTACTTATCTGCTTGGTCGGCAATACCAACGCGCTCTAACAGTCGTTCAGCGGTCTCTTCGGCATCTTGGCGGCTCCATCCCCGCACTTTCATGGGCGCAAGGGTAACGTTGTCGCGCACGCTCAAGTGGGGAAAAAGGTTGAATTGCTGAAACACCATGCCGACTTCAGTACGGATAGTTTGCAGCGCTTTACTGCTTTTACCATTGGGCAGTAATTGGTTGCCATCAACATCAAGAGAGCCGGCTTGAAACTCTTCTAAGCCGTTGATACAGCGGATGAGCGTTGATTTACCAGAGCCACTGGCACCGATGATAACGACGACTTCACCAGGCACAATTTCAAGATCAACATTATTGAGTACGTGCAGGCTGCCAAAATGCTTATTGAGCTGCTGCATACGCACAATTGGCGATTGGGTAGAGGTCATTGCACGTTCCTTATTGTCCTGCGAGGCCTCTGCGCTCAATTTGGCGCAGAATCAAAGAGAGAGTCCAGGTGATGGCAAGGTACATCAGCGCCACCATGAAATAGACCTCTAGTGCGGTAAAGGTAGTGGCAATATAAATTTGCCCTTGGCGGACTAATTCACCGACCCCGATAACAGAAAATAGCGAGGTATCTTTGATACTGATGATGCCCTGGTTACCCAGTGGAGGAATCATGCGCCGTAGAGCTTGGGGCCAAATTACGTAGCGAAAAGATTGAGTTCGAGACAAGCCTAGCGAAAGTGATGCTTCTCGCTGGCCACGTTCGATAGACTGCACGCCGCCTCGTACAATTTCAGAGATATAAGCCCCTGAATTAATGGCGATCGCGGCAATGCCAGCAACGAGTGCGTTGATCGGGCCTCCCAGCAATTGGGGTAAGCCATAAAAGATAAACAGAACCTGCACTAAAATGGGCGTGCCGCGAAACACTTCGACGTATAAAACTGCTGGCCAGCGCAGCCAGCGCACTGGGCTAATACGTAATAAACCAAAGAATATGCCAATAAAGAAGCCGATCGCTAGGCCGCCGAATGATATAAGCAGCGTCCAAGGAATACCTGGTAACAGATAAGGGATCGACCCAAAAGCGGCCGACCAATCAAACTGAAAGTTAACGTCCACGCGTTATCTCCAGAAAAATAAACAACGACACAGGGCCGGGGGTATAGCCGCCCGGCCCTGAGATGAAAAGCGCTCGTTAGTGATAGCGAACAGCGATGTTATTCAGCGCTGGGGGCTTCACCAAACCACTTTGTGTAGATTTCATCATAGGTGCCGTCTTCGCGCATGGAAGCAAGTGCTTCGTTGGTAGGTTCTACCCACTCGCTGCCTTTATGGAAAACGATACCGTACTGCTGGCCTTCATACAGCGGGCCAACCACTTTGGTACGGCCTTCGCCACGGGTTTGTGAGAAGTAGGCAACGTTAGGGGCGTCGTACAGCACGGCATCAACGTTGCGCCCTAACAGCGCCATGTACATATCGGCGGTGCCTGGATAGGGAGTAATGTCGGCATCTTCACCGAGCTCCTGTTGAAGGAAGTCGTAGCTGGTAGAGCCGATTTTGGTGGCAATGGTGAGACCCGCTAGGTCCTCAAGCGAAGAGACCTCTTCGTTGTCGGCGCGCACGATAATTTGCAGACCTGAGTCATAGTAGGGAGCGGAAAAGTCGACAACTTCGGCACGCTCATCTGTAATGGTGATGCCTGCAAGGGCGATTTCCTGGCTGCCGGTTTGGACGGCGGGAATGATGCCAGAGAATTCCATAGTGGTGAGGTTAACCTCAAAGCCTGCACGTTCGGCGACTGCGTTGATGATATCCATATCGAAACCGATCATTTCGCCAGTTTCTGGATCCATCATTTCAAACGGTACAAAGCTTGGGTCAGTGGCCACATTGACAGTAGGCGTTTGTGCAAACGCGACAGTGGTACTGCCTAAGCCCAGTGCAAGGGCGGTAGCAATGACAGATTTTTTTAGTAGGTAATTCATTCGTTTCCCCGTGTTTTATTTGGTTAGCGACGCGATTTAAAGAAGATTTACTCTTATAAATTCCGTCTGCAACCGTTATTGACCTTTTAACCTTGGCGAGAAACCACCAAGGCGTCAAGTCACGGGGAGGGGGTTGTTACCAACGTTGGTTAGACCATGAAGGAAGCTCCACAGCCACAGGTGGTCGTAGCGTTGGGGTTTTGAACACGAAAACGGGCACCTGCTAACCCTTCTTCATAGTCAATGGTTGAACCCACCAAGTATTGGTAGGAGAGAGGATCGACGACGAGGATCGCATCGCCAAATTCAATTAATGTGTCGTCTTCGGCCACGTTTTCAGCAAAATCAAACCCATACTGGAACCCCGAGCAGCCACCACCGGTGACATAAACGCGGAGTTTCAGCGCAGGGTTAGCCTCTTCTGCTATAAGTGCTTGGATGCGTTTCCGAGCACTATCAGACAATAGTAGAGGCGTTGGAACAAAAGCTTCTGCACCGCTCATGGGTACCTCCCGCGAGCTTTAAGAACGAATAATCGGCATCGGAGTGTGATTATGGGTAATTCCCAGCAAAATGGTCAACTATTGTGTTGGGGTATCAAGCAGAGGGCAGCTCGCCGAGGAGGCGCTTTGAATCCTTCCTTGGACGCTACATTTGCCTTCCCTGGCAAATGACCTCCTCTTTGAGCTGCCCTCTGCATGCTGGTATTTGGTGTGATTCAAGGCATCAACGCTGGGGCGTTGAGGCCCATATTTTCTTCAAAGCCAAACATGAGGTTGAGGTTTTGAATCGCTTGGCCTGATGCGCCTTTAACGAGGTTATCAATTACCGAGAGCACTACTACGGTATTGCCATTGCCAGGACGGTGAACAGCGATTCGGCAGGTATTGTTGCCTTTGACGCTGCGAGTTTCCGGATGACTGCCTGCAGGCATGACGTCAACAAACGGCTCGTGGGCGTAACGCTGCTCAAAGAGTGCCTGTAAATCGCCTGGCTCTTCAGTCAGCGTACTATAGAGCGTGGCATGAATGCCGCGGATCATAGGCGTTAAGTGCGGCACAAAGGTAAGCCCCACGGCGTTTGACTGCATATCGCTCAAGCCTTGACGAATTTCAGGCAAATGGCGATGTCCGGACGCACCGTAGGCTTTCATCGATTCGCTGGCTTCGGCTAGCAGCGAGGCAACTTTGGCACCACGGCCTGCGCCGGTAACGCCTGATTTGCAGTCCGCGATTAACTGGCTTGCGTCAATCAAACCAGCTTCCAAAAGCGGCAGATAGCCGAGTTGAACAGCCGTTGGGTAGCATCCTGGTACGGCAATTAAGCGGGCCTTTTTGATTTTCTCACGATGCATTTCTGGCAGGCCATACACAGCCTCTTTTAGCAGTTCCGGCGCGCCGTGGGGCTGGTCGTACCACTGGCTCCATTCGGCGGCGTCGCGCAGCCGGAAATCCGCAGATAAGTCGATTACTCGCGTGCCATTGTCGAGCAGTTCGCCTGCTAGTGCATGGGCGACCCCGTGGGGTGTCGCAAAGAACACCGCATCCATTGCACCCAGTTTCTTGGCGTCTGGCTCGCTAAACGTGAGCGCATCATAGTGGCCGCGCAGGTTGGGATACATATCGCATACCTTCACGCCTGCTTCCGAGCGCGAGGTAATGGCTTCTACGCTTACCTGGGGATGCTGGGCAAGTAACCGTAACAGCTCAACGCCGGTATAGCCGGTACCGCCTACAATGCCAACCTTAATCACAAACCACTCCTTGCGCATTACGCACAGTCAGACCCAACAATAATTAACAGCCTAATGAGATACCTCAGGCTGTTGAACTGTAGCTAGCTATGATACACAAGAGAGCAGGCGCGTAAGAGCGCTATAGGGAAACAGGCATATGTTCACTAACGCGAACATGATGCGTAAAAGCGAATAATAGGCGCAAGGACGGACGTTGTGGCACGTTTTTCCCGGTCAGATTTCACCTTGGAAAGTTTTCGTCGCCAGCTGGCGAATGTTGATGCCCTGCCTCAGCTGTGTGTGCTGGGGTTAGTGTCTGGGGTGATCACAGGCGCGGTGATGGTGGCTTTTCGCTTATTGCTAGAGGTAGGTGCTGCCCTTTATATGCCTGAGGGCAATCCTGAGGCCTTTGAAGGGCTCGCGCCATGGCTTCGTGCGCTGCTGCCGATAATTGCCGTGACGCTGATTGGCACGCTGCTCTATCGGCAAAAGGCCGCTGCCCGTAAGTTAGGTGTTGGCCATGTTATTGAGCGTCTCACCTATCATCAGGGACGTTTCCCTATGCGCAACTGGCTTAACCAGTGGTGGGTAGGCGTTGTTTCTGTGCTGGGTGGCCTCTCAGCAGGACGTGAAGGCCCTGCCATTCATCTGGGCGCAGC
The DNA here is from genome assembly GCF_021151565.1 of Halomonas sp. IOP_6. Taxonomy (NCBI): domain Bacteria; kingdom Pseudomonadati; phylum Pseudomonadota; class Gammaproteobacteria; order Oceanospirillales; family Halomonadaceae; genus Halomonas; species Halomonas sp. IOP_6. The sequence goes on along the minus strand of NZ_JAIRBO010000004.1, from coordinate 58,849 downwards.
GGCATCCAGCGGCTTAGGTCTCAAGCTTCGCTTGCCCAATAACAGTTTACGGGTGTTGGTTGCTTGCGGCACGGCGGCAGGTATATCTGCATCATTTAATACGCCAATCGCAGGGGTGATTTTCGCCATGGAAGTGGTGATGATGGAATATACCCTGATGAGCTTTATGCCGGTGATACTCGCCTCTACCATGGGGGCATTGGTCGCTCAATTGGTGTATGGCAACGAACCGGCGTTTCGCATTCCTGAAGTTGCGCTAGGTTCGTTAATGAATGTGCCTTGGGTGGTCATTATTGGTTTGGTGATTGGCCTATTAGCGGGCGTATTTATTCATCTTTCGCGTAGCCAGTACTTACAGCAGTGGCCGCTATGGCTTAGGTTAGGTGCAGTCGGGGTGATAACGGGCGCTGTTGCGTGGTGGTTTCCTGAAGTACAAGGCATTGGTTACGACAGCGTTGCGGCTATGTTGAATAATCAGCTGGCGATTACTGTGTTGTTGGCGTTGATGATCGCTAAGCTATTGATTACTGCCATTACCGTGGCAGGTGGTGTACCAATCGGCATTATTGGCCCCGTGCTAGTGGTCGGTGCTGCCACCGGTGCTCTAGGGGGAATGCTGGGCGGTTGGGTATGGCCAGATAAAGCGGCAGACCCCGGCATTTATGCCATGTTGGGCATGGCGGCAATGATGGGCGCTGTATTGCAAGCACCGCTTGCCGCTTTGATGGCGTTGCTTGAACTAACGCATTCGCCACATATCATGTTGCCTGGCATGCTCGTTGTGGTGGTTGCCTGCCTAACATCTCGTCAGCTTACTGGCTGTGAGGGCTTTTTTATTAGCTCGGTGCGCTACGGCTTGCATCCGTTACAGCAGCCTTTAATGCAGGCGCTTTCGCGGGTATCGGTGCCAGCGGTAATGGAGCGTCACTTAGTGCGCACAGATCGAATGATTACGCCTGATCAGGCACGGCGTCTGTTGGAAACGAATCCTGTGTGGCTAGTGATTGAGCGCTCCAGTGCAGAAAAACCAGTGCTGGCGCTTAAAGCCGCTGAGCTTGCGCGTTGGTTACTGGAGCATGATGAAGCACTGCAAGACGAAGCCCCTCCAGAAGACGAGTTCATTGATTTGCTTGAGATCCCTGGGCAACGGCTTGAAATGGCACCTATCGGATTACAAGCAACGCTATCGGAAGCGTTTCTAAAACTTCAGGACAATGCGCTAGGTGCACTCTATGTCGTGCATGGCTATCGGCCAAAGCAGCAGCGAATTTCAGGTATCATTACGCGTGGCGCTATCGAACGTTATTATCACTACACTGACCCCCGCGGTGCTGATTCCCAGCAATGAGCCCAACGCCTAAGGAGAGACCATGTATTTATGGGTAAAGGCCATTCATTTGATGGCGGTTGTTACCTGGTTTGCCGCGCTATTTTATTTACCGCGACTGTATGTGTACCACGCCATGGCGCGGGACACAGGCGATGAGCAAGCGATCACTTACTTTAAAACCATGGAGCGTAAGCTTTACCGTGGAATTATGACGCCATCGATGATCATTGTGCTGATCTTTGGTGGCTGGATGCTTTATCTCGTGCCCGCTTGGTTTAGCCAAGGTTGGATGCACGCTAAGCTGACGCTTGTCGCTCTATTAATCGCTTACCACCACGTTTGCTTAATTTATTTGAAGCAATTTGATCAAGCCCGCTGCACCAAAAGCCATGTGTTTTTCCGCTGGTTTAACGAAGCGCCCGTGATTGCGTTAATCGCGATTATTATCCTGGCGGTGGTGAAGCCCTTTTGATGCGCCATCCTCTTCCTCCCGTTGTTTTAGTGTTAGCTGGCCATGACCCCACCGGGGGGGCTGGGTTAGTGGCTGATAGCGAAGCGATAGCTGCCTGTGGTGGTTGGGCAGTCACCATTCCAACCGCACTGACCGTTCAAAATTGCCATAACGTGATACGCACCCTGCCTGCAGATCCTGCTGCAATGCGGCAAATGGCTGAAGCGTTAGGTGATATGCAAATTGCGGCTATTAAGTTGGGGCTGTTGGCTGATGAGGCGACGCTGCGCGCAGCGGAACAAATTATCCGCCGTTTTCCAGGAATTCCCGTCGTCGCAGATCCGGTATTAAAAGCAGGTGGCGGCGCTAAGTTATCCACACCCGCTTTGCAGCAACTTTATATAGATCGTTTGCTACCGCTTGTGGATATCGTAACGCCCAATCGGTTTGAGCTTGCTGCACTGACGCCTGAGATAACCGACCCTTTGGATGACACAGCACGTGCTGTTGCGTTGCTGGCGCAGGGTTGCCAAGGTGTCCTTGTGACCGCCACCGACGATCCACTCCCGGGTAATACGCAACAGGTTGTGCATACGCTGCACTCTCCTGACACTACGCGCCAATGGCAGTGGCCACGTTTGCCTGAAGTATTTCACGGATCAGGCTGTACATTAGCCTCAGCGCTTGCGGCTCGTTTAGCCGTTGGTGAGCGCTTACCAACTGCCTGTGAGCAAGCCCAGCACTTTACCTGGGAGAGTTTGTCTCATGGTTATCAGCCCCCTAGCGGACAGTGTTTACCGAAACGCTTGCCACGCCCCGTACGCTTTTGATCTCATTGGCAGTAAGCCATTAATGTTGAGGATGCCATGACCACATCTGCAGAACTATTTGACCTTGCCAGTCGTCACATTCCGGGGGGAGTTAACTCCCCTGTTCGTGCTTTTAAAGGCCTACATCGCCCGCCTGTTTTTATGGAACGTGCTCAGGGTGCCTACTTATTCGATGTGGAAGGTAACCGCTACGTAGACTATATCGGCTCATGGGGACCGATGATCACTGGACACGCCGATCAGGATGTACTGGCCGCTGTGCGAGCGCGGTTAGATAACGGCCTCTCCTTTGGTACGCCGACCGCTGTCGAAACCACCATGGCTGATCTGATCTGTGAAATGATTCCTTCCATGGAAATGGTGCGTATGACCAGCTCGGGCACCGAAGCGACGATGTCGGCCATTCGACTTGCGCGCGGAACAACGGGACGCGACAAAATCGTCAAGTTTGAAGGCAATTATCACGGCCACTCGGATTCATTGCTCGTCAAAGCGGGCTCCGGCGCGTTAACCCACGGGGAACCTAGCTCACCAGGCGTACCCGCATCACTCGCTGAGCACACCATCACGCTTTCGTATAACGACCCTGAAGGGGTGGAAGCGTGTTTTGCAGAGATCGGAGAGCAAATTGCCTGCATTATCGTGGAGCCGGTGGCGGGTAATATGAACTGCATTCCTCCCCAGCCGGGCTTCTTGGAAACGTTGCGCCGGGTGTGCAATGAATCCGGCAGTATTTTGATTTTTGATGAAGTCATGACCGGTTTTCGCGTCGCTTTAGGTGGCGCTCAGGCACATTACGGCGTAACGCCTGACCTTACCTGCTTAGGTAAAATCGTTGGCGGCGGCATGCCCGTTGGGGCGTTTGGCGGTAAACAAGAAATTATGCAGAATATCTCGCCGCTGGGGCCGGTTTACCAAGCGGGTACGCTGTCCGGTAACCCGCTGGCCATGGCTGCAGGGGTCGCTCTGCTAACCAAACTAAAGGTGCCTGGTTTCCATGATGCGCTGACTCAACGGGTGCAAACGTTGTGTACCGGCTTGCAAGAGCGTGCCAACGCTGCCCGCGTACCGATGATGACCCAATCCGCAGGTGGCATGTTTGGCGTTTTCTTTACGTCGCAATCCCGTGTAGATAACTTCGCCCAAGCCACTGCTTGCAACCCCGATGCTTTCCGCCGCTTCTTTGGTGCTATGCTTGATCACGGTGTGTATCTCGCACCTTCTGCCTATGAAGCTGGCTTTATGTCGAGTGCCCACACGCCAGAAGATATTCAGCTAACGTTGGATGCTGCAGAAAAAGCCTTTGCCGTTATGTAACATAAAGTAAAGCGCCTGCTACACTGCAAGAGCCGCTCCTATTGAGCGGCTCTGTGGTTAGTGAGGTAAACACATGATGAAACGACAATTGGCTTGGCACTCTTCACGCTTTAACGGCATATTGTTAGCCGCTGTTTTCACCCTTGGTCTACCGTTAACGGGGATGGCCGCACAGGAGCAGGATATGACTCAAATCCATATCACCATGGGTGGCACACCTGGCGCGGAATTCTCAGCCCAATGGCGCACTACTCATAACGATGAAACCATTGATCACCCCGAAACACGCGGCACAGTGCCCGCTGAATTTACCTTTGAAGGCACCACGCTTGAAGGTACGGTAAAACTGCTCAGCGAAGATGATCGTTTAGAAGTAGATATCGTTAAAGGCAGTAATCGCTCGCGTTCTGCTACCCAAGGGAAAGGCGGCACGTTAACGGTAATGGTGCGTTAAACATAAAAAAACCGCCCCGAAGGGGGCGGTTTCCTGAGCTAAGTAAGTACTTACAGACGTACCTACAAAGATGCTTACCACTGAGTAGAGATAGCAGAGTTGTTGTTACCAGCCTGGAAGTGAGACGCTGAAGCAGCGCTACCACCAACGGTGTTCTGGCGAATAGTCGACACGTTGCTGTTGCCTGTCTGGAAGACATTCGCTACATGGCCTTCGCCACCTTGATAAATGTAGGAAGCGCTCAGGTCTGCTTCAACCTGGAGAACATTAGCTTCGTTGTTATCACCGTCCTGATGGATAAAGCTCCACGTTTCATCAGTATTTAATGCTTGGTAAACGTCAGCATCGTTTCCGTTACCGAACTGCTCAATAATTGAGTCGCTTTGCGCAGTGTTCAAGAATTGAGCAACAGTAGAGCTGTTGTTGTCGCCTTGTTGACGTACATAGGAGTCGTTAAGACTGCCACCATCTTGTACTACGACTGAATCATTATAATTGCCTATCTGATAAACAATCGACTCATGCTGATCGCCGCTTTGATAAACATAAGAGTCGTTGTTATTACCTTCTTGGCCAACGCGTGAGTATTGCTCGTTATCATACTGATCAGTTTCAGCTGCGTTATCGTCACCAACTTGAACAATAATCGAAGTCCGCATTGGGTCACGAGCGAAGCCGTTCATGCCTTCACGGATATCTTGCTGGTTTACAAACGCGGGTTCTGTCCCTGCGTTAGCAGCAGGGTTTGTTGTAGAGTCATCAAAGTCACGCGCTTGGCTAGAGAAGCTAACAGCCATTGCAACAGCAGCAGCGATAACGGTCATTTGAGTTTTCATGGTGTTTCCCCTTTTTTTCGATCGACTTGCTTTGGTTGTTTACTGAGAAGCAGCTGGCGACTCAGTAGGTATCGATAGTGACTGGTCGTGCATTGCCCGAAAGGTTTTGTTGCTGGACACTTACACCACGTGAGCCACTGCCCGATTGCGAAATTGAAACGTCACCCTTAAATCCATTTTGATAAATGTCGGCTTTATACTGGGCGCTATTACCTTGCTGATTAATAGAGGCGGTGTTGTCGTCGCCCACTTGCCAAATAATTCCGGTATTATTTCCGTTACTTTGCATTATGCTTGCTTGATTACCGTTGCCGATTTGATCGATATAGGCAAAGTTAGAAAGCTGATAACTCACAGAACGTGACTGGGCAACACTTGCTTTATTATTGTTACCTTGTTGACGAATGATGCTTAGATTGCTGTTTAGCGCGGCGTTATCAATGGCCGCAAACTGAGTAACTCTTGCACTTCTATTAAATAAGTCGCTTTCATTCTCGTTAGCTTGCAATACAGAAGAAAAAGTCAGCAATGAAGTGGCTACCGTTATCACAGCACTACAACGAATTCTGTTCGTTGTAGCTGTCCTGAGCCGATAGCTATAATGTTTCATTTTTAATTCCTTTTGAAACTCAATGTGTCTTTTTGTTTCATGGATTGAGTTTGGACCATTCTAAAAATGACGCTATAGGAAGTTTTGTTAATGCTGTGGTTATATGTTTAACATTTATAATATTTTGTGTTTACTACTTTCTTAATTATTTGTTTGTTAGTTATGTAATTATATAGTATTTGTTTTTTAAATAAAAAAGGCCACTCTGTTGAGTGGCCATTGTTTTTTATAGTTTTATTTAAGTAGTGTTCCCTTGATTAATTCTTACTAAAGCATAGGTATCGATGCATTAAGATAGTCATCTAAAATGGTTTCTTGAATACTGGTTCCGGGAGCAAGATTCCATAATCGGTTTTCAATGCCTCTCGCTACAAGGTGAATGACAGCAGATTCTATTGCTGACATTACCGCGAGCTGAACCGGTTCGTTTGTAGTTATACCGGCTTCGGCCTCTAATAAGCGTCTGAAATCAATAAAGCGATAAACCCCAGCTCGTAGCTCTTTTGAATAGATGGTCTTGGTGGTGGTGACGTTAGCTAATATTTCGCCTGTTGAGATTTCCACCGCACGTAAATTCACCGTTACCTGATCTACCTGGTACTGGCCTGACGCCCCAATGCCAAAATATTCAGCACCGGCTCCCCCGGTTCGTACGTTCGATTCATAAGCAATAATGCCGCCCTCTAGCATAACCGACGCTGCTCTTAACGATGGCAGCGTATCGGGCTGCCCAAAGCGTTCGAATTCTGCGCGAATAATACGGCGTTCAGTTAACAAGTTTTGTAACCCAACACGTTCCAGCGGTATAAACCAGCCAGAGTCAGACAGGGCTCCGGTAAGCATTGCTGCAGCCCCTTGGGTTACCGCAGTTGAAAACGTACTGGCGGGGGCTGGTCGGTATTGTCCTGTTTGGTCGCGAAAATCATACACAGAGACAAATATCTTTCCTGACGGTGGCGGGAGCGATACAAGATCTTGGTAGGTAGCTCCTCTGGGCGTGAGTGTTGCTTCAGCACCTTCTAAATTTTCAGACGTTGCCACCATTCCTGCACAGCCACTCAGTAGGCTAGCGATGACAATTGAGGCGATAATTTTCATAATGATCCCCTGACAAAGCAGATAGCGTTAGTCGTTATTGCTGGTTTTTTTAGCGGTTGATATTGATGTCGTTGTTAAGGGTTAAATAAACCGCCAACGCTAATCTCTGTTACATCTCCAGTAACTTTATCCACAACACGCACAATTAGTTGTCCGTTATTGTCACTCACGACAACGCCGAACTCATCACTATCGAAGCTACCCTCACTGACTTCACCACGGCTAACATCGGAAATGAGCTGTGATATCAATCGACTTTCTAAACTTTGTAATAAGCGCTCAGTGGATGATAATGTTTGCCCCCTACGTGCATTTGGATCTGTATTGGTATCCTGTGACTGGGCTTTACCTAACAGGTAACTACCTGTAAAAGGATCGCCGCCAAAAGAAGGGTTAATAGGTTTATAAATTAAATCACCTGAGTGCGCGTGAGCACCTATTCCCATTAACACTATGAACGTAGCGCAAGCTATTTTTCTGCAGTTTTTCATCAGAATAACTCCTCTTTTCCCAAGTCTTTATCTGAGGTAAGAGCAGATGCCAGCTGCTGCTGGAGAAGTGCCTCCTCAACGATATTTACAGCTTCTCCTGCTACGCGGTCAGCTTCGCTAATCCTGGGAGAGAGCTGTGTTCTGAAGTACATCCGGTTGCCTTCCACGATGGCAATTTGGCTGCCCCAACGGGCATCGGGACGTTCTTGAATGGTAATCGTGGCATTACCGATAATGAGGTTATCCATAGCCCGCTGGCTGAAAGCGCGATAGAAGGTCTTGCCTGCCATGGTGACGGTACGGTCGACCATGATACCGGTAAGCTCACTACCTCTATTTCGCTGTCCTTGAATTTCTGGGCCATCGGGACTTGATAGTTGGTTAATAGCGTTGACTTCTTCCTGCTCACTGGTGGCTAATGCCCGGGAAGAATTGGTTGGTTCATTGGCAAATGTATCAGTAGTTAATGCAATAAAACTGATAAAAATGACCAGTAAATAGCGACGTAAATTCATAGCTATATACCCTTTTAAAAGGCTACCGATGACGTTGTAAACTGCGTGCAGTTTCTATATTAGGAAGAATTGGACCAAGGTTCTGATGGATCCAGTTAAGTGCTTGAATGCGATTGTGAACGTTTATTTTTCGGAAGATGTTATAAAGATGAGACTTAACGGTGTGTTCACTTACAAACAACTTATCGGCAATCTGTTGATTGGAGGAACCCGCACTTAATAAAGAGATAATTTCCATTTCACGGTTGGTTAATCCACAGGCTGGGCGGAACGCGTTGCTTTGATACTTGCGATAAAAAAGAATCAGTCGTGCCATTAACTCACGAGACATCCACAGCTCATCATCAAGTAACGCGTGGATACCTTTGCAAAATACCTCTAAGCTCTCATTGCGATAAAATACCCCTTTCAGTTGAGCGCACGAGAGAGCTTCTAGGGCATGGTCCATATCGCGAATATTGAAAGCGGCTAGAGGGGTTTTTGTTAATGCTTCTGGCAGTTTCTCTTGCCAGTCTGGCAATGTCTCTACACTAATATGATCACTGTCAATGAGGATGAGCAGCTTTTCGACGGGTGAAGAGGGTATGGTGACGTCTGGCGAGTAAATGCTAATTGAGCAGTTGGTGTGATCGTGTAAATAGTCTGCAAATAGCTGTGATTGCGGACTTTTTTCGGTAATGAGATACACCAAACCTATGGTCTTTTCCTGTGACATTGGGAAGCCCTCGTGGAAAGAAAGAGTGAGCAGGTGCTCTCAGAAGTGTTGCCTATAAGATACATTTCGTAAAGTTTTGTTATTAGAAATCTGGTGAAATCAATTTGAATATATATAGTATTTTTTAGAATAATGCGTTTAAGTGTATGTTTATAATGTTGTTTGTTATTAATATAAGCAGTTTTTAAATTAGTTTTAACAATTACATTATGTAACAAACAGCCTGCTTTAGAAGAAATTTTGATATATGTAAACTCATTAACCTTCCTTTTGGAGATATCGTTATGGCATCGCCCAATACCTTAGTTTTAGCCAGTGGAAATGTAGGAAAACTAAAAGAATTCAATCAATTACTAGCACCTCTTGGGTTAGATGTTCGTCCGCAATCCGAATTTGGAGTGGGAGATGTGGAAGAAACAGGGCTTACTTTTGTAGAAAACGCACTTCTGAAAGCTCGTGAGGCAAGTAAAATCAGTGGATTGCCTGCATTGGCAGACGACTCAGGTCTTGAGGTGGATGCACTTCACGGTGCGCCGGGTATCTATTCAGCGCGCTATGCCGGTGAGCCTAAAAGTGACGAGCGCAATAATGAGAAGTTATTAACGTCGCTCAGTCGCTATGCTGAAGGTCAGCGTAGTGGACGTTATTGGTGCGTATTGGTGTATTTGCGTCATGCCGAAGACCCTGTACCTGTGATCGTGCAACGCAGTTGGGAAGGTGAAATTCTGGCGCACCCGCGAGGTAATGGCGGTTTTGGTTATGACCCTCTGTTCTGGTTACCGGACCAAGGAATGAGTGTTGCCGAGTTATCCAGTGAAACCAAAAATCGACTTAGTCATCGTGGGCGGGCATTACAGGGCTTGGTTGAACTGTTGAAGGTGGCGCATGGCTGAGCTATTGCCTCCCTTATCCCTATACATCCATACGCCATGGTGCGTACGGAAGTGCCCGTACTGTGACTTTAATTCCCATGAGCCCAGTACTGACGAGCTGCCCGAAGACGCTTATCTAAACGCCCTGCTCAGTGATTTGGAGGGTGATTTATCGTTAGCGAATGAAAGAGAGATTCAAACGATATTTATTGGCGGTGGCACGCCAAGCCTGTTATCGCCAGCTTTTTACGATCGATTATTCAAAGAGATACGTCTTCGATTGCCGTTCTCTTCTACTATTGAAATTACCCTTGAAGCGAATCCTGGCACGACCGAGCAGCAGCGTTTTATTGGTTATCGAGAAGCCGGGATCAATCGCTTGTCTTTGGGAGTTCAGAGCTTTCGCCCTGAACAGCTTAGCGCGTTGGGGCGTATTCATAGCGGCCAAGAAGCGGTCAATGCTGTTCGCCAGGCGCGTGAGGCTGGGTTTGATAATCTCAATATTGATTTAATGCATGGGTTACCCAAACAAACCCCGGTTCAAGCGATGGAGGATATTGATCAAGCATTGGCTCTGGAGCCAGAGCATCTCTCCTGGTATCAGTTAACGCTTGAACCGAATACGGCGTTTTTCTCTCATCCGCCTGTGTTACCAGAAGAAGAGGCTCTCTGGGACATTCAAGAAGCTGGCCATCAACGCCTTGAGCAAGCCGGTTTGCGGCGCTATGAAATCTCCGCCTACGCGCGAACGGGACAACAAAGTCGCCACAACATCAATTATTGGCAGTTTGGCGATTATTTGGGTATTGGGGCGGGAGCGCATGGAAAGCTGACGACGGTCGATAGTCAGGGGCAGCGGCATATCGAAAGGCGCTGGAAAACACGTCAGCCAGAGGCGTATTTACGTCGTGCAAATGATCCGCGTGGCTTTGTGGCCGGCAAGCAGCCGATAGCAACGCAGGAGCTACCCCTTGAATTTGCGATGAATGCGTTACGTTTAACCGATGGGGTCGCAATGGGTGTCTGGACGGCTTACACAGGACAGCCCTCAGCCGTGTTACTTTCACGGTTACAAAGCGCGTATGAAAAAGGACTTTTAATGGAAATGCCCGAAAAGCTGCGTGCATCGCCTCAAGGTCTATTATTCTTGAATGAATTGCTGACATTAATAAGCGATGAGTGATCAGCGATATATAAAGCAATTACCCTGAAGATTATCAAGGAGTGAGTGATGCGTATTTCTCGACTACTGACCCCGCTGGCGGCAGCCATTTTGTTAGCTGGTTGTGCTACCTCGGACCCTTATGGCGGTCAGACGCAGCGCTCTAGCACTGCGATGGGATCTGGCATTGGCGCGGCCATTGGCGCTGCTGCCGGTGCGCTGTCTGGCGATGGCAGCACTAGCCGTCGTGATCGCGCATTGATTGGTGCGGCGGTAGGTGCTGCAGCGGGTGCCGGTATAGGCGTTTACATGGATCGTCAGGAGCAACAGCTGCGCCAAAATCTCCAGGGCTCGCGTATTGAGATTGATCGTCGCGGTGACGATATTGTGCTTAATATGCCCAGTGGCGTTACCTTTGGTTTCGACTCAGCTGACCTTACCAGTGAGGCGCGTAACTCCCTTAACCAAGTAGCGAATGTACTGACCCAGTATCAGGATACTCGCGTCAACATTGCTGGCCACACTGATAGCACCGGAGATGCAAATTATAACCAGCGTCTGTCTGAACGCCGTGCCCAGTCTGTGGGTAATTACCTTAGCCAAAATGGCGTGTCCTCCGCTCGATTAAACACCATGGGATATGGGGCCAATCAGCCGGTTGCTAGCAATAATTCTGAACAAGGGCGGGCGCAAAACCGCCGTGTTGAAATCACCTTGAGTCCCACGGGAAATGGCCAGGGTTAACACTAACGATTGATTAGCTAACCTCGGCATTGCCGATAAACGCCCGCTATGCTCACATAGCGGGCTTTTTTCGATTCTCTGTTAGCGAGCGACTATGCTGTCTTACCAACACGCTTACCATGCCGGTAACTTTGCCGATGTGCAGAAACATTTAACGCTTTACGCGGTGGTTGATTACTTATTACGTAAAAAAACAGCCATTACATATATAGATACTCATGCGGGACGAGGCCTCTATCCACTTAACACCAAAGAGACTCAGCGGCTTCAAGAATACCGTGAGGGCATTTGGCCGCTGTGGAAAGCGAGCGAGCAGCTAAGTGACCCTTTACTGAGTAGTTGGCTAACCACGTTGGCAACTGCCCAGCCCCATGCATCTGAGCTTACCCATTATCCTGGCTCACCTTGGTGGCTTTCTCAGCCGCTTCGTGAGCAAGATCGCCTGACGTTATTTGAGCTTCATCCAGGTGAGCATGAGCACTTAAGTACCCAATCGCTTTCCCCGCAGGCGCAGCGAATTTATGGAGATGGACTGGCAGGTTTGAGTGAGCTGGTACCGGTTGCAACACCGCGTTTGTGCGTATTGATTGACCCTAGCTACGAACGTAAAGCGGAATATCTGGAGGTGGTTGATGCGGTGACTTATAGCCTGGCAAAAGCGCGACATGCGGTGCTCCTGGTGTGGTATCCATTGCTACCAGCAGGCAACCATCTCTCGCTGCTAAACGGCTTGAGGGAGAGCGGCATCCGTAAAATTTGGCGCAGCGAACTTCAACGGCATACGCCAAACGAGCAAAGCCATGGCATGTACGGTAGTGGAATGCTAGTGATTAACCCGCCCTGGGGATTAGATGAGCGTCTAGCGGCGGCGATGGAGCACATTACGCCGCTGCTAGGCTCGGAAAGTGACTATCGGTCAGAGTGGCTGGTAGGCGAATAGCTTGTTAGCCACTGTCTGTTATTGACCAAAGCAGATGATTATTTCCCAATACAAAAACTGCCAAAGATTTCGCCGAGCAGGTCGTCAGCGCTGAATTCACCGGTAATTTCGCCTAACGCCTGCTGAGCATCGCGCAAGTCTTCGGCCAGCAATTCCCCTGCACCGTAGCCATCTAGTTGGGCGCGTCCTGTTTCCAGCGCAATCATGGCGCGATCTAGGGCGTCTAAATGGCGACGGCGGGCTGAGAATCTCCCTTCAGTCGTCGCAGAAAACCCCATGATGTCCTTTAAATGGGTTTTTAAGTTATCCACACCCACGCCAGTTTTTGCGGATAGTCTGATCGTTGGTGGGGTTGTGGATAAATCAATGCCGGCTTGTTCGGCGCTGGTATCGATTTTATTTCGCACCAGTGTCAGGCGTGTTTGATCGGGGAGCCTGGCGACAAATTCCGGCCAAATAGTCATAGGATCGGTCGCATCAGTCGTTGAGGCATCTACCAATAACAGCACGCGGTCGGCTTTTTCGATCTCTTCCCAAGCACGGGCAACGCCGATTTTCTCTACGGCATCGGGGGTGTCGCGTAGCCCTGCGGTGTCGATAATATGCAGTGGCATGCCATCAATGTGAATATATTCCCTCAGCACGTCACGGGTGGTGCCGGCAATATCCGTGACAATGGCGGTATCTTGTTCGGTCAGTGCGTTGAGCAAGCTAGACTTACCGGCATTAGGTCGTCCAGCAATCACCACGCTCATTCCTTCGCGTAACAGTGCCCCTTGGCCTGCGGCTTTGCGAACCGCCGTCAGCGCTTGCTGAACGCTGTCTAAACGGTTGGCGACGTGGCCGTCGGCTAAAAAGTCGATTTCCTCCTCAGGGAAATCAATCGCCGCTTCGACGTATACCCGTAACTCAATGAGTCGCTCCACTAACGCCGAGATACGCTGGGAAAACTCGCCCTGTAGCGAACGTACGGCATTTTCGGCAGCGGAACGGGAAGTGGCGTCTATCAGGTCGGCAATGGCTTCGGCTTGGGCTAAATCCAACTTGTCGTTTAGAAAGGCACGCTCTGAAAACTCACCCGGGCGTGCTAGGCGTGCGCCAAGCTGTAGGCAGCGTTCAAGCAGCATATCCATAATGATTGGCCCGCCATGTCCTTGCAGTTCAAGCACGTCCTCACCGGTAAATGAGTGGGGCCCGTTGAACAGCAGGGCAATGCCTTCATCAATAACGCTTTCAGCGGCATAAAACGGGCCGTAGTGAGCGTAACGAGGGGAGGGGCAGTGGCCAAGTACTGCGGCAGCGATATCGCGGCAGGCAGGGCCTGAGACGCGAATAATGCCAACACCGCCGCGGCCAGGAGGAGTTGCCAGAGCGGTAATGGTGTCTTGGGTGTAAAGTCGATCGGCCATGGCGCTTCTCGTTGGTGTATGGCGAAGATTGTCGCGTTGTTCATCCTAAAACGCCAGACCCCCGCTAGGGCGGGGGTCTGGAGGTAGGAGAAGGGAGCGTGCTACTTGGTTCGCAACCCTTTGCCGACGTTTGGATCATTCTCAATATTACGCGTAATGAGGTACTGCTGCGCCACCGAGATGATGTTGTTGACGACCCAGTAGATAACCAGACCTGCTGGGAACCACAGGAAGAAGAAGGTGAAGATAATCGGCAGCATCTTCATAATCTTCGCCTGCATGGGATCGGGCGGTGTCGGGTTCAGCATTTGCTGAACGAACATCGAGATCCCCATCAGAATTGGCAAGATAAAGTACGGATCTTTCACCGACAGATCTTGAATCCAGAACATGAACGGCGCATGGCGCAGCTCAACAGACTCAAGCAGCATCCAATACAGCGCGATAAAGACCGGCATTTGCACCAGAATTGGTAAGCAGCCGCCCAGAGGATTGATCTTTTCCTTCTGGTAGAACTTCATCATCTCTTGAGACATTTTCTGGCGATCATCGCCATACATCTCTTTGAGACGCTGCATTTCCGGGCCAAGCTTACGCATACGCGCCATTGACTTGTAGGCTTTGGCGGATAGCGGGAACAGCACCAGTTTCACGAGTACGGTCAGCAGTACAATTGACCAGCCCCAGTTGCCAACGATGTCGTGGATCTTATCCAGTAACCAGAACAGCGGGTTAGCGATAAACCACAGCCAACCGTAATCTACGGTTAGGCGTAGGTTGGGAGCGACTTGTTCAAGATAGTCTTGAACCTTGGGCCCCATGTACAGCGTTGCGCTTAGCGTTGCCTCGCCGTCAGCGGCCACACTGCTCGTGGGGCCAGCAAACGCTACGACATTACGATCCCGTGAATCGGTAGTGACATAGTAGAGGTTTTGCTGATTTTGCGCCGGTGCCCAGGCAGATACGAAGTAGTGCTGGATCATCGCAATCCAGCCACCCTGCGCCTCACGATTTTCAAAGTTATGGCTTTGAATATCGTCGAAGTCGATTTTTTCGTACCGCGCGTCAGGGGTAGAGTAGGCTGCACCAAGATACGATTTCATACCCATAGAGACGCCACTTGAGGGGTCAGGGCTATTATCGCGCGCCAGTTGACCGATAAAGCGTGCGCTAATCGGTGACTCGGTGTTGTTGGCTAAATAGTAACTAACGTTGACAGCGTAGTCGCCGCGCTTAAACGTCAATCGCTTAATAACCTCAACGCCGTTAACTTCCGCTGTTAAATCAACACTTAGCTGCTCTTCATCGTTCCCTAAGCGGTACTCGGTACGCTCGGGCGTGAAGGCAATGCGGCTAGCCTGGCCGTCCAGTTGAAGACCCGAACGAGCGACGTAACTACGCGTTGAGTTATCAGAAAGCAACACGTAGTTACGATCTGAATCCTGCGTTAGCTTATGCTGCGGTAGAGCGGCGTACACGATATCGCCACCATGTGGGTCAATACGTACGTCGAGAACGTCGGTCGTGACAGCAATAAAGTCTCGGCTAGACGAGTTACTTTCTGCTTCTCCAGGCATGCCTTCACTAATGGCATTTTGGGGAGCCGATGAACTAGGAACCGATAAATCATCACTGCCAACATTATTGGCGGATGAGCCGTTGCTGTTTTGGGTAATTTCAGGCGTCGAATCGACGCTTATTTGCCCATAATCCTGATTCCACTGTACAACCAATAGATAGGCAAGTACTGCCAGTGGAATCAGTAATAAAAGTCGTTTTACGTCCATGAGGGTTCTGCCCGATGGGTGGTGAACATGCTAATGGCGCAGTGTCATTTACTCGACCCATGACACACGAAAGCCTGCCAGGCGGCAGGCCGAGGTCGAGCGGCGAGGTGTGTCGTCAAGCGTCACGTGTTACGCCATTAGGCGGGAGTGGTACAGACACCGCCTGTGCGTCACGCTGAAGTCGTTTCCACATGCCAT
This sequence comes from Halomonas sp. IOP_6, assembly GCF_021151565.1. Lineage (NCBI taxonomy): Bacteria > Pseudomonadati > Pseudomonadota > Gammaproteobacteria > Oceanospirillales > Halomonadaceae > Halomonas > Halomonas sp. IOP_6. Next base: position 43,090 of record NZ_JAIRBO010000004.1, on the reverse strand, counting down.
TTAGCTGGCGATTAAGCGTCTCGTTATCAATATCTTGAACACCACGCTTTGCCAGTATCACGATATCCACAGAGGGTAAGTGATCTTGGCGGAGGCGAACAGATTCTCTCACGAGTCGCTTAAAGCGGTTGCGATCAACAGCGAGCTTCACATTCTTTTTGCTGACCACCAGTCCAATGCGGGGATGTCCCCGGGTACTCAAACGCGCTAGCGCCATCATACCTTTGCCATGAACCTTCAGGTCTGCTTGTTCAAACACGTGACTAAAATCCCCGGCGTTTAGCAAACGTAAGCACCGGGGAAAGCCTTGATGCGGCACACGCAATCCGAGATCAGGCGCTCAGACGCTTGCGGCCTTTGGCGCGGCGGCGTGCGATAACGGCACGGCCGTTTTTGGTTGCCATACGAGCACGGAAGCCATGCGCGCGCTTGCGCTTGAGAACGCTGGGTTGAAAAGTGCGTTTCATAACTCGTTATTCCCACGTGGTTTAGGACGGAAAGTGAATTCCAAAAGACCCGGTCCAGTGAGGAACTAGCCGGGGAGTTTCAATTCAAGACCGGAAATTGTAGAGACTTCCCGCGTCAGGTGCAATTTTTCCTTGCATAAAAAGCGTTAAAAAGGCAATGGAGGCTCTTCGTACATCGCCATCGTGGCTTCTTGCCATGACACTACTATTACTAATGGAATTATTTAAAACCTATTGTTATTAATAGTGGGGATACTAATTGTGGATAAGCTATTTTAGCTTATTTTTATCAACAGCTTAAAAACATAAAAAATCTGTGCATAACCTTCGGATAAGCCTTAAATAAACTGTTAATTAGGTGTGTTCAACAGGGTATAGAAGACATCAAAACAGCTTTTTCCTTGATCCATTACCAGCTTTTCCCTATGCCTCATGAATAGTTGTCCACAGGGCAAAAAGAGGCGTTAGTGCGTGTGGATAACCGTCTCGTTGGGCGCTACAATGGTCGGCCGTTTTCAACCGATGGTGAGATGAGTGTCACTCGCGCTTTGGCAACAGTGCCTGGACTACCTGCAGGACGAACTGAATTCACAGCAGTTCAATACCTGGATACGTCCGCTGCAGGCAGAAGAAGGAGAGACCAATGAGCTGCGCTTGTTGGCGCCGAATCGCTTTGTGCGCGACTGGGTGAGTGATAAGTATTCAAAGCGTATCAGCGAGCTGATGCGAGAACTTGCGCCATCCAAGCCTCCCAAAGTCAGTTTGACGGTAGGTAGCCGCCGTGTGGCTGCTCCTGCCCCGCAGCCAAGAGATTTGGGTAATCCGGTCTCAGCATCTCCCTCAAGGCAAGCATCGCCTGCGGTTCATACGCCGCCAAGGGGAGACCTTGCTGATGAGCGAGAAATTGATCAACTGCGTGAAGAGTCACCGAATCGGCGAGGAAATGAGCGCCAGGTACAGGTTGAAGGCAGCCTAAAACATGGTAGTGGTCTTAATCCTAATTTTACCTTCGATACCTTTGTTGAAGGTAAATCGAACCAGCTCGCTCGTGCGGCATCCCGTCAGGTATCTGAAAATCCTGGCGGTGCCTATAACCCGCTGTTTTTATACGGTGGTGTTGGTTTAGGTAAAACACACTTGATGCACGCTGTCGGTAACGCCCTGGCTGGCCGCCGCGAAAATGCCCGTGTGGTGTATCTACACTCTGAACGCTTTGTCGCGGATATGGTAAAAGCACTGCAGTTAAATGCGATTAACGACTTCAAGCGCTTTTATCGCAGCGTTGATGCGCTACTTATTGATGATATTCAGTTTTTTGCTGGAAAAGAGCGTTCCCAGGAAGAGTTCTTCCATACCTTTAATGCGTTGTTAGAGGGTGGGCAGCAAATGATACTTACCTCTGATCGCTATCCAAAAGAGATTAGTGGTGTGGAGGAGCGTCTGAAATCGCGCTTTGGCTGGGGCCTGACAGTGGCTATTGAGCCGCCAGAGCTTGAAACCCGTGTAGCGATTTTGATGAAAAAGGCAGATCAGGCGAAAGTTGATCTTCCACACGACGCTGCCTTCTTTATTGCTCAGAAGATTCGCTCGAACGTCCGCGAGCTTGAAGGTGCGCTGAAAAAGGTGATTGCAGATTCGCATTTCATGGGGAAAACCATTACCCAGGACTTTATTCGCGAATCGCTTAAAGACCTGTTAGCGCTTCAAGATAAGCAGGTAGGGGTTGATAATATTCAGCGAACGGTTGCCGAATATTACAAAATTAAAGTTGCCGATCTGCTTTCTAAACGCCGCTCTCGTTCCGTCGCACGGCCGAGGCAAGTTGCTATGGCGCTAGCTAAAGAGCTGACAAATCACAGCTTGCCGGAAATAGGCGATGCCTTTGGTGGCCGTGATCACACGACCGTATTGCACGCTTGTCGTAAAGTAAAAGCGCTGCAAGAGGAAAATGCGGATATTCGTGAAGATTACAAGAATCTTCTTCGCCTGCTAACTAGTTAACCGTTATCGTTTGGGCCTGCATTGCGGGCCTTTCAGGATAGAAACCGGAGTACCGATGAAATTTACTATTTCCCGAGAGGCGTTGCTTCGCCCGCTGACTCTGGTGGCGGGCGTAGTCGAACGGCGCCAAACGCTACCAGTACTTTCTAATGTACTGATCCAAGTAGAAGGGGATCAGGTAGCATTAACCGGTACCGACCTAGAAGTAGAGCTAGTGGGCCGTACCGTGGCGAGCCAAGTTGATCAAGAGGGTGCTGCCACGGTTCCTGCTCGTAAGCTAATGGATATCTGTAAATCGTTGCCTGATCAATCTGAGATTCAGTTGGCGGTAGAAGAGGGGCGTGCCGTACTGCGCAGTGGTCGTTCGCGCTTTACGCTTTCGACGCTGCCCGTTGCAGAGTTTCCAAATATTGAAGATGCTGATGGTAGTCAGGAGCTTAGTGTGCCCAGAGGGACATTGAAGCACCTGATTGAGTCAACGTCTTTTGCAATGGCCCAGCAGGATGTTCGCTATTATCTGAACGGCATGCTGCTCGAAATTCAAAGTAATTTGTTGCGCACCGTTGCCACTGATGGGCACCGCTTGGCTATGTGCTCACGGCCTATCGATATTGTGGTTGACCAAGCGCAAAAGCTTATTGTGCCGCGTAAAGGCATCCTAGAGCTTTCCCGCTTGTTGGATGACAGCGATGAGCCGGTAAGTCTTACCTTGGGTTCAACCCATGTTCGCGCTCATACAGGCGACTTTACGTTTACCTCTAAGCTGATTGACGGCAAATTCCCTGACTACGAGCGTGTAGTGCCGCGCAATGGCGATAAAGTACTAATCGCTGAGCGTGCTGAATTGCGTCAGGTGCTTTCACGTACTGCTATTCTCTCGAATGAGAAATATCGTGGTGTGCGGCTGTACCTTGAGGAAAACAATCTTAAAGTAATGGCCAATAATCCTGAACAGGAAGAAGCCGAAGAGAATGTGGCCGTTGAGTATAATGGCGGAGCCATGGAAGTTGGCTTTAACGTAGGTTACTTAGTAGACGTGCTTTCGGTACTGGATGAGGATCGAGTGCAGATGACGCTGGCAGATCCCAACAGCAGTGCGCTGTTAGAAGAACCTGGCGGCGGTGATGCGCTTTATGTTGTTATGCCGATGCGGCTATAGCCCGCAATAGCTGGCTAATGAGGGCGGCGCTTCTGATGGCAGAAGCGCCGTTTTCGCGTTTTAAAGGATGGCAGGTTTTATGGTCTTATTTACTGGCAGTCGTTAATGAGTGTGTCTCGGTTAAATCTTCAGGGGCTGCGTAATTTAGCGCCAGTTGAGATGTGCCCTGCATCCCGTATTAATGTGATATACGGCGTTAACGGCAGTGGTAAAACAAGCCTGCTGGAAGGTATTCATATCTTAGGAATGGGGCGCTCTTTCCGGACTCGCCAGCTTAAACATGCTATACAGTCTGAGGCGCCCTATATGACGCTCTACGGCCGTTTGGCAGGAGACCCTGAGGTTACGCTTGGTGTGAGAAGAATGCGCGCACAGCGCGAGCTAGAGTTGCGTTTGCGTGGAGAGAAAGGCGTCCGCTTGGCCGAACTGGTTGAAGCTATGCCGTTGCAGCTAATAAATCCAGATGGCTTTCGCCTTCTTGAAGGATCGCCCGCAGGTCGCAGAGAGTTTTTGGATTGGGGAGTGTTTCACGTGAAACACTCTTTTCTCGACGCATGGAAGCGAACGCGTCGCGCGGTGAAACATCGGAATGCGCTCCTTAGGCGTGGTAGAATAGTCCCAAGCGAAATAGCGGTATGGGAGCATGAGTTAGCTACCTGGGGGGAGCAGATGGATGCACTCAGGCAAGCATGGTTCAACGAGTTCTTGCCGGTATTCGATGAAACCTTAAAGGAGCTGATCTCTCTACCCGATTTAGCGCTGCGTTATGTAAGAGGCTGGGATAAGCAGCGCGTACTTGCGGAGGTTTTGCAGGATAGTCGTCAAGCGGATCAGCAAATGGGCTTTACCCAGCAGGGGCCGCAACGAGCAGACTTGCGAATCAGATTAAACAAGCAGCCTGCTGTTGAAGTCCTTTCCAGAGGCCAGCAAAAGCTGGTGGTTAGTGCATTAAAGCTTGCCCAGGGGCGGCTTCTGGAAAGTACCACACAACGACACTGCATCTACTTAATCGACGATTTACCAGCGGAGCTAGATAGCACGCACCGAGGTCGGTTTTGCAATTTACTTGAAAAGATGCAATGTCAGGCATTTATTACAAGCGTCGAACCCTCCGCGCTTCGTGGTATATGGGAACCCTCAACAGATGTCGGGATGTTTCACGTGAAACAGTCCAGTCAAGGGTTAAGCCAATTACTGCCGGACGGGTAGGCGACACGGAACGAGACAGACTTCACGACGGAGTGGTCAATGAGCGAGCAGGCTTACGATTCATCAAGCATTAAGGTGCTCAAAGGGCTAGACGCAGTGCGCAAGCGCCCAGGCATGTATATCGGCGATACCGACGACGGCACCGGGCTGCACCATATGGTTTTCGAGCTGGTGGATAACTCCATCGATGAAGCTCTGGCAGGTCACTGTAGTGAAATTCGTGTGGTTATCCACCCGGATGAATCAGTAACGGTAAGTGATAATGGCCGTGGTGTTCCCACTGAGCTGCATGAAGGCGAAGGCGTCTCAGCCGCAGAAGTTATCATGACAGTGCTGCACGCTGGCGGTAAGTTTGATGATAATTCATACAAAGTGTCAGGCGGTCTACACGGTGTAGGGGTGTCGGTTGTTAACGCGCTTTCGGAAGAACTGCGGCTAACCATCTGGCGTCAAGGGGAAGTGTTTGAGCAGGTCTATCATCACGGTGTACCTCAAGCGCCACTAGGTGTTGTCGGTAAAACGGAAAAAAGTGGCACTCGTGTACATTTTCGTCCATCACCGAATACCTTTGCGAATATCGAATTTCACTACGATATTCTCGCCAAGCGCCTACGTGAACTTTCATTCTTGAACTCAGGCGTTGCTATCCGTTTAATGGATGAGCGTAGCGGCAAAGAGGAGCTATTTCATTATGAAGGTGGTTTGAAGGCATTTGTCGATCACCTGAACAAAAATAAAACAGTTCTGAATCCCGTCTTTCATTTCAATGCAGTGCGAGAAGATGGCGTTGAAGTAGAAGTGGCGATGCAGTGGAGCGAGGCCTTCACTGAAAACATTTTTTGCTACACCAATAATATTCCTCAGCGAGATGGTGGAACCCACTTAGCGGGTTTTCGTGCCGCGCTTACGCGAACGCTTAACCACTATATCGAAGCTCAGGGGCTGTTGAAAAAATCCAAGGTCAATACGTCGGGCGACGATGCTCGTGAAGGCTTGACCGCTATTATCTCTGTTAAAGTTCCCGACCCTAAATTCTCGTCTCAAACCAAAGACAAGCTGGTTTCCAGCGAAGTTAAAACGGCGGTTGAGCAAGAAATGGGGCGGCTATTTGCTGACTATCTGATCGAGAAGCCTAACGAAGCTAAATCGATCGTTAACAAGATGCTAGATGCTGCACGGGCGCGAGAAGCCGCTCGTAAAGCACGGGATATGACTCGCCGTAAGGGTGCGCTCGATATCGCTGGGCTACCTGGAAAGCTTGCTGACTGCCAAGAGAAAGATCCAAGCCAATCAGAACTATATCTGGTGGAGGGTGACTCGGCTGGTGGCAGTGCTAAGCAGGGGCGTGATCGTCGTACCCAGGCAATTTTGCCGCTGAAAGGTAAGATACTAAACGTTGAGAAAGCGCGCTTCGATAAGATGCTGTCATCAGCAGAAGTCGGCACGCTGATTACAGCGTTAGGCTGTGGTATTGGTCGCGAAGAGTTTAATCCCGATAAGCTACGTTACCATTCAGTCATTATTATGACGGATGCCGACGTTGACGGTTCGCACATTCGCACGTTACTGCTAACGTTCTTTTTCCGTCAGATGCCTGAATTGATTGAGCGTGGTCACATCTTTATTGCTCAGCCCCCTCTTTATAAAATTAAGCGGGGTAAGCAAGAGCTCTACCTGAAAGATGAACAGGCAATGACCGACTACCTGACCACCACTGCATTAGATGGGGCTGGGTTATATGTCAATGCTGATGCGCCTGGTATCGCTGGTTCGCAGCTAGAAGCATTGGTTACTCAATACCGAAATGTGATGAAGCGGATTGACCGCCTTGCGCGGGTATATCCTATCGCAGTGCTCAAGCAAGCCGTACATGCAACGGCGCTTCAAGGCGAAGTTAGTCTTAAAGACCGTGTCACCATGGAAAATTGGATTGCTGAGCTACAGAAAGCAATGGATGACATGGTGGCCTATGAAGGCGGACCGCGTTACCAGTTCTATCTGCATGAAGATAGCGAGCGCGGTTTGCACTTGCCAGCGGTGTCTTTGATTGCCCACGGCGTTACAACTGAGTATGTGTGGGGACTGGACTTCTTTGAGAGTACTGATTATCGAGCCATTACGGGCCTCGGTGAGACGTTGAACGGGTTGCTTGAAGAAGGTGCTTACATTGCCCGTGGTGAGCGTCAGAAGCCAGTCACACACTTCTCTGAAGTGCTGGCTTGGTTGATGCAAGAGGGGCAGCGTGGGCTCTCTTTCCAGCGCTATAAAGGACTGGGGGAAATGAACCCCGATCAGCTGTGGGAAACCACCATGGATCCCGACAGCCGTCGTATGCTGCGAGTAACCATTGAAGATGCGGTTGCTGCCGATATGATGTTCAACACGTTAATGGGGGATGAAGTTGAGCCTCGCCGTGATTTTATCGAGACGAATGCGCTAGTTGCTAATCTTGATGTCTGATGTGTTTATCAGCGTGTGTTTCACGTGAAACAGTGCGATAGGCACTAATAAACTCAGTCAAATGAAAAATAAAACGCCGCGCCTAATTAAATGGGAGCGGCGTTTTTTTGCGTGTCTAGAGTAGAGAGAGGAAGGGGACGGAAGAAAGAAACCCCATTACTGCTGTTGGCATAGCCAATCTGCAAATGCAGCTAGATCTGGATAAACAAGCGTATTTTCAAGATTAGTATGACTGGCTAGCGTTTTCTCTCCTTTACCTGTTCTGACCAACACTGGACGACATCCTACTGATTCACCCGCTTTGAGATCTCGTAGGCTGTCACCGACCATCCAACTGCCGGTGAGGCTATCCATTCCTAATTGCTGCTGAATTTGCAAAAGTAATCCTGGCAAGGGTTTTCGACAAGCGCATTGATCATCGGGGCCGTGAGGGCAGTAAGCAATATGGGCAATACGTCCACCTTTCGCTTCAACCAGTGCTATTAAGCGATCATGCATTGAATGGAGCGTTGCCTCATCGTAATAGCCCCGTGCAATACCCGACTGATTGGTAGCTATTGCCACGGTATATCCTGCCTTGTTTAGTTGTGCAATAGCATCGATCGCTGAAGGGTAGGGGACCCACTCTTCTAGTGATTTAATATAAGCATCAGAATCGTGATTGATAACACCGTCACGATCAAGAATGACTAGGCAGGCTGCAGGGAGCCTTGATGAGTCTGAAGTAATGGACATAGCGTCCTTCTATTGGCTACGTAGCTGTTGGTCAAGAATGGACAGTGCATTAAGGGTGACTGCAATTTTCTTTCCATCACTACCTAAACGATGAAAGGGGATACGACCTAAGCGCTTAAAACGTGAGAGCGTGCTAATGAAGCGTTCTTGAACCTTTGGTTGCGACTGTCTCAATCCGTCAAGTAGGGCTGGCGTTAAACGCTCAATATGAGGGGCATGAGTGCTTAGTTTGCCATAGAGAGAGAAGATAAAGCAGTGCCAATCGCGGACCATGCAGTTTGTTAGCTCATGATAGGTGCCCGGATCGGTCTCAAAATCGATAAAGACAATACCCTCTTTACTGACCAATATATTTCGGGCAAAGGCTTCGCTTAAGTAACACTGTTTTGCGTGAACATCATTCAGCGCCTGAGTGCTCATCTGAAGGTAGTGATCAATTTCATTGACACTTTCGGCAGTCAGTAATTTATCTAGCAGCGTTTGAGAAGGCTCTTCTGTGTCACTTACATCAGCAAGAAGTAGTGCTTGGGGGGTTTCAGCTAATATAGTCGGGACTGCTATTCCTGCCTTTGAGAGAGATTTAATTCGAGCGGCTTCTAAGGCAACGCTTTGTTCACCCCCTAAGTTAGGGACTGGTTTAAGTGCTTCGATACTTAGCCACTTAGCTAATAGGGTAAGCGGCAGATAGGCAAGACGTGAATTTCTTTTCGTCGCCTTTTTTAGCCATACTCTTTGTGTGTTAAGCGTATAAGGCGCAATGTTAGTCTGTTGCTGAGGGAGAGTATCAAGCAAAAATAAGTCATACATAGGCCGTTTCCATGGCGATAAAAGCAAGTTATGACCATCGACCTTTTACAAGGAAATGGCGCTGTGATTACGCTTCTAATTTTACCTTGGTGTTTCACGTGAAACAATTAGTCGGCATAACTCCGAGTTTAGTCTGGAGAAAAGAGGTAATACAAATTTGAAAAGCAAAAAAGCCCGGCTTTCGAGCAGCCGGGCTTTCTGTTGCGATTTGAGCTGAGTGAACCGATAGCGGCACAGTGTCTTATTGTGGCAGCTGGGAAATATCCGCCACTTCAAGGAACAGCGCTTGCAGACTGGCAAGCAGTGCCAAGCGGTTATGACGGACAGCGTCGTCATCGGCCATGACCATTACCTGATCGAAGAAAGCATCGACAGGTTCACGTAGTGTTGCCAATGCATCTAGTGCCTGCTGGTAGTCACCTGCTGAAAATAACGGAGCTACTTGCTGTTGGCTGGCCGTTACTGCATTGAATAGCGTCTTCTCAGCTTCTTCCTGCAGCAGGCTCTGATCAACCTGGGTACTACCGTTGTGTTCCTGCTTGCTCAGAATATTAGAAACCCGCTTGTTCGCGGCAGCCAAAGCAGCGGCTTCTTCCCGCTGAGCAAAGGCCTTAACGGCACGTAAGCGACGAGCAAAATCCAGCGGTTTGGTTACTGGGCGAGCGCGTACGGCCAAGTACATTTCAGCACTAATACCTTCTTCTTGGCCCCAGGCGCGGAAGCGGTCCAGCATGTAGGTCAATACGTCTTCCACCAAGCCTTCCGCCTTAGGCAGGCCTTGGTGCTGTTCTGCGGCTACGCTGAGTAGCTCGCGAAGATCTAAATTAAGCTGACCTTTGACCAGGATGTTAAGTACACCAATAGAGGCACGGCGTAGAGCAAATGGATCCTTTGCGCCGGTTGGGCGCTGGCCAATACCAAAGATGCCAACAAGGGTATCTAGACGGTCAGCCAATGCTAGCGCTTGGCCTGCAAGACTTTGTGGAATGTCGTCACTGGCAAAGCGAGGCAGGTACTGCTCTTCTAATGCCTGAGCTACCTCAGCTGGCTCACCATCCTGTTCGGCATAATAGCGGCCCATAATGCCCTGCAGTTCTGGGAACTCGAGCACCATCTCGGTGACCAAGTCGCACTTGGCCAGTGCCACTGCGCGCTGGGCGTGGCTCACATCTGCATTAATATGCTCGGCAATATACGTTGCTATCGCTGTGCTACGACGTGCTTTGTCAGCCAACGTACCTAACTGTTGTTGGAATACCACGCTTTCCAACTGAGGAATACGTGAGGCGAGCGTACGCTTCCGGTCAGTTTCGTAGAAGAAGGCCGCATCGGCCAGGCGTGGGCGAATGACTTTTTCATTGCCGGAAATCACCTGTTGCGGATCAGCGCTGTCGATGTTCGAAATAGTAATGAACAGCGGTTTCAGCTTGCCTTGGTCATCCAGCAGGTGGAAGTACTTTTGGTTAGCCTTCATGGACGAGATTAAGCACTCGGCGGGCACTTCCAGAAAGCGTTCATCGAAGCTGCCGGTTAATGCGACTGGCCATTCGACCAGGCCGCTGACTTCTACCAACAACTCTTCGTCGATAACGGCATTGGCTTCTTGAACCTCAGCTTCAGCTAATACCTGTTCACGAATGCGTTCGCGGCGCCGTTGGCGATCGGCTAGGACGTAGGCATTTTCCAGTGCGGCTAGGTAGTCATCGGCATGCTCAAGCTGTATGGCATCTGGCGCATGGAAGCGGTGGCCAAAGGTGGTACGGCTAGCCTGAAGGCCAAGCGCTTCTGCGGCAATGACGTCGCTGCCATACAGGGCAACTAGCCAGTGAACTGGGCGGGAGAACTCAACGCGTGACGAACCCCAGCGCATATTCTTAGGTACCGGTAGCGATTGTAGCGTTTTGCGAACCATCTCTGGCAGCAGCGCCTGTACAGTCTCGCCTTGCTGCTGTTCGCGGAAACCAAGCCAAGTACCTTTATCGGTTTCTAGGTGAATCAGCTCATCAACGCTGACGCCGCAAGAACGCGCGAAACCTTCGGCTGCTTTGGTGGGCACGCCGTCCTTGAATGCAGCGGCTAGGGCAGGGCCTCGACGCTCAACCTCACGGTCAGGCTGTTTGTCTGCAAGCCCGGTAACCTGTACTGCTAAACGTCGCGGGGTTGCGTAAGCGGCGATGCTTTGAAAGGAAATCTTGGCTTCTTGCAGGCCTTTTTCGATGCCAGCAGCAAATGCATCGGAAAGTGTATCTAGCGCAGCGGGGGGAAGCTCTTCGGCACCTAGTTCTAATAGAAGCGTATCAACAGCCATTATGCGTCTCCCTGGTCGGCTAGTAGTTCGCGGCGTAGGGCTTCGGGTGCCATCGGGAATCCTTCTGCTTTACGAGACTCAAAATAGGCAGTGGCTACATCCCGCGCCATGGTGCGAACGCGCAGAATAAAGCGCTGACGTTCGGTCACGGAAATTGCATGACGAGCATCTAACAGGTTAAACGTATGGGACGCTTTCAGAACCTGCTCGTAGGCAGGCAGCGGTAGATTGGCTACCAGGAGCTTACTGCACTCTTTTTCCTGGTGGTCAAAGGAGGCAAATAGCTGATCAACGTCAGCATGCTCAAAGTTATACGCCGACTGCTCGCGTTCATTTTGAAGATAAACATCGCCGTAACTGACCTTGCTGCCGTCGGGAGCGATGGCCCATACCAAGTCATATACGCTATCGACGTTTTGCAGGTACATGGCGATACGCTCAAGCCCGTAGGTGAGCTCACCAGTAACGGGGTAGCATTCAATGCCGCCTGCCTGCTGGAAATAAGTAAACTGAGTGACTTCCATACCGTTGAGCCACACTTCCCAACCAAGACCCCAGGCACCTAGGGTAGGGGATTCCCAGTTATCTTCCACGAAGCGCACGTCATGAACGAGAGGATCGAGCCCCAGGCGCTTTAAAGAACCTAAATAGAGATCCTGCAGATTGCTGGGCGATGGCTTCATTACCACCTGAAACTGGTAATAGTGTTGTAGGCGGTTAGGGTTTTCACCGTAGCGGCCGTCTGTTGGGCGGCGGGAAGGCTGCACATAGGCCGCGTTCCAGGTTTCTGGACCAATTGCCCGTAGGAAAGTGGCAGGGTGGAAGGTGCCCGCGCCGACTTCCATATCGAGAGGTTGGAGAATGACACAGCCCTGTTCTGCCCAGTATTGCTGCAGAGCAAGGATCAAGCCTTGAAATGTCGACACATCGGGTGTCGATTGGTTTGTCGAGACACTCATCGCGGAAAGCACCGTTGGCCATGAATTCATAGGCCGTCAAGTATACAATCACAGAGAGATGGGTTATAGGCACGTTAGCCAACAGAGCTGCTTTTGGTAAGGAGAACGAGATGATCGTTGTAACAGGCGGGGCTGGTTTTATAGGTGCCAATATTGTCAAAGCGCTGAACGCTCGTGGCCGCGATGATGTGATGGTGGTTGATGACCTGCGTGACGGCACTAAGTTCGTCAATTTAGCTGACTGCACGTTGGCTGATTATCTGGATAAAGATGATTTTCTAGCGCGGATTAAGGCGGCATTGCGAGGTGAGTCGGTCGATTTGCCGACCATCGATGCTATTTTCCATGAGGGTGCGTGCTCCGATACGACGGAGTGGGATGGGCACTACATGATGGAGAATAACTTCGAGTACTCAAAAGTGCTGCTTAACTACTGTGAAGCGTTAGGCATTCCATTTCTATACGCATCATCGGCGGCTACTTACGGCGGTAGTGAGGTATTTAAAGAGGCGCCTGAGCACGAAAAACCGCTCAACGTCTATGGCTACTCTAAGTTATTGTTTGATCAGCACGTGCGCTCTCGCTGGGATGAGTTGACGACACAAGTGGTTGGCTTTCGCTATTTCAATGTTTATGGCCCCCGTGAACAGCATAAGGGCAAGATGGCGAGTGTTGCCTACCATAACCATTTACAAATTCGAAATGGGGAAACGTTAAAGCTGTTTGGGGCTTACGGCGGTTATGAGGCGGGAATGCAGAGTCGCGACTTTGTTTTCGTTGGCGATGTGGTCGACGTCAATCTGTGGTTTTTAGATAACCCTCATGCGTCCGGTATTTTTAATTTGGGCACCGGACGGGCAGAACCATTCAAGGCCATTGGCGAGGCTGTAATCGACTTTTATGGTCAGGGTGAAATTGACTACATACCTTTCCCTGAAGAACTAAAAGGCCGCTATCAAAGTTACACTCGTGCAGATATCAGCAATCTGCGTGCCTCTGGTTGCGATGTTGAGTTCAAAACCGTTGCCCAGGGTGTGAAAGCCTACTTGGAGTGGCTAAATGGCTAATTCTGCCAAGCGCATATTGGTGGTCGGCCCTTCGTGGGTCGGCGACATGGTGATGGCGCAAAGCCTGTTTATGACCTTGAAAGACCGTAACCCAGGGGCAACCCTTGGGGTGGTCGCTCCGGCATGGTCACAGCCTATTTTGGAACGTATGCCTGAGGTAGACGAGGTGCTTCCATTGGCAGTGGGGCATGGTGAATTTGGCCTTGCCAGCCGCCGTGAGCTGGCTGCCCGTCTACGAGGACGCTTTGATCGTGCCATTGTTCTGCCGCGCTCATGGAAAGCGGCGCTGGTGCCTTTTATGGCGCGTATTCCCGAGCGTATCGGCTTTTTGGGTGAACACCGTTACGGCTTATTGAAAGAGCGCCGCAAGCTGGATAAGCAGGTGTTGGATCAAACGGTTAAGCGGTTTGTTTCTCTGGGTCTGCCGCTGGAAGAAGCCATACAAGGCGAGTTTGAGATTCCGACGCCGCGTTTAACGATTGACCGAAATAACTTGGTCAATTTACGCCTTACTCACGCGCTATCGTCGCGTCCAGCTATTGGTATGATGCCCGGAGCGGAGTACGGGCCCGCTAAGCAGTGGCCGTTAGGCTATTTCCATGCGTTAGCAGTGCGACTGGTTAAGGATGGGTTTGAGGTGCGTGTGTTTGGTGGGCCGAAAGATCATGCCGCCGGAGATAGCATTGTGAAAGGGTTGCCCCATGCGCATAACTTATGCGGCAAAACCCAATTGGCGGATGCGGTAGATCTATTGGCAGACTGTCGTCAGGTGGTCACCAACGATTCAGGCTTAATGCACGTTGCCGCCGCGGTAGGCGTACGCATTCACGCTCTGTACGGTTCTTCATCTCCTGCTTACACACCACCCCTAACCGACAATGCTGTCATTCACTATCTGGCGCTTTCCTGCTCACCTTGCTTTAAGCGTACCTGCCCGCTGGGGCATACCAACTGTCTGAATGATTTAGGCGTGGAGCAAGTGTACCGAGCGATGAGTGTCGATAGTCAGCGCGCTAACGGCGCTAACGTTAGCGCATAATCTCGACTTCATCAGCCTGATCAGCAGGCGTTTCTATGACTTGTTGGTCGGCGCTTTCTTGAGGTTCGCGCCGTTGAGGGGTCAGTCCTTCCCAAAGACGGTGCTGTAATGCGGTCTCTTCCCGGAGCCGCTCGTTAAGCACCTCAAGCCCATGCGTTTCAACCAGCGTTGGTTGACTGCTAAGTAGAGATGCCCCAAGCCCTGCACGGTTATCGTTAAGCGGTAGGCCCATCGCGTCCAAAATAGTCGGGAATACGTCTAACATTGTCGCCCCCCGATGCACTGTCAGCGGTGAGATACCTTCGCCCAGCATGATCAGCGTATTGTCTCGATCTAGTGTTGTCAGTTGATCCCAAACCGACACTCGCATCGTGAGGTGGTCGCTGAGAACGACAACCAATGTATTTTCGAGCAAGCCTTCTTGTTCAAGACGCTCAATAAGGTCACGCGCCTGACTTGCTGAACATTTCACCGAATATAAGATATCTTGGCCATCGAATTCACCCTGACGGTCTAGGCATGTCTGGGAGGGAAAACCGTTAGGGGCGTGACCAGCAATGCTTAGATTAACCACTGCCCATGGGCCGTCATCTTCTTCACTCAAACGACGAATCTCATCCACAGTAAAATCGTAAAGTGTGTCATCGTATAGACCCCAGCTATTTATGTATTCTGGGTCATTGAGTTGCGCTGAAAGCTCTTCCTTTCCCTTTACCGTATTAAACTGATGGCCGCGATAGAAAAGTCCTTTACCGGCAAACTGAGCACTAGCTCCACCCAAGTAGCTAAGCCGATAGCCTTGAGCCGCTAACACATCACCCAGGCAATCGACGCCAGGAACTACTTTGGAAATCGGCTCGAACTGACTGTCGTGCAAAAGTCCCGCAGGCATCAGCGGCACGCCACACTGACTAGCAATCATGCCTGCCATGGTCCAGCCGGTGTTTTCCATTTGCTGGATACCTTCAAAGACCAGCCCGCGTTCGCCTAACGCGGTTAAGTCAGCGTAAGCATCACCAAATAGTTCATTGCTATACGTACGCTCAATGCTTTCCAGATACATGACCAGAAGGTTAGGCGCATTGGTTTGATCTTCCGTGGGCGGCGGCACGTAACGGCGATCTAGCCAAGCACCATCGTCCGTTACAATGGCTGCGCTGCGCTGCCCTAAACCGTAGAGCATTGGGTTTGCTGCTAACAAGAGAAGTGCAGCAAAGCGTTCAGTTAGCCGCCATCGCTGATCATGCCGCGTGATCCAGGTAACGGATGCCAGCACTGCGATTACGCTCATTGTGTAAATAACGGCAGTGATCATTTTTCCAGCACCGCCATGTTCGGCCATGCCCGCTTGAAGATGGAAAAATACCGCACCTAAATCAACATTGCCAAAGCTGTCAGCCAAGTAGATATAAATGCCTAGCAAGCTGAGCGGCACCAGCGACCAAGGCCACACCGGGCGGTAGCGGGCGTTTAGCGGTGCTCCCCAGCGTAACTTGATGCCGAAGCCTACCCACACGGCGGCTGTGAAAAATAGTGTCCACCAAGGTAGCCGAGTAAGCACGGTGAGGGCATAGCCAAGACAGATGCCGATCACGAGCAGTGGCAACCATGGAGTAAGTTTGAGTGACCTTAGTGCTGGCATGCGTCTCCCGAAACGAGTGTTGATAGAGTAAAGAAATACGGACGCATATTGATCACAGGATCAGGTGAGAGACTGCCCGGTAGTAGAGATATCTTTAGTGATATCAACACGTCGTGATAGAAAATTTACAACGTATTATAGGCGGTTATTAACATTATTTTTGGCATATTTCCAAAAAACACCGTTTGCATTAGCCACAGATATAGTGAGCCCTCGCCAGCCATCCAGTATGCCGAGGCGAAAAAAATAAGTGCGTACAAATGCAAAAAGTGCCTTGAGAAATATGAGTGAAAAAGGGTGGTGCTTGAGTTTTTTTGATGATGCGCGAAGATCTGAATAGCGATTTATTTTATCAAGGAACTGGGAGAGATCGTTAATGGCAAGGTGTTCAATTTTTCCATTAAGCGGAGAAACTTCTGTGTTTTTTTCTAAGTTTACTGACTCATGAACAGCGGCATCATTAAAGTTACACGTGTTACGATTAAACAGTCGAACTAACCAGTCATTTCCCCAGCCAGAGTGATGAACGGGTTTACCCAGCATCCAGTTTTCGCGCAATATTTTACCAGCCTGTTGAGGTGTTGCAGTGGCGACCCAGTCATTAATCGTAGCGTTGAGCTCTTTTGTCGGCGCTTCATCAGCATCTATTGATAAGATCCAGTCATATTTTGCTAACGACACGGCAGCACGTTTGGTAGGGCCAAAGCCTAAAAATTCACCATGGTGTAATGTTGTATTGGAGTAGGCTTGTACAATGCTACATGTTTCGTCTGTGGAGCCGTTGTCATATACCACGACATCGTCATAGCACGTCAAGGCGTCTAGTGTTCGGCTAAGTGTCGCGGCCGCATTGCGGGTAATGATAACGACGCTCACATCCATAGACATTTATTCACACCCTGCTCTGGTGGTTGGTAGATACAGTACTATACCAGGGTGATGGCAACGATTTGTATGAGGGCAATTTGCATATTATTCACGTTAACCTTGCCAAAGGTTTTCGCGGTGGAGAACGCCAGACAGCGCTGCTAATTCAAGCCTTGCAACGGCATGTAGATCAGCAAACGCTGGTATGCAGGAAAGATTCTCCATTGCGTAATGAACTTCAATGCATTGAGAACTTAAGATTCGTGGATGCTAACCAGCAGATGGCCGGGCATAGGCAAGCCGGCCGCGCATCGTTAGTGCATGCTCATGAAGCTAAAGCGGTGCACTGGGCGTGGTTGCATAAGCGTATATACGGTACACCCTATGTGGTGACTCGCCGAGTGGATACACCCATTAAAGATAAATGGGTGAATCGACTGTTCTATAGTGATGCAGACCGCTGTGTCGCTATTTCATCGATTATTCGGCAACAGCTATCACACTGGAATAAGAATGAAGTATTGACGATTCCTAGTGCGATGACGGGGTTTACAGCGGATGCCCAAGTTGCTGCTCGCTTTCGTGCCAGCTATCCAGGCCGCTTTATTGTCGGCCATATAGGTGCATTAGTTGATCGTCACAAAGGTCAGCGGGTACTACTTGAAGCTGCAGAACGATTACAGCATAGCTATCCCGAAGTGCTGTGCGTTTTTTTTGGCCGAGGTGAGGATGAGGAAGAGCTTCGCTTGGAAAGCAGTCACTTAAAAAATGTTGTATGGGCTGGCTTTAAGCCTAATATTGGTGATTTTATTCCAGCGCTGGATCTGTTTGTTTTTCCATCTCGCAATGAAGGACTAGGGTCAGTTCTTTTAGATGTTATGGATGCAAGCGTGCCTATTATTGCTAGTAATGTTGGCGGCATTCCTGATTTAATTAAGCATGGTGAAACAGGTTTTTTAGTAACACCAGGAAGTAGTGAAGAAGTCGAGGGCTGGATAATAAAGCTAGCAAAAAACAAACAGATGAGAGAGTCTGCTGTTGAGAATGCACGCCTTCTTTTAGAACTTTATAGTAAAGAAAGAATGGCTGAAAGTTATCTCGATGTCTATAAGGAAATTGTTTTTAAATGAACGACTTTTTAAAAGTTAAATGCATCGCTATATTTTTACATAATAGGCCTTTTTTTGGTGCATATGTAGTTCATATTCCTTTTTTAGTCGCTGTTAAGGAAAGGTATCCAAATGCTACATTGGTAGGTATCTCTAAAAATTCAGGGGCAGATTTTCTAGTTGAAGCAGGTTTTTTAAACGAGCTTGAAGTGATTGATGGCTTTAGCACCACTAGCTTAAGTAGGAAATATAATTTCGATATTGGTTTTAATTTGCGTCCTTCTAGTGTTGGGACTTCTCTGCAAATGCTGAAGCTGCGAATTCCTTATAGAGTAGGGTTTAAAAAATTTGGAGCGTTTTATACGCACTCGGTACCTCTTGATGTAACTACCTACAGGGCAGACCTTTTCTTGTCACTGCTAGGGATATCATCAACATTAGATATTGCTCCCTGTTTGAAAAAACATATTGAGTCTGATGGAGTATTAAACAATAAAGTTGTACTTGCTCCTGGTGCTGGGGGCGAAGAAAAAAAATGGTCGCTTGCTAATTATATTCAGCTAGCAAGAAAGATTTCTGAGTTAAGATCAGAGAAGATTGTTTTTCTCACAGGACCAAAAGAACAAGAGGAAAAGAAAATTCTTGAGCAAGAAGGGTTTTCTGTTATTCATAGCCCTGATGTAAATACTCTTTTTAGGTTGGTAAATGGTTGCAAACTATTTGTTAGCAACGATTGTGGCCCATCGCATGTCGCCCATATAATGGGAGTTAATCAAGTTATTGTTTTTAAAGAATATTTACCTGAATGGTTTCTTGAGAGAGATAACAGTGGTTACGTTTCATCACAAACAGACCTTTCATCAATTACTCCTGACGAGCTAATAAACTGCGTATCGAAAATCCTCGCGTATGATGTTGGCGCTGAAAAATAAAGGTTAACGGTCATAACCTTTTAATATGGTGGGCAGCACACTATGGCAATGGAATTTTTTTAGCGACCTTGCTAGGCGGTTTATATTGTGTTCCTGCCACTTGCCTGGTGGCCGTAGGCGGCAGCGGTCCAGATCAATCAGCCAGGGTTCACCATGGGGAGCGATCAAGATATTGCGCGCATTTAGATCAACATGATCAAGGCCTGCTTGATGGAAGCGCTTGATCGTTGCGCCAACGCGCAGAAGTAACGCCTCATCCGCTTCCCCTGCCGCCAATAAGCTAGCCAGCGCCTGAGCGCCTGGAATCCTAACGGTGATGAGCGCCGCTTCATATGTAGGTCCATAACGCATAACACAGCAGGCAACGGGGCGCGGCACAGGCAGTCCCTGGTCATACAGCGCAGCGTTTAAGCGCAACTCGCGAAACGCACGGGTGCGCTCTTCACCCAGCCACAGATAGCGTTTCTCGCTTAGCTTGGCGATCAGTCCACCGCGGCGATAAGGTCGCAATACCCACTGCTCTGAATCACTGGCCTTTAAGAAAAAACTGCTACCCCTTCCTGGTGCTTCCCCGACGATTAAATTACGCTCACGCCAATAGGCCTGATGGAATAGATCAGGATGAAGTGGGTGTGACTGACCTTGAGGCCTTTGTTGTGATCGATGTTGAGATCCATGTTGCGACAGTTGGTGTGACGTGGCAGCGTCACTTAAACTGTCTACATCATGTAAAATCAGCCAATTTCTTTGCCGGAGTGCCGCTAAGCGCATGAAGCCCTCTCTGCCTGCTCAACCTAACCATATTGCCATTTTGCGCCTCTCCGCGTTGGGAGATGTGTGCAATCTTGTGCCCACGGTGCGTGCGTTGCAGCGCCAATGGCCGCACGCTCGCATTACCTGGATAATCGGCAAGGGAGAGCACAGTTTACTGGCGGGGCTTTCTGGGGTCGAGTTTGTTGTCTATGACAAGTCCACCGGTCTTGCGGGCATGCGCGCCCTGTGGAAAGAGCTTTCCGATACTCGCTTTGATGTACTGCTGCACATGCAGCAAGCGATACGCGCCAGCGTGCTTTCGCTTGGCCTCAAGGCCAATGTACGAGTGGGCTATGATAAGTCGCGCGCCAAAGACGCTCAGCACTGGTTTACACAGCATCAGCTTGCGCCGCATCCTAACGCCCATGTGTTGGAGTCGTTTATGGACTTCGCTCGCTTGCTCGGCGTAGAAGATGATCGATTGGAGTGGAATCTGGCCGTACCACCGCTGGCCTATGAAGAAGCCCGAGGGGTCAGTGGCGATACGCCATATCTGGTCATTAATCCTTGCAGCAACGCACGGCTGCGCAATTTTCGCAATTGGTCAGTGGAAGGCTATGCCAGCGTGATTGAACATGCTTGGGTACACCATGGTCTGAAGAGCGTGTTGACCGGTGGGGGGAGTTCATTAGAGCGAGAAATCGGCGATCAAATTGAGGCGCTATGTCAACCGGGTAGCGTCATTAATGCTATCGGCGGTACATCGCTCAAAGGAGTGCTGGCGTTGATTGACAATGCCCGTGCGGTCATTGCCCCCGACACGGGGCCGGCGCATATGGGGAATGCCATGGGCACGCCCACGCTTGGCCTCTATGCGACCACCAATCCCCAGCGTGCCGCGCCTTATTGTTGGCGGGATTTTGCGGTCAATGCTTATCCCGACGCGGTTCGCACGTATCTGAATAAATCCGTCGATGAGGTTAGCTGGGGACAGCGAGTACGCCATGCGGATGCCATGGATTTGATCAAAGCCGACGACGTGATTGCTAAGCTAGACGCGCTGCTGGCGTATACCGCAGTGCCGCCAACAACAGGACCTTTGGATGAGAGTTGATTTAACCGCCCTGGAACATGCCCGCGTATTGGTGGTGGGGGATGTGATGCTCGACCGCTACTGGCATGGTGGCACGTCGCGTATTTCACCCGAAGCGCCGGTGCCGGTGGTGCGTGTCGAAGATGCTGATGATCGTCCCGGTGGCGCGGCGAACGTGGCACTGAATGTGGCCTCTCTAGGCGGCCACGTTTCCCTGGCAGGTGTGGTGGGAGAGGATGAGAACGCCGAGCTGCTGACGTCACGTTTGGTATCTTCGAATGTGAGTACTTACTTTCAACAAAGCCCAGAGATACCAACGATTACCAAGCTGCGTGTGATGAGTCGTAATCAACAGCTACTGCGGCTGGATTTTGAGCAGCGCCTCGATGGTGTCGATACCACTGCTCTGCTGGAGCAGGTCGAAAAAGCGCTGCCTGATTGCGATGTGATGATTCTTTCTGACTACGGTAAAGGAACGCTTAACCAGGTTGAGACGCTGATTCAGATGGCGCGTGCTTTCGGCAAGCGAGTGCTGGTCGACCCGAAAGGCCAAGATTTTAGTAAGTATCGTGGGGCCAGTTTAATTACGCCTAATTTAACCGAGTTTGAAGCGGTGGTTGGTCACTGTGCCAATGACGATGTTCTGGCCCAGCGCGGAGAAGCGTTGCGCGCTGAGCTTGAGTTAGAAGCGCTGCTGATCACTCGCAGTGAAAAAGGTATGACGCTTATTCGTGAAGGCCAAGCACCGCTCCATTTGCCCACCCGAGCCCAGGAAGTGTTCGACGTAACCGGCGCAGGCGATACCGTGATTGGCCTGATGGGGCTCGCGCTGGCATCAGGCCATGCATTGCCAGAAGCGATGATGCTGGCCAACTTGGGGGCGGGCTTGGTGGTAGCCAAACCGGGAACGGCGACGCTCTCGATAGCCGAGCTCTACACCGCGCTACACGGCGACAAGCTGGCTGAGTTCGGGGTGATTGACCAAGTCCCGCTGGTCGACGCCGTGCGTGCAGCCCAGCTGCGTGGCGAACGCGTGGTGATGACCAATGGCTGCTTTGATATTCTTCATGCAGGACACGTGGCCTACTTGGAACAAGCCAAACGCTTGGGGGATCGCCTCATCGTTGCGGTAAATGATGATGCCTCTATTGGCCGTTTGAAAGGCCCTAAACGGCCAATCAATCCGCTTAATCGCCGCATGCAAGTACTGGCTGGATTAGGCGCTGTCGATTGGGTCGTGCCATTTAGTGACGATACTCCCCAAGCGCTAATTGAAGCCGTTTTGCCGGATATTTTGGTGAAAGGTGGCGATTACCGCCCTGAAGATATTGCAGGAGGGGAGGCCGTTATCGCCAACGGCGGCGATGTAAAAGTACTTGGCTTTGAAGATGGCGTATCGACCACCGCAATGATTAGCTCCATCCTGGATCGCGAGGGCTAATGGCGTCGCCGATTTGGCCTCGGCTTGTTTATTCAGCGGTGCTCTATATATTGTCGCCGCTTATTGGCTGGCGCATCTGGCGTGAGCAAGTACTTACTTACTCGCGCTTGCAGCGGCTTGGTATGCGTTTGGGTAAGCTTCCCCCTGGGCCGCGAATTTGGTTGCACTGTGCCTCGGTGGGGGAAGTGCGCGCTGCCCGCCCGCTAATAGAGGGTTTTCTGGCGCGTTACCCTCAGCACAGCCTGTTGTTGACCACAATGACCGCGACGGGTGCTCAGCAGGTTCAAGCACTCATCGGTGAGCAAACCGCGCCAGATCAAGTAAGGCTTGCTCACTGCTTTCTTCCTTTGGATTTTCCGGGCGCGGCCAAGCGTTTTATTACCCGCGTGCAGCCCACTCTTGCCATTCTGTTTGAAACCGAACTGTGGCCCAACCTACTGCACGCTTGCCACCAACAAGCAGTACCTGTCGCAGTCGTCAACGGGCGGCTATCGCCACGAGCCTTTGCACGCTATCAGCGCTTGCGTTCGTTAATGGCGAGTGCATTAGCTAACGTCACATGGCTGGCTGCTAAATCTGCCCAAGATGCCGAGCGCTTTCAGGCACTGGGTTGCCGCGCAGCAGTAACTCAGGTCGTTGGATCGTTAAAATTTGAGATGCCCTCTCAGGTAAAGGCTCTGAAAGAGAGTGAGTACTTACTTCAATCTTGGGGCGCGCGCCCAGTGTGGGTGGCAGGTTCCACCCGCGACGGGGAAGAAGCACTGCTCTTGGAGGCTCACCGTCAGCTATTGAAGCGCTTTCCAACAGCGTTATTGGTATTGGTGCCGCGACACCCGCAGCGTTTTGACGAAGTGGCCAAGCTGTGTTCCCAAGGCGGCTGGGCACTCAGCCGTCGCAGCCAGCAGCAGGCCGTGACGCCACAAACGCAGGTTTACCTGGGGGATACGCTAGGTGAGCTGGCAACGCTGTATGCAGCAGGGCATGTGGCCTATGTTGGCGGTAGTTTGGTACCGTTGGGCGGCCACAACGTACTGGAGCCTGCTGCGTTGGGTAAGCCAGTGCTCTGCGGCCCTTCACTTGACAACTTTAGCGATGTGGCTGAGCCGCTGTTAGCGGCAGGCGCGTTAAGCGTTGTGGAAACACCCGAAGCCTTAGCCGACGCGCTGGCCGAGCGGCTGGCAACGCCATCATTTGCTCTGCAAATTGGGCAGGCTGGGCGAGAGGTGATTGAAGCCCATAGAGGCGCATTGGCGCGCACGCTCGATGGGCTTGGTCAGTGGCTAACGTAACGCGGTTCGTTCTACGCCGTCCGTTTTACCTAACAGCAGTACATCGGCACCGCGCTGGGCGAATAAACCGTTCGTGACGACGCCTACAATGGCATTAATACACGCTTCCATGGATGCTGGGTCGTCGATCATAAAGTCAAAACAGTCGATAATTTGATTGCCATTATCGGTGACTACTCCTTGCCGATAGACGGGGTCAGCACCTAGCTTGACCAGCTCTCGAGCGACGTAGGAGCGTGCCATCGGAATAACTTCTACCGGTAGCGGGAAGTTGCCAAGTTGGTTCACGTATTTCGAACCATCGGCAATGCAAATAAATCGCTTGGCGCAGGCGGCGACGATTTTTTCCCGGGTTAGCGCTGCGCCACCCCCTTTAATCATTTGTAAGTTAGCGTTTACTTCGTCTGCACCGTCGATGTAAAAAGGCACATCGCCAACATTGTTCAGCTCGAATATCTCAATACCTAGCGCCTGTAGACGCTTAGCACTGGCTTCTGAGCTGGCAACGGCACCTTTGAAACGATCTCTTAGCGGGCCTAAACGATCAATAAACAGGTTCGCTGTTGAACCTGTGCCAATACCTAGCACGGTATCTTTTTCGAGATGAGGCTCAATCTCTTTAACTGCAGCATCCGCTACGGCCGCTTTCAATTCATCTTGGGTCATCATATTTTCCTGCGTCAGGGTTAGGCAGTGTTCTCTAGTATAACGGCCTTAGCGCCCACTGCCGATGGAAACGCCGCTAGACGACGCTAGGCGTAATCTGCTACCAATAAAGGCTTTGCTCTCTCCCGTCAGGGTCACGTTATTTTTTTGGGATTCCCGCATGCTCGAAGCAACCGTCAAAAAGATCCTCCAAGCCCGCGTTTATGAAGCCGCTTGTGAGACCCCTATTTCACCCGCTCCCTTTTTGTCGCGTCGTTTCAATAACCAAATTTTGATTAAGCGCGAAGATCTTCAGCCAGTGTTTTCTTTCAAGATTCGTGGTGCTTACAACAAAATGGCCCAGCTAACGGAAGAGCAGAAGGCCAAGGGCGTGATTGCGGCATCGGCGGGCAATCATGCCCAGGGTCTGGCTATGGCAGCCAAGTTGATGGGTGTGAAAGCGGTTATTGTGATGCCGCGTATTACGCCCGATATTAAGGTTCAGGCAGTACGTGCCCGCGGTGCTAAGGTTATTTTGAAAGGTGATGCATTTGCTGCTGCTGCTGAGCATGCTCAAGAATTGATTAAAGAGCATGGCTATACCTATATTCCGCCGTTTGATGATATCGATGTGGTCGCAGGTCAGGGCACCATTGGTGTTGAAATTCTGCGCCAGCACAGCGGCCGTCTAGACGCTATTTTTATTCCTGTCGGTGGCGGCGGCTTAATTGCAGGCGTCGCAGCGTATGTGAAATATCTGCGCCCAGATATCAAAATCATTGCCGTAGAAGCCGAAGACAGTGCCTGTTTAAAAGCCGCGCTAGAAGCCGGGGAGCGGGTCGTGCTGGATCAAGTTGGCGTGTTCGCGGAAGGTGTCGCCGTCGCGCAAATCGGTGAAGTGCCTTTTTCTCTGGTACGTGACTTAATCGACGACGTTATCACGGTGAATACCGATGAGATGTGCGCAGCGGTGAAGGATATCTTTGAAGATACTCGTGCCGTCGCAGAAACGTCAGGGGCGCTTTCGCTAGCTGGCTTGAAGAAATATGTGCAGCAAACCGGTGCTGAAGGCGAGACGTTGATATGTATTAACTCTGGCGCGAATACCAATTTTGATCGTTTGCAACATATTGCGGAACGCACCGAGCTGGGTGAGCAGCGTGAAGCGATTTTGGCGGTGACCATTGCGGAAAACCCAGGCAGTTTTAAAAAGTTTTGCCGCACGCTGGGTAAGCGCATGGTCACCGAGTTCAGCTATCGCTATGCAGATAATAGCGAGGCTCATATCTTTGTGGGTGTTCAAGTTAAACCGGGTGGGGAAGACCGCCAGGCGGTGATTGATAAGCTTCGTGAAGCTGGCTATCAGGTTGAAGACTTGACCGACAATGAGCTGGCAAAACTTCATATCCGCCATCTTAGCGGTGGTCGGCCTAGCGAGCGCTTTGAAGAAGAGCTCTACCGCTTTGAGTTCCCGGAGCGCCCTGGTGCGCTCATGAACTTTTTAACCCAGCTACCCCATGATTGGAATATTTCACTGTTCCACTACCGAAATCATGGTGCTGCCTACGGTCGTGTATTGGTCGGTATGCAAGTACCGAGCAGTGATCAAACCCATGTCGCAGAGTACTTAGATGCGATTGGTTACCGTTATTGGTGGGAGAGTGATAACCCAGCATATCGGCTCTTCATGGCGTAAATAATTGTAAGTGATCACTAACCCCGAGGTGCAGAGCTGTTAAGAAAAGTGAACTTTTGAAAACGTTTAATGATGCGTTAAAAATTGCACTGAAAGCAGTTGTCAGTCCTCCCCTATAGCCCTATAGTCGTGGGCGAAATTAATGAGGTGTGTCATCATTTTAGAAACATTGTCTAGATGACACATTAAGGACATTTGGCAACCGTGAAAGACGTTGGAGATGAGGCATGCGGCGTAAAAAGCCTGATATGGTGATGGCGCTAACAGTGGTGTTTTTACTTGGAGTACTCGCCACTGGATACGCGCAAGCGCTATCGGGGAGTTAACTTACTAAGTTGATCACAGCGCTTTCAGCGTAAACGCTGCGCCAAACTAGTCGAGGTTGATATTTAAAACGGGCTGATCTTAATGATCAGCCCGTTTTAGTTGGTCGAATAACCCTTGTGTCACTAGCTATCACGTCCAACGGAATATCCCAAGGTTCGATGGGTAACGCATCCACCTGTTGGCAGGCGTGAGCAACGCCTATGAGTGTCGGTACTGGCCCTTGGCGGCGGCGCATAAAAGCGAGGCTACGATCATAGAAACCACCTCCCATGCCCATGCGATTTGCTTGCTTATCAAACCCTACCAGCGGAACAATAAGCGTATCTAGCGCCCAAGCCGGCAGGCGATTGCGCTTATCGGCGGCAAATCGTGAGCAGGGCTCTGCGATGCCAAAACGGTTTTTAACCATGGGGGTGGATTCGCGGTAGGCAACAAACCAAAGGCGATTAGTCGATAATGGGCGCAATACCGGTAAGTAAATGCTTACTTTTCGCTGACGAAGCCAAGGTATTAATGGTGTCGGGTCTATCTCGCCGTTAACCGGTAAATAAAGGCTAATGCGTTTCGCGCGACGAATTTCAGGTAGCCCTTTAAGGCGCTGGCAAAGAGCGGCAGCGGCTTGTTTTTGCTGATCTAGGGAAAGGATACGGCGTCTGCGTCTAAGCTCACGGCGAAGCGCAATTTTATCGCCTGATGAACTGCGGTCAGCAGTATCGTTCATAACGAGCTACTCATGACGAGCTAACCAAAACTAAGTGTTCCCCAGAATGCCGCTGTCGTTCTGGCCCTGAACCTACTGGTTCAGGTGGGTGGCCGCAGCCAAACCGTCAGGCTTTCCGACGCACGGACGTGCACACGGGTTTGGCTAGCATTTGGCCCCCTGGGTACTTCGCATAGGCTCGAGGGACTATAACGACTGGCGTACACCCCAGAGAACATCTCTATCCTAACAGAGCCAGTGATAATGCCAAAGAGCCGACAGCAGGTTCTTACGGTTCTTTTTGTTGGCGTGTATCTGCTAGTGCCCGTTCAAGGCGGTCGTTTAGGCGGCTAAGGTTTGCTTCGCTCGCGCGGTGCTCATCCATAATCTCAAGCAATTCATGGGTGATATTCAGGGCTGCCATCACTGCAACCCGTTCACTGCCAAGGGCGTTGCTTTGGGCGTGAATACCATTCATCGCGCGATCTAAATAGCGAGCAGCACGTTCAAGCTTAGCTTCTTCGCCAGTGTCGCAAGCAATCATGTAGCTGCGACCCAGTAGGGTGATTTCTTTGGTTGGCCGCTTCGCGTTACTCATCAAAAACTCCAGCACAGGTCATTTTGTTGACCAATGCGTTAACATCGCTGCATAGGAAGGATAGTTGGCATTCACTATAAGAGAGCCGCTTATGTGGGGTCAACGCACAGGCGCGCGCGCCGTAAGATTCCTTCTGCGGTTTAACACCCTTTTAGACATGTTGTTACGACGACTTCATTCCCCATTTTGTATAGCGAGCAATGCCCATGTCCCTAATCAATGAACGCCAGGATTTTTCTGACGTCGCGGATGTTTTTCTTCTGCATGGAAGTATGCAGTCGCCCGCGTTTTTGGATGGCCGCCTAAGTGGTCTGTTAGCGCTGCGTGATGTGACGGCTGAAGCATGGCTAGAAGAAGTATGCCTAAGCTTAGGGGTCGAGCAGCCGCGAGATCCTGCTAGCGCTGAACGCTTACTAGGTTGGCGGCGTCAAACGCTGGAGGCATTGAGCGCCAGCGATTTGAATTACACACCGCTGCTACCCGATGAGCTTTTTTCACTCGCCGAGCAAGCCCAGGGGCTAAAAGAGTGGACGCTGGGTTTTATGGAAGTTGTTGAGGACATAGCTGATGAGGCACTACGCGAACGCTGGTCTAAGACGCTTCAGGAGGCCATCGATGATCTCGCAGGACTCGTACAGATCGAAACCGATATCGAGGATAGTCCTGAAAACGAAAATGATCTATTTGCGCTGACGGAACACGCGCGTATGGCGGCAATGCTGCTCTACACCGAGCAGCACCCAGGAATGCCCCAGGTTGAGCAGACCGACGCCCCCGTTCATTAATACAGGAGTTATCTATGTTGCCTGAGTTACTGCCTCGCCCCGCCGCTATTGCGCCGGCAGAATACCGCCAGCGTCGAGAAGCGCTCATTGCCCAGCTGCCTACCAATGCTGCGCTAGTGGTGCCAAGCGCTGCCTTGGTAACGCGCTCTCACGATAGCGAATACGCGTTCCGCCAGCAGAGTGATTTTTACTACTTAACCGGCATTCAAGAGCCCGATGCGTTGCTTGTAGTGCTGCCTGGGCGCGAGGCAGGCCAAAGCGTGGTGTTTTGCCAAGACCGCGACGCCACTATGGAAGCCTGGACAGGTAGACGGCTAGGAGCCCAGGGCGTTGAGGCTCAGCATGGCATTGATCAAGCGTTTGAAAATGCTCAGCGGGAAGAACTGTTACCAGGTCTATTGGCAGGCCGCGAACTGCTCTACCTGCCATTAGATAATCCCGAGGCGCTGAGTATTGCAGAAGAGGCGTTGGCCTGCGCTCAAGCTGGTCTACGCCGAGGTAAGCCAGCATTGAAAGGATGGTTGGATAGCCGCCCGCTTATTCATGAGATGCGCCTTATTAAAAGCCCTGCTGAAATTTCCTTAATGCGCCATGCGGCCGCTATTTCAGCAAAGGCGCATACGCGTGCGATGCGTGTCTGCCGTCCAGGGTTAAGCGAGTATCAGTTGCAGGCAGAGTTAGAGCACGAATTCGTTTGGCAAGGTGCTAGCGGGCCTGCGTATAGCACCATTGTTGGTGGTGGCGTTAACGCTTGCGTGCTGCACTATATTGAGAACAGCGATACGTTGCAGGCCGATACACTTGTGCTGATTGACGCAGGGGCCGAGTTCGACCTCTACGCTGGGGATATTACCCGTACGTTCCCGGTTAATGGTCGGTTCAATGACGCTCAGTGGGCGCTTTATCAAGTGGTGCTAGATGCGCAAGAGCGTGCAGTGCACGCCGTCAAGCCGGGAGCCACGCTGGCGGATATTCACCAAGGGGTCGTGAGGGATTTAACCGCTGGACTGATCAGTCTCGGGTTGTTAGAGGGCGATGTACAGGCGTGCATTGACGATGAGAGCTATCGGCGCTTCTACCTGCACTCTACGTCCCATTGGTTGGGGCTAGACGTACACGATGTAGGAACTTATCGGTTGGATGAAGAGACACCGCGCCTGCTAACCGAAGGCATGGTCGTCACGATTGAGCCTGGTTTATATATTCCCTGCGATGATGATATTCCTGCCGCTTACCGCGGAATTGGAATTCGTATTGAAGATGATGTCGTGGTGACCCGCGATGGGCATGAAGTACTTACGTCAGCCGTGCCAAAGCGAATTGCTGATATAGAGCAATTAATGGTTAATAAATAAGCAGTAAAATTCTATTGATATTTGTTTATGTAATTTACATTACGAAATTACATTTGCTGGGTTTAGTTTATCCGTAGGAGATGGCAATGCATAAGACTCAGCAGGTAAGGCAGCAGCAAGTAGCTACGCTCACCCACGATATCGTTATTGTGGGAGGCGGGTTGGTCGGTGCCAGCTTGGGCTGTGCGTTAGCGCCGTTGATTGAGCGCTACGGCTGGCGTGTGGCAATTGTTGAAGCGGCAGCCTTACCTGAAAACGCTGAGAAGTCAGCGTGGCAGCCAAGCTTTGATGCTAGGGCCAGTGCTATCGCTGAGGGCTCTGCCCAACGCTTTCGCCAACTGGGTGTTTGGGAAGCGATGCGCAGTGAAGCTACCCCGATCAAGCGCATTCATATCAGCGAGCGGGGGCGCTTAGGTGCCACGAGGCTTAGTGCTCAGGAGCTGGGAGTGTCGGCATTGGGGCATGTCATTCCTAATGCTTGGATGGGGCGCGTGCTGCATCACCATCTTCAGCAACTGCCGATTGAGTGGCACTGCCCTGCAACGGTGGCGCAACTCACGCCACAAGCTAGCGGCCACCGCCTGTTGCTTTCCGATGGCAGTGAACTAACGGCAGCGCTGACTATTCTCGCTGATGGCGGGCGATCTGGGCTGAAAGAGCAGTTGGGCATCAGTAGTCGCCACCGCTCTTACGAGCAAACAGCCGTCATTGCCCATGTCGGTATTAGCCAGCCCCACGAGGGGGTTGCCTATGAGCGCTTTACAGCAGAAGGGCCAATCGCACTGCTGCCACTGCCTGGCCAAGCGATGGAGCTGGTCTGGACGCATGCCAGCGGCACAGAGCAGGCGCGACTAGCGCTCTCCGATTCGGCGTTTTTACGCCAGCTACAAGCTGCCTTTGGTGATCGAGTCGGGCGTTTTACTCGGGTGGGGCAGCGTTTCAGCTACCCACTTTCGCTGATTACCGCGGAAGAGCCAGTTCGACCTGGGTTGGCGGTGTTGGGAAATGCTGCCCATGCGCTTCACCCGGTAGCGGGTCAGGGGTTCAACTTGGCACTGCGCTCAGTGATGGATCTGGTCGAAGCGCTAGCGCAGGGCGCTCAGAACCAACGTACTCTTGGTGATATGGACATGCTACTAGCCTTTGAGCAGCGTCGTGCGCAAGACCGTGCCAATGTCATCCGGTTTAGCGATGGGTTAGTGCGTCTATTTGGCTATTCGCTGCCCCTACTGCCGCATGCCCGAGCCGCCGGCCTGGTGGGGCTTAATTTAGTGGGCCCGCTTCGCCGCAGCTTGGCACGCAGAGCAATGGGGCTGGAGCGCTGATGCAACAAGTAGCTAAGGGAACGTTATGAAAACGCAAGCAGCGGCAATAGATGTGCCGGTTGAACGTTTTGACGCGGTGATCGTAGGCGCTGGAATGGTCGGCACGGCGCTAGCAGGACTGCTGGCTAACGCTGGGATGCAAGTGGCGTTGGTAGAAACCAAAGCAGCACCACTGCGCTTAGATGCCTTTGGTGACCATCCGCCTGCCCCCAGGGTGAGTGCACTGACGCCGGTTTCTCAGCGGCTGCTCTCATACTTGAAGGCGTGGCCCGCGATGGCTGCTACTAGGGTAACGCCTTACCGTTATATGCAGGTGTGGGATGCAGAAGGCAGCGGTAGCATCCATTTTTCCGCCGATGAAGCAGGTGCGCCCGTACTTGGACATATTGTTGAAAACGATGTGACATTGGCCGCGTTAAATGAGCAGGTGCTAGCGCTGCCTTCAGTTAGCACTTTCTTTGGAGTGGGCGTGGAGGCTTTGCAAACCTCGGATAACGGGCGCTGGTTAGTGCTGGATGACGGCCGACAACTGAATACGCCATTATTAATTGCTGCCGACGGTGCACGCTCCACCATGCGTGAATTGGCAGTGATATCGGTGGCTGAAGAGTCTATGCAGCAAGAGGCCGTTGTCACCACCGTAAGGTGTGAAAAGTCCCATGGCGACACGGCTCGCCAGGCTTTTATCGCTGGCCATCCACTGGCTTTTTTGCCATTAACAGTGAGCGGTGATGATCGCTACTGTTCGATTGTCTGGTCGACCACGCCTGAGCATGCACATCAACTTACATCGCTCTCTAGTGATGCGTTGGGGCAGGCGCTAAGTGAAGCCTTTGACTACCGTTTAGGTCAGGTGAGTGCCGTTGATACGGCCTATCGGTTTCCGCTGATTCAGCGCCACGCTGCTCACTACGTACAGCCTAATTTTGCCTTGGTGGGCGATGCGGCCCATAGCATTCACCCGCTAGCGGGGCAGGGCGTTAACCTAGGATTTATGGATGCGGCAGTGCTGGCTGAGGAAGTGATTAATGCATGGCAGCGAGGAGCCCCCTGGGGGGCGCTGACCACGCTGAGTCGCTACGAGCGGCGTAGGCGCTTCGATAACAGCGCCATGCTAGGGCTGATGAAAGGGTTTAAAGTGCTTTTCGGTAGCCAGGTGCCTGCATTGACGCTGGCGCGCAATATGGGAATGAGTGGTATGAACCAGTTGGTGCCGATAAAACGACTGGTGATGCGGCAGGCAATCGGAGAGCGAGGACGCCTGCCGCAGTCGTGTCGTTAACGGCGCCGACGATCCACCACGTTCAATGCTTTGAGTAAGTTCAGTGCTTCACTGAGCTGATAGTCCTCGCGTAGGCGCTGAGACATTTCAGCCCGCTCCCGGGGCATTGCGTCTTGGCCGCTTAGATGACCATCAAGATCAGCTTCGCGGATTCGACGTTGCCCCTCAGCTATTTCCAGCCGGCCGCGCACCACTTCCACATCAGGCTCGATACCTTGTGCTTGGATTGAGCGCCCATTGGGGGTGTAGTAAAGCGCGGTTGTCAGCTTAAGACCTTCACCATTGCCAAGCGGCATGATCTGCTGCACGGAGCCTTTGCCAAAGCTTTCGGTACCCATTATCACCCCGCGGCGCTGGTCTTGAAGCGCCCCTGCGACAATTTCAGCAGCCGAGGCGCTGCCGCTGTTGATCAGTACAACGAGCGGCACATCACCAGCGGGTGTCTCTGGCGATGCCGAAAACGACATTTCGGTGTCAGAAAGTCGTCCTTCGGTGTACACAATCAGTCCTTCATCCAGGAACAGGTCGGCAACGCCAACGGCGGCCTGCAAAACGCCACCTGGGTTATTGCGTAAATCGAGAATGAGTCCCTCAAGTGGCTGCTCTCGGGCCATACGTTCTAACGACCTTCGTGCCTGCTCTGGGGTGCGCGACTGAAACTGGCTAATTCGCAAGTAGCCATAGCCTGGCTCCAGCACTTCATGCTTAACGCTTTCATTGCGAATCACTTCGCGCGTTAGTGTGAACTCACGCGGAGACTCTTCACCCGCCCGCAAGACGGAAATACGCAGTTGGCTACCCGGTTCGCCACGCATCAGGTTAACCGCCTCTTGAAGCGATAAGCTGTCGGTTGGCGTTCCATCGATGGCCACAATCACATCACGGGATAACAGACCCGCTCGTGAAGCCGGTGTGTCATCGATGGGGGTAATAACTATTAGCTGCCCGTTTTCTGTGCCTACTTCAATGCCAATACCGCCAAACTCACCTTGGGTGGATTCGCGCAGGCTTCGGTACTCTTCTTCGTCTAAATAGGCTGAATGGGGATCTAGCTCGCTAAGCATGCCTCGCATGGCATTACGCAATAACGTGCGGTCGTCAACTTCTTCGACATAGCCACGTTTAATGCGCTCAAACACCTCAGCAAAGGTCTGGATCTCTTCAAGCGGTAGGTCATCAGCAACGCTATTTGCAGACTGAGCCACTAAGGGGAGAGGAGCAGTCAGCAGTACAAGCGGGAGCAGGGTAGCCAAAAAGCGCTTGGCAGGGGCCGATACCTTGGTAACAGATAGCGTCATGCGGACTCCGCTAGGCGAAAGGCAGCGCCAGAAGGCGCTGCATAAGTTGAGACATGATTGTTAATTCATAGGAGTCAGCTTATCCCGTCAGCGGCGTGCAATCCAACGTTGTGGATTAATTGGTTCACCGCTACGCCGCACTTCGAAGTAAAGCGCGGGGTTGGTCTGCCCGCCGCTGTTGCCGACACGTCCAATTTCAGCGCCACGGCTTACTTGTTGACCGGGCCGCGCACTAAATTGTTGCAAGTGAGCATAGAGCGTCATGATCTGGTCACCGTGATCAATAATCAGCAGGTTGCCAAAGCCACGCATCCAGTCGGCGAATACCACGCGGCCCGTATGAACGGCTGTTACTGCACTGCCCGAATCTGCTCGGATCACGATACCGTTATAGTGCACGCCGTCTCTACGCTGGAAGGTTGCCGTAATGGCTCCTTGAACGGGCCAGGGTAAATCGCCCTGCGTGCGGGTGATGTGTGTGGTCGGTGTTGGCTCGGCTAAACGAGCCAGCTCCGCTTGTATCGCCCTTAGCTGCTGCTCGGCCTGCTCACGGCTTTGGTTTAGATCGGCTAAGCGATCCTCTTCGCTGCCATAGCGGTCATCTAGGGTCGCTACGACGCCACGCCGCTCCTCGGTTCGTTGAGCGAGTATCGCGCTTTGCTCTTCTAGCTCGTCGGCTAATGCATCAAGGCGCGTTTGACGCTCGCTGAGCGCTTGCTCGGTATCTGCCAGTGCGGTGTCGAGGCGGCTTATATCCGTAAGGCGTTGCTGACGCGCCTGAGTCAGGCGATTTAGATACGCCTGCATTCGGTCTAGCTCGGCTGGATCGCTTTGGTTAAGGAGCAGTTTTAACTGGGGCGTTGGCCCCAGTCGATAAAGGGCTGCCAACTGTTGGCTCAGCGCAGCGTATTGTGCTTCACGCTCACCTTCCAAGCGCTCTCGGTGTTGGCGAAGTTGGGTCGTTTCGTCGGCCAGTTGACGGCGCTCAGCCTGAAGTTGATCCAGGCGCTGGTGAGTCTCGGCAAGCTCCGTTTCCACATGGCGCAGCTCACGCTCGGCGCTATCCCGCGCTTGCCCGGTCGCACTGAGGCGCTGGGCAGCCGCTTCGATCTCCTGGCCAATCGCATCCAACTGTTGGCGCGCGGCATTTTCATTTGGCTGGGCTAAACTTGCTGGCGCATAACCTAACGCCAGCATGAGCGCGACAGCTAACGTCCATCGCATCAGCATCAATCAAAATGAATCAGTGGGTTACCTGTCATTGCTTCGGGCTGAGCCTGGTTCATCATGGTTAACAGCGTCGGCGCTAAATCGCACAGTCGTCCATCTTCCAGCCGTCCATTCTGCTCTCCCACGTAAATCAACGGCACCGTAAAGGTAGTGTGGGCTGTTTGCGGCGCGCCTGTTTCTGGATGCACCATCTGTTCGGCATTGCCATGGTCAGCTGTGATCAGGCAAGCACCACCAGCACGCTCAATGGCCTCTACTACCCGGCCAACGCAAGTATCAACGGTTTCAATCGCTTTTACCGCGGCGTTGAAGTCACCGGTATGGCCAACCATGTCGCCATTGGCATAATTGCACACTATTAAGTCAAAGCGACCACTGTCGATAGCGTTCACCAGCTTATCGGTGATCTCAAAGGCGCTCATCTCGGGTTTTTCGTCGTAGGTTTTAACGTCACGAGGGGAGGGCACTAAAATGCGCTCTTCGCCTGCGTACTCGGCTTCATTACCGCCGGAGAAGAAAAAGGTGACGTGGGGATACTTTTCTGTTTCTGCAATACGTAGCTGAGTTAGGCCTCGTTTAGCAACCACTTCCCCCAGGGTGTCGGTGAGATCAGAAGGGGGAAAGGCCGCTGGTGCTGGAATGTTGGCGGCGTACTGGGTCATCGTGACTAAACCGTCGCCAGCCAGCGTAGGACGTACACGTCGCTCAAAGCCGTTAAACTCAGCTTCAGTGATTGCACGCGTTAATTCGCGGGCGCGGTCGGAGCGAAAATTAAGGAAAATAGCTGCATCGCCGTCTTGGAGCGTAATGGCGGTGCCATTCAGCGGAATACTGCTAGAAGCGACAAATTCGTCGGTTTCGCCGCGCTGGTAAGCGTCGCGCAGGGCGGTTTCAGCGCTGGAAGTAATAAAGTCAGCGTGACCATCGGTCAGCAAGCGGTAGGCTTGCTCAACCCGCTCCCAGCGGTTATCACGGTCCATTGCATAAAAGCGGCCAATGACTGATGCAACAAAGCCATTGTCGGCACCTACCAGCTCTGCCAAACGTGCATTAGCACGCTCGATCGAGCGGAGCGCACTTTGCGGCGGCATATCGCGTCCGTCTAAAAACGCATGGATAAAAATGCGCTGCGCGCCGCGTCGGGCAGCAAGCTCGGCCATGGCAATAAAGTGGTCTTCGTGGCTGTGCACGCCGCCGGGAGAAAGCAGCCCAAGCAAGTGGACAGCACGGCCATTGGCAACGGCCTCGTCGATGGGCTTGGTCAGCACCTCGTTGGTGTCTAGATCGCCGTCTTCAATTGCTTTGGTGATGCGGGTGAAGTCCTGGTAGACAATGCGTCCGGCACCAATATTCATATGGCCTACTTCAGAATTACCCATCTGCCCGTCAGGCAGACCCACATGGCGACCATCAGTGTGCACAAAGGCATGCGGGCGGTTGGCCCACAGTTTGTCCATGTTGGGCGTATTAGCTGCGGCCACTGCGTTGTGGGCGCTATCGGGATTGTGGCCGTAGCCATCTAAAATGATTAGCGCCACGGGGCGCGGTGCAGTTGTAGCCATGAAAACCTCGTTATGTTGGTCAGCCAAGCGACATGAGGTGCTGTTTGAAACGTTGGTGAAGGTTGCTCAAACAGTTTTCAGACAACACCTTATAATCAGGGTCGCGACAGGCGCGCGCATGGGGCATCATAACGCAGGCAGCCGTTGGGCGTCATGGCCTGCGCGGTATGCCGTGTGACGTGTATACTTGTTGCGTTTCTGGAGGCGGCTAGGCCGCTTTTTTCTGCATAGACCAAGAGATTGTGTTCACGATGATCGATCAGCTGTTCGAATTCGTAATGAACCACCCCCTACTTGTCGGGGCGTTTTTGCTGGTATTAATAGCATGGGTGGCGTACGAAGCGCGCAGCGCCGCCACGCATGCTGTGACCTCTACCCAGGCGACTCAGCTTATTAACCGTGAAGACGCGGTGGTGCTGGATATCCGTGAAAGCAAAGACTTTAAAGCAGGACATATTGCAGGTGCACGCAATATTCCTCAAAGCAACCTCGACAGCCGCATGAATGAACTGGAGAAAGTGAAAAGCCAGCCGATCATCGTGGTATGTAAGCATGGCCAGAGCTCTGGCGCTGCCCAGGCAAAACTTGCTAAGGCAGGTTTTGAACGTGTCAATAAGTTAAGAGGTGGCATGGTGCAGTGGCAGGCCGATGGTCTTCCGGTGGTAAAAAAGTAATTAAGTAGAAAGTATTTAACCGTGCGCTGTCGCGCAATTTTTTAGCAGATGAACAATTAGGAGTATCCCAATGGCGGAAGATAACAACACCCCGCAGGCAGGCGCCGCAGAAGGCGAAAAGCCTCAGCTGAAGTTCTCTTTACAGCGTATCTATGTGAAAGATATTTCCTTTGAAGCGCCGAACTCACCTTCAGTATTCAAGCAGGCATTTAAGCCTAAGGTGAATCTGGATCTGAACACCACTAGCCAGAAAATAGCCGACGACCAGTACGAAGTGGTTGTAAAGGTGACTGCCCAGGTTAACGATAGCGAAACCGGCACTACGTCGTTCCTTGCAGAAGTAGAGCAAGCCGGCCTGTTCCGTATTGCTGGAATTGAAGGGGCTCAGCTGGAACAAACTCTGGGTGCGTTCTGCCCCAACTTGCTGTTCCCTTATGCCCGTGAGTGCGTTGACAACCTAGTCAACCGTGGTGGTTTCCCGCCGCTAATGCTGGCGCCGGTGAATTTTGAAGCCATGTATGCTCAGCGCAAGCAGCGTGAAGCGCAGCAGGCTCAGCAAGCAGCCGAGAATACTCACTAAGTATGCATGCTGCTGACTGGGTTGCCTTACACGGCAAAATGCCCCGCCTTTATGTGCCCGCTGAGTTTGCAGTGGGCGCAACCATCACTCTGCCTGACGGCCCAGCGCGGCATGTGACGCGGGTGCTACGGTTGGGCGAAAGTGCACCGCTGATGCTGTTTGATGGCAACGGCCAAGAGGCTGGCGTGCGCTTAGCCGATGTTGGTCGCAAGCAAACGACAGTGATCATCGAGGCTGTCTGGCCGGGTAGTGGCGAATCGCCGTTAGCGGTGCACCTTGGCCAAGCGATCTCGAAAGGCGACCGGATGGATTATGCCATTCAAAAAGCCGTTGAGCTGGGCGTTGCAGCGATTACCCCGCTCTACACAGAGCGGGGTGATGTGCGTCTCAAGGGCGATCGTGAAGAGAAAAAACTGGCTCACTGGCAGGCGGTTGCGGCTAGCGCTTGTGAACAGAGTGGGCGAGCGGTTGTCCCCCCCGTCTATCCACCAAAAGCGCTGGATGATTGGCTGGCCGAGCGGCAAGAGCCGTTACGCTTGATGCTTCACCTAGCGACGGGCAATGTATTTTCGCAACAGCCATGCCCCGCTTCAGTAGCGCTCTTAATCGGCCCAGAGGGTGGCTTAAGTGCTGCGGATATTAATGCGGCCACTGTCGGTGGTTTTACACCGCTGACGCTCGGCCCAAGAGTATTGCGTACTGAAACGGCACCTGTTGTTGCGTTAACGTTGCTACAGCACCACTTCGGTGATGTGTAAGTACTCACTTTTTAGTGCTCACTTCTCTGTACCCACTTGTAAGAGCTCATTTTTAAATATTTATTCTTAAGAGCCTATTCTTAAGGAATATTTTAGGGGCTTATTTTTTAACGGTGCGCGTAAGTAAGTGCTTACTAGCTGGGCTGATGCCCTGTTGAGTGGTGTCAGTCGCTGCTTATGCGCTGTCGAATTTACGTATACCGGCTGCACTTTGCCTTGCGTGCGCAAGGCACCATAATGAAAGTCTACTTTCTGTAAGGACGGTACCCATGGTCCGTGAGTCTCACTCTTCTCCCCGCTCCGCAAGCGACGCCGCTGCTCAGCTGGGTGACGTAGCCTATTTGACCGTGACGGCGGTCAATAGCACAGGGGCGTTTCTGCAATGGGGGCAGCCCAAAGATGTACTGCTGCCTTATAGCGAGCAGCGCTTTCGTCCCGATCCCGGTAAGCGGGTACTGGTAATGCTGTATAGCGATGACCAAGGGCGACCTGTGGCTACCATGCGCCTGGATCGTTTTTTGACAGACGATGCTTGGGCGCTGGAAAAAGGTGATGAAGTGGCTGTGGTAGTGGCCGATCGCACCGACCTTGGAATGAAGGTAGTGGTTAATCACCGCTATTGGGGGTTGATCTATCAAGATGATATTACCCAGCCGCTGCGCCGCGGGCAGTCGCTGAAAGGCTATGTAAAGCAGCGCCGCGAAGATGGTCGTGTCGACATTTGCCTGCTCCCCCCGGGTGTGGCTCGCTTAGATGTAGTGGGTGATAAAGTATTGCAGGCGCTACGTGAAAGTGGTGGTTATCTAGCGTTGGGTGATAAAAGCTCCGCGCATGATATTAAGACGCGATTAGGTGTTAGCAAGAGTGCTTATAAGCAGGCCATCGGGCGACTTTATAAGCAGCAGTTAATTACCCTAGAGCCTGGTGCTATCCGGCTTGTACCGGGCGCGTTAACGGACGGGCAAGACGAGTAGTCCCTAGCGACGGTTGGAGCTGTGCAGGCAGTGCGGCATACTGCTTACCTTTTGTTCATGTATGGATGTTACCCCGATGAGCCAATCAACGTTGCATCTCGGTGTGGTGATGGATCCCATCAGCGACATCGCTTACAAGAAAGATACCACCATGGCCATGCTGTGGGCGGCGCAAGAGCGCGGCTACACACTGCATTATATGGAGCAAGAAGATCTTTTCTTGAACGCAGGACAGGCTTATGCACGTATGCGCCCATTAACGGTGCATCGCGATCCTAACCATTGGTACGACCTCGGCGAAGCGGCTCAGCGCCCACTGGTGGAGTTGGATATTGTGCTAATGCGCAAAGACCCGCCTGTCGATGCCGACTTTACCAATGCGGTCCATCTGCTGGGGTTTGCCGAGCGGGAAGGCGTTCTGGTAGTTAATCCAACCGCTGCGTTGTTGCAGTGTAATGAAAAATTATTTGCCCAGCAGTTTCCCCAGTGCTGTGCGCCCACTATTGTCGCCAGTCGTGATGACGTCCTGCGTGCTTTCCACGCGGAACATGGTGATGTGATTTTCAAACCCCTTGATGGCATGGGCGGTACTGGGATTTTTCATATTGGCCCTGATGGCCGCAACATTGGTGCGGTCATTGAGCAATTAACCCTGCACGGCCAGCGGCAAATTATGGCGCAACGCTACCTAGCCGAAATCAAAGATGGCGACACGCGTATCTTATTGGTTGACGGTGAACCCGTGCCCTACGGGCTGGCGCGTATTCCCTCGGCGGGTGAAACTCGGGGTAACCTCGCCGCTGGCGGGCGCGGTGTCAGCCGTGAATTGACTGAGCGTGACCACTGGTTGATTCAGCAGGTGCAACCCATGATTCGTGAAAAAGGGCTGATGTTTGTTGGTTTAGATGTGATTGGTGACTACATCACTGAAATTAACGTCACCAGTCCTACCTGTGTACGTGAAATTGATGATCAGCGCGGCACGGACATTGCCGGAATGCTGCTGGATGCTATTGAGCGTCGTCTTAACTAACCGATGCCGTTGAACGTTCTATTCGCCTAATAACGCGAGGCTCGTTGAGTATTCAGCGAGCCGTAGGAGACGCATGCAAAGCTTTAAGCATCATTTTTTGATGGCTATGCCTCACTTGGATGACCCTAATTTTGCCGGTAGCCTGATCTACCTTTGCGACCATGATCACAATGGTTGCATGGGGGTCATCGCCAATCGTCCACTTGAAATTACCCTCGATGCCCTCTTTGAGCAGCTGTCGCTGGGAGGCGATGATAGCCCGCACCGTAATGCACCGGTCTATTATGGCGGCCCTATGCATAAGGATCGTGGCTTTATTCTGCATATCGGTGATAGCCAAGAGTGGGACTCCAGTGTTCAGGTAGAAGACGGTATCGCGCTTACCACCTCGATGGATATTCTTCAGGCGCTTGCCGACGATACCGGCCCCGAAGATTTTCTGGTGTGCCTAGGCTGCGCTGGTTGGGACGTTGGGCAATTAGAAGACGAGCTAAAAGAGAATGCGTGGCTGACGGTCGAAGGCCAAGGCAGCGTACTGTTTAACACCCCTCCCGCCGAGCGTCTAACCGCTGCCGCTGGCATACTGGGCGTTGATCTAAACCTGATGACCCGCGACGCGGGCCATGCATGATGGTTGAGTTTTATGGCTGATCGTGGGCAACGGCTAATACTCGCATTTGATTTTGGTACTCGGCGTATTGGCGTCGCGGTAGGCAATGAGTTGCTTAATAGCGCACGCGAGCTAACGCCGCTAACCGCCCGAGACGGCATTCCTGACTGGAACGTTGTTACACGGTTAGTAGAGGAGTGGCAGCCTGACTTGTTTGTAGTTGGCCTGCCGCTGAATATGGATGGTACTGAGTCTGCGATGAGCGCACGGTCACGCAAGTTCGGTAATCGCCTGCACGGGCGCTATGGCAAGCCCTGTGAAATGGTTGACGAGCGTGGCTCTACTCGCGAAGCGAAGCAGATCGCTCATGCGGCAGGTCATCGTGGTAACTATCGAGAAGAAAGTGTCGATGGCATAGCTGCTGTGCTTATTCTAGAAGGTTGGTTTGCCCACCAGGAAGGACTTCCTGGTGGGCGGATCGCTCATTAAACCTGATGTAATGACTTAACGGTCTAGAGTGCCGGTTTGAGATGGCACAAACCAGCGCACGGGTCTCAGGTCTTTCTCAATCAGCTCATCTACCTTTAATAGCGTGGCAAAAATGGCCATCCGCATGGGTATCCCGTTGTCAGTTTGGCGGAAAATCGCCAAACGCGGATCACCGTTAAGGTTCACGTTTAGGTCATTGGCGCCAGGGCGGCTATCTCGGGGTAGTGGGTGCATGACAATC
Source organism: Halomonas sp. IOP_6 (assembly GCF_021151565.1). NCBI lineage: Bacteria > Pseudomonadati > Pseudomonadota > Gammaproteobacteria > Oceanospirillales > Halomonadaceae > Halomonas > Halomonas sp. IOP_6. The sequence goes on along the minus strand of NZ_JAIRBO010000004.1, from coordinate 1,591 downwards.
GTACTTTGGCTGCAGCGCTGATCCAGAAAGTCGCGATTAACCATAAAGTCGTCGGAAAGCCCCTGAAAGCTCTCGTTCATTTCATCAGTAAAACGCTCTTTCTGGATGCGTGTGGTGTAAACCACGTCCAGATCTGAGAAGTCGCTGGCCAGTGAGTCACGTTGTTCGACGCGGTGCCCACGAGACGTCACAAGGTCAATCAGCGCGGTCGGCATTTCCAGGCCCGGTGGAGATACCAAGGTAATGCGTAGCGGATCATAGAGAGACAGTAGCTTGATCAGCGAATGCACGGTGCGACCATATTTCAAATCACCGGTCAGCAGAATATGTGCGCCGCTGAGTGATTTACCTAATCGCTGAAACTCTTTATCAATCGTATAAAGATCAAGCAGTGCTTGGCTTGGGTGTTCACCAGGGCCATCCCCACCGTTAATTACCGGCACATTGGTGGCAGCGGCGAACTCTGCTACCGATCCTTGATCTGGATGGCGCATAACAATCGCATCGCAATAGCCACTCATTACTCGACTAGTATCGTAAAGCGATTCACCCTTGGCCATAGAAGAGAAAGTAAAGCCGGTGGTGTCACACACACTTCCCCCCAGACGGCAAAACGCAGCATTAAAGCTCACGCGTGTGCGTGTACTCGCTTCAAAGAACAAATTACCAAGCACAGCACCTTCCAGCACCCGAGTAACTTGGCGGCGACTGGCGATGGGTTCCATACGCGCCGCAACGCGTAGCAGGTGGTCAACGCTTTCGCGCTGTAATGAATCGACAGTTAATAGGTGCTGGCTCATCACGGACCTCAAAGTGAAGTGGGCGTTGGGTGCTATAAAGCTTGAGTAAGTGTAACCGTCAATGGAGTGCCGTCGAAGCGCTTTCAAACACAAAACGGTTTGCCTTAAAACTTTTTTGCATTTATCTATAAATAGCTCTTGCCAAGACGGCAGCGAATCCGTAAAGTACGCATCCGCTGCCGGGGACGCACAGCGTTACCAGCGGTGAATGAAGGTGAAAACCTTCGGTTTGTCAGAGAGTTAGAAGAACTCAGCAGCAATATACTGCGATGTCTTCCAACGCTTTTTGAAACGAGCCACGCCAGAAAGCAACGTTATCTCGCTTTCTTCGCTCACTCGCTTCACTCACTCAAAACAGTGATTGACAAACACCAGGAAATGCGTAGAATACGCCTTCCTCGCTGAGGCAAGCCAGTTCATCGGCTAGCCAGTTACTTCTTCGGAAGTTCAGCAGCGAAAACAGCTCTTTAACAATTTGATCAGGTAATTCATGTGGGCGCTTGCCGATGAGGGTGATAAATCACCAAATATCAAGGCAAGCGGTCATGAGAACGACAGTTTTTAAACGTAAGTTTTTAAACAATAGTTGAATGAATTCGTTTGAACCTTGAGCCAAGTTTGATGCGCTTTTGTTGTTCGTAAACATTACGTTTTCGAGTGACGAGTAAGTATCACAATGATTTTAAACTGAAGAGTTTGATCATGGCTCAGATTGAACGCTGGCGGCAGGCCTAACACATGCAAGTCGAGCGGTAACAGGGGTAGCTTGCTACCCGCTGACGAGCGGCGGA